>CAZQCK010000152.1:3017-7655 GCA_964591925.1 uncultured Desulfobacterales bacterium
GAGGGAGACTGGGTGGTGATCGAGTCCCCGCGGGGCCGGGTCAGGCAGCGGGCCAGGCTCTTTGAGGGCATGGACCCCCGGATCGTCTCGGCGGAGCACGGCTGGTGGTTTCCGGAGCAAAAGGACGCCGGGCACGGGTGGGCGGATTCCAACATTAACGTCCTCACGACCAATGCCTATGAAGATTGTGATCCGGCCATGGGCGCCACCCATGTTCGAACGCTTCTCTGCAGGATTGGACCCGAGGCGAAAAAGGGAGGGGACGCATGAGGCCTTACGATCTGATCATCGACCACGCGTCCTGCTGGGGTTGCCGGACCTGCGAGCTGGCGTGCAAGCAGGAAAACCGGGACCCCGTGGGTGTGCAGCTGATAAAGGTCCTGGAAGAGGGCCCCTGGATTTCCGACGGAAATCCGTTTTTCGCCTTTCGCGTCAGTGTGTGCCGTCACTGTGATGAGCCCGAATGTGTGGAGGCCTGTCCCGAGGGGGCCATCATTCAACGGGACGACGGCATCGTGGTGATGGACGAGCACACCTGCTCCGGGTGCGGGCTCTGCCTGGAGGCGTGCCCTTATGATGCCATTGCCTTCGATGACGAAAGGGGTGTGGCGCGCAAGTGCAACCTGTGCGCGCACCGGGTGGACAGCGAGCTCCTTCCCGCATGCGCGGACAACGTCTGCCCGGGGCACTGCATCTACTTCGGGGATCCTGAGGAGATTCGAATGGAGATCGCAGCAAAGCACGACCTCCATTCGACTGGACCAATAGCCGGAAAGGGCATGTTTTAACGGCTCAGGGCAGAAAACCCGGGCCGCAAAAGACCGGCCGCTTATGAAGCCGAAGGAACGTTGGAAATCGGACTGGAAAAAGGGGTTGTCTGCCGGCCCGCTCCAAAAATGTGCACCTCGCAGATTCTTCGGTAATGGTGGCCGTAGATGGCCAGGGTCACTGCCAAGGGGAGCTGCCTGGGTCTTCTCACAAGGGTCCATGTCACCAGACGCCAGTATTGAAACCGCTCCTTCCCCAGGACGCCCAGCCGCAGGGAGGCGCGCCAGAAAGCGAGGATTCGTTGCCGGTCGGAGGGCGTTCTCGCCGCCGGCGGCTTGAGCTCGGCCAGGATTCGCCTGACCCGCTGGTAGTATTTGCGGGGTGAGTAGATCTGCTTCATGATGGTGCGATAGCCGTCCATGAGCTTGTCCAGGCCCATGGCGGGGATGATATTGGTGCGGCCGTCCACATTGTCGCCGGAAAACTCCGCGCACACGCGCTGCTCCCGCGCAAGGCGTTCAAACAGCCGGGTCCCCGGAGGGGCCTGAAGCAGACCCACCATGGCCGTTACAATGCCGCTTCTCTGTATGAACTCGATCTGGCGTTGAAATATGGAAGGGGTGTCGCTGTCAAAGCCCACGATGAATCCGCCCATGACCTGGAGCCCGAAGCGGTGTAATTTTTTGACATCCTGCAATAGATCTCTGTTTTTATTATGCGTCTTGCAGCACTCGGTGAGGCTTTTCTCATCCGGGGTCTCGATGCCGATGAAAACGGAATCGAATCCGGCCTGGACCATCATGTCCATGAGCTCGGGGTCGTCGGCAAGATTGATCGAGGCCTCGGTAAAGAATACGCATCCCTTCTTACCCTTTCGCCATTCGATCAGTGCGGGAAGCAGGTGCTCCTTGAGGGAACGCTTGTTACCGATGAAATTGTCGTCCACGAAAAAGATATTGCCCCGCCAACCCGCCTGATAAATGGTTTCCAGCTCGGCCACCACCTGCTGCGGAGCCTTGGTGCGCGGCTTTCGTCCGAAGAGCGCCGTAATATTGCAGAAGTCGCAGTTGAAGGGGCAGCCCCTGGAATACTGAATGTTCAACGATGCATAGCGATTCATGGAAATCAAATTCCACAAAGGAACCGGCGTCTCATGCATGTCGGGATACCCGTCGGCGTTGTAGATCCTTTTGGCGCATCCGTTCTCCAGGTCCGCCAGAAAGGCCGGCAGGGTCAGCTCGGCCTCGTCCAGAACCAGGTGATCCACCTGCTCGAAGGCGTCCGGCTCAGCAGTGAAAAGCGGTCCTCCGGCAATGATCTTCACTCCCATGCCCTTGCAGCGATCAATGATCCGGGCGGCGGTTTTTCGTTGAAGCGCCATTGCGCTGATGAGCACCAGGTCGGCCCAGGCCAGGTCTTCATCCTTGAGCTCATCCGTGTTCTCATCTTTGAGGCGCTTGGACCACTCTTCAGGCAGCAGGGCCGCCACGGTAAGCAGGCCGAGGGGAGGGAAGGCCGATTTCTTGCCTATAAACGGAAGCGCGTAGGTGAAAGACCAGAAGGTCTCAGGAAACTTGGGGTATACCAGCAAAATGTTCATGTCTTGATCTCCTTTCACCTGAATTGAGCGTTTCAAATTGCAGTCTATCGAAAAAACACACAACATATCAAAGGCTTGTCATTAAAGAGGGCCGGTTTGAGCATCACTTTTTGCATGCATGCGCTTCTTCTAAAAAAACTGCAATTTGAAACGCTCAATTCAGGTTTCATGATCCGGGTCCTGTTTTTTCGATGCGCAGGCGGATCCTGGGTCCTGCTTTGGAATTGCTGCAGGGTGTAGGTGTGAATACTGTGCGGTTGATGCAACAGGCTTTTTGTACCCGGCAACGTCATAACAAGCCTGGAAGCAGGAGATCCGCCACATTCGTTTCGCCACGAGGTGAGAGCGTTGACAGGGGCGGTTCAGCCTGTCAGGTCCGCACGAAGGTGTCCCGGTCCCGATCCTGGAGAAAGACCTGTGTGAACTTTCCTTCCGCCGCCTGTTCGAACCAGGATTCCGCGGTACGGCGGCAGGCTGAGCAGGCATGGGAGGGGATCCTCACGGCGAAGATGTGGTTGCCCGTGCTGGCGGAGGACTCCACGCCCAGGGCGCCTGCACAGTCCCGGCACACCCGGATGAGCTCGCGCTGGCGCTCGAAGATGCCGTCCGTGTCATAGAAAACCTCTCTTTTCCGTTCCAGCACGTCCCCTGTCGCATGGGAGGGGGCTTCGAACTTTCCGTCCAGAAACACCTGCCTCAGGCGTGCCACCAGCCTGTCGACATTCTGGGTCACGGCCGGACTCTGAGGGCGGTACTCCAGGTCGTAATTGGGCTCCTTGACCATGCGAAAGTCCAGCCCGGCCATGGCCATGATGATGCCCACGTTCACGTAGGGAAGAGCGCTTTCCACGGCATAGCCGCCTTCCAGCACACAGATGTCCGGCCGAAGCCGGGCGTTTAGTGCGGCATAGCCTCGGGCCGAGAAGTTCATGTCCGTGATGGGGTCGCTGTAGTGGTTGTCCTGGCCGGCCGAGTTGATAACGAGCTCGGGCTGGAACCTCTCCAGCAGGGGCATGACGAGCTCCTCCAGGACCACGGCGAAACCTTCCTCCCCGGTCTGAGGGGGGAGCGGAATGTTCACAGTGGCCCCCACGGCATTGGGACCGCCCATCTCGTTGGGGAAGCCGGTCCCCGGGAATATGGTTCGACCGTCCTGGTGGAGCGAGATGAACAGGGTGTCCGGGTCGTGCCAGTATATCTCCTGGGTGCCGTCTCCGTGGTGGCAGTCCGTGTCCACGATGGCTACCCTGCGGATGCCGTAGGTGCGGCGGATGTGCTCTACCATGACCGCCTCGATGTTGATGTTGCAGAAGCCGCGGTTTCCATGGACCACCCGCATGGCATGGTGGCCCGGCGGGCGCACCAGGGCGAAGGCGTTGTCCACCTCGCCCTTCAGGACCGCATCCGCGGCCACCAGACAGCCTCCGGCGGAGATGAGGTGGCTCTCGGTGGTGACCGAGGCCTCGTCCGGCACGCAGAAATGGACACGCTGGATGTCTTCGAAGGAGGCGGAACAAACCCTGTACTCCACGATGTTGTCGAGATCCAGGAGCCCTTCCTCCAGCACCTGGTCCCGGGTGTAGAGGAGCCTCTCCTCCCTTTCCGGGTGGGTGGGGCTGATGGCCCAGTCAAAGGCCGGGAAGAACACGAGGCCGGTTCGCTTGGGGGATGACGGCATGGCTCAGGACCTCCGGCGCCAGTCCGGGATGAGCCCGGGCGTGACGCACAGGTTGAGGCGGATGTTTCTTCCGGACCGCGAGAACCCCTGAATCATGTTGAAGCACTGCTGCTCGGCCACGGTGACCTCCAGCTCGCTTGATGTCCCGCCGGCTCCGAAGATCGCTTTTTCCAGGGACTGCCGGGCGAGGGTCATACCCTGCTCCATATTGAAATCCCCGTCAATGAACTGCTCGATGCCTGCTTCCGGCACCACCACGGTGCCCCTGGAGGTATCCGCGTGGAGGGTCACCTCACAGGTGACCCGTGAGACGGCTGCACCCACGGCGTTGGCCACCGCGGCATGCGGCGGCACGCTGCAGGAAAGCCCGAGAGCACGCTCGAGCGGGCCGGCCAGCTGGGCGGCCGGACCTCCCACCAGAACCAGATCCGTAGGCTCAATGAAAACGCCCTCCAGCACTTCCCTAACCGTGTAGACCGGTTGCGCATTGATGAAGTGGAGGAATGCGTGTACCGATTGGGCGATGAGTTCGGCCATGCGGTCCAGCACGGCGGCGGCCGCCCTGCCCACCATTACGGCGTTGTCGGTGGAC
>CAZQCK010000153.1:0-7290 GCA_964591925.1 uncultured Desulfobacterales bacterium
GAGCAGGATCCCGGCTTGATGGGGGCCACTCCGGGAAGCGGGGTCAGCATATGGCCCCCGGTCTCGGTCTGCCACCAGGTGTCCATGATGGGGCACCAGTCACGTCCCACCCAGTGATAGTACCATCGCCAGGCTTCCGGGTTGATGGGCTCACCCACCGAGCCCAGAAGCTTGAGGCTGGAGGTGTCGTGTTTCTCCACATGCTCATGGCCTTCCTTGGCCAGAGCGCGGATGACCGTGGGAGCGGTGTAGAACTTGGCCACCCGGTAGCGTTCCACGACGGCCCAGTAGCGGTCGAAGTCCGGGTGGTTCGGCACCCCTTCGTAGAGCACGCTCGTGAACCCGTTTATAAGGGGGCCGTACACACCGTAAGTGTGACCCGTGACCCACCCGATGTCCGCCGTACACCAGAAAACCTCGTCGTCCTTGAGGTCGAAGGTGATACGGGTGGTCATGGCGGAAAACAACAGATACCCCCCGTGAGTGTGGACCACGCCCTTGGGCTTGCCGGTGCTTCCGCTCGTGTACAGTATGAACAGGGGATCCTCGGCGTCCATGGGCTCGGCAGGGACGTGTTCGGGCAGAGAATCGTCCGCCACGGCTTCGTGCCACCACACCTCCCGCTGGGAATCCATGGAAGGGTTCAGTCCGGCCCGGTCGAACACGATCACTGTCTCCACCCCGGGGCAACTCTTCAGGGCCTCGTCCACGTTCTGCTTGAGGGGCACGCTCTTGCCGGCCCTGAATCCTCCGTCCACCGTAACGACCATGCGGGCGCCGCAGTCCTGGATCCGGTTGGCCAGGGCCTCTGCACTGAAGCCCCCGAAGACCACACTGTGAACGGCGCCGATTCGCGCGCAGGCCAGCATGGTCACGGGAAGCTCTACAATCATGGGCATGTAGACCACCACGCGGTCCCCTTTGGCCAGGCCCCTGGCTTTGAGCACGGCGGCCATTCGGTTGACCTGCTCGTAGAGATCGCCATAGGTCAGGGTGCGCCGGTCGTCGGGATCGTCCCCTTCCCAGTAATAGGCCACCTTGTCCTTCAGGGTGTTCAGATGGCGGTCCAGGCAGTTGTAGGAGGCATTGAGCACACCGCCCCCGAACCACTCTATACGCGCTTCGTCGAAGTCATATTTGAGCACTCGCTCCCAGGGCTTTTCCCAGACAAGGTACGCCTCCGCCTGCTCGGCCCAGAAGGCCTCGGGTTCCTCGAGGGAACGCCTGTGCATATCTTCGTAAGCATCCCAGCCCTGCACGTAGGCCTCTTTCCAATATGTTTTCAGGTGGGCATCGTATTTTTTGACGTCCTCTTCCATGTCTGCCTCCCCTTCCTTAGAGGTGTGCATCGTACCCCGTATCGACCTCCTCTTTTGTTGCGACCGCCGAGGACCGCCGACAAGCAACGGCTTATAATTACCGGCAAATCCATAGATCATAACATGTTTGACGGCACAGGCGAAACCGGAGCCCGAGCCGCAGCCGTAGGACCTTGCTCCGCAGAAGGGATGGTTTCACTTTCTTCAGGTTCATCCACTGCGGGGCCGGTCGAACCGCGCTTCCAGGACCACCATGTCCCCCTCGTAGGAGGCGGCGACCTCGTAGGGAAGCTTCTTGAAGAGCCGGATCATGGCCCGGTTCGTGGGATCCGTGTACGCACGGAATCCCTTGATGCCGTGCTCCCTGGCGGTTTCAACGAGTTTTCGTTGAATGATGCCGGAAACCCCCAGGCCCTGCCAATCCCGGTCCACGCTGTAAGCCGCTTCGGCCAGGTTGGTGGCAGGTTCGAAAAAATATCCGCCCACCGCGATCACCTGCTCGAAGCCCGGGTCCCCGATCACGGCCACTATGGCCATGTCATGCATGTAATCCACTTGAAAGACCTCGGCCACGTCTTCACGGAAAAAGGCCGTCTTTTCGTGCATGAAGCGCCGAACCACGTCCCGCCGGTCCAGGTTGTAGAAATGCTCCTGAATGCTGCGCTCGTCAGTGGGACGGGCCGGTCGAAAAAGCACCCGATGCCCGCCGATCTCCCGGCTCTCCTCGATCTTGAGAGGATAGACGCTTCTAATGCTCTCTGCAAGGGTTCGCTCCTGGCCCAGCAACCCGCGCTCCTTGGCCTCGTGGAACAGCTCGTCGCGGAAATCAGGGTGGGCGATGCTGATCAAGGCGATCGCACGCTCCTGGAGGCTTTTTCCGAAGAGATTCACCACCCCGTACTCGGTGACCACGTACTGGACGTCTCCGCGGGGAACGACCACAGGGATGTCCCCCAGAGAGGGGACGATTCGGCTGCTTTTGCCGTCCATAGTCGTGGAGAAGAGCATCAGAATGTTTTTCCCGCTCGCCGACTGGCTCGCACCACGGACGAAGTCCATGATCCCGTTGACACCGGAAAAGTTGTTGTAGGGCAGGGCGTCCACACAGACTTGCCCGGTGAGGTCCACGGCCATGGCCATGTTGATGGCCACCATTCGATTGTGACGGGCGATCACGGATGGATCGTTCACCACGTCCGAGGGGTGGAATTCGATCCCCGGGTTGTCGTTAAGAAACTCGTAAAGGTCTGTGGAGCCTATGGCTCCGCTGGCCACTAGTTTGCCTTCGTTGACGCCTTTCCTGCGGTTCGTGATCACCCCTTTGGCCACCAGGCCCATAATGCCGTCGCTCAGAAACTGGGTGTGAACACCCAGATCGTTTTTGTCCGAAAGGCCTGCCAGCAGTGCCTGGGGGGTCGCACCCAGGCTGATTTGAAGCGTGGATCCGTCTTCTATGAGCTTGGCCGCGTGCCGCGCGATCAGGTCGGCCGACGGAGCCTCGGGCGGGCTATCCACTGTGAGCAGGTCTTCTTCGCACTCCACCACGAGGTCTACGTCCTGGACATGGATGAAGCTTCGCCCCATCACCCTGGGCATGCGCGGGTTGATCTGGGCGATGACCAGGTCGGCGGACCGGGCCGCTGCCATGGTAACGTCCACGCTGACACCCAGGCTGAGCCAGCCGAAGTCGTCCGGTTCCGAGACCTGGATCAGGGCGGCGTGAAGGGGGAGCTGGCGTGTTCGAAAAAGGCGCGGCACCGCCGACAGGTTGATGGGGGTGAGAAAGCGCTTGTTCCGTGAAAGCGCCCGCGGTTTGGCCGAGCCCAGGTAGAAGGTGCGCGGATTGAGGGTCTGGCAGGAGGACTCGTCCGCCATCATGGTGAGCGGGACGGTTTCCAGGCTCAATATGCGCACGATCTCCAGATCTGCAAACCCTGCGGACCGGGCGGCCAGCTCGCGCACCAGGGCCTGAGGCTCACCGCAGGACGAACCGATGAACACTCGCTTTCCCCGGCGGATCATCCCGATCGCCTCAGACGCCGTTCGCCGCTTGGCCACGTACTCATCCGGCCAGTACCCTTGCCTGTTTCTCGCCATGAGTGAGATTGCCTCTTCCTGAATTGATCCCGGAATCGTTTCGGTTTACAAAAAAGTATAGGGGAAGGGGCCCAGGCGGTCAAGCGGAGCGGGAATGCGCCCGGACCATTGTTCCTTGACAGGGTCCGGGGGTTCGCATAACAATGGATGGCCGTTGAGAAAAGCGAACCGGCCCCTTGTGGGAAGGGTTGCAGAAAACATTGTCTCTCCAGGGAGGAAAGCCATGTCGTCAGCCGAGCACAACGCTCAACAAGACTTTGAAAAGGCCCTCGAGATCGGGCGGCCGCCCAATATCGTGCGACGGTTTCCCAATTCCAGGGCCCTTATCGTCAGTGGAAAAGTCATCGACCGGGCTATGCTGGCCAGGGGCGGGGCCATTGCCATCGCCGCCAACGGGCGAAACCATTTCGTGATTAGAGGGGCTCTCCTGGCCTCCCAGCGTGCCAACGCCCCCCTTATCATCGAGATCGCCAAGAGCGAGGGGGGGGCAAAGGCCTACTGTGCGGTCAACTACTGGAATATTGCGCGCCAGGTCGACGCCCTGTGCAATGAGATGGGCATCACGGTGCCCGTGGCCGTGCATGCCGATCACTACGGCATCAAGAGCACCAAGGATGTGGAGGCGGCCAAGGTGGAGATTCCCACCATGTTCGACGCCGGTATTACCTCCATAGCCGTGGATGCTTCCCACATGCCCGACGATGAGAATCTTCTCGCCAACATTGCGCTCGATCCCTTCATTCCGGCCTGGGCCGGGTATGAAACCGAGGTGGGAGAGATCAAGGGAAAGGAAGGGATTTCCACCGTGGAAGAGGCCTTGTTCCTGATTCAGGGGTTGAACGCCCATGAGATCTACCCGGACTGGATCGCATTGAACAACGGCACCACCCATGGAATACAGGACAGCGGAGCCGGAATTCAGGTGGAGCTCACAGCCGAGATTCACGAGGCCCTGGCCCCGTATGCGGTGAGTGGAGCGCAGCATGGGACCTCGGGCAACGACTCGGAACGGCTCCGTCGAATCGCCTCGGAAACCCGTACCACCAAGGCGAACGTGGCCACGGCCCTCCAGATGATCACCTGGGGTGTGGAGGTCAACGAGTACGGAAACGCCCGCCTGGATGAGAACGGCCGGTTCGTGAAACGATCCGGGCAGGGGGTGCGGGACGATCTCTGGGAAGACATGGTGGCCTATGCCACGGAACAGGGCTGGAAGGCCGGTGACTACAAGAAGCTGAACCTGCCCTTTGAAAACAGGATCCTGTCCCAGCCCAAGGAGATTCAAGAACGGATGACCGAAGGCGTGGCCGGGTTTGTCTATGGTCTGATCACCGAGGTGTTCAATGCACAGGATGCCGCCCCGCCGGCCGTAAGTGCCATACTGGAGGCCGGATCCCACAACCCGGGCCCTAAAGGAAAGCGCATTGAAAACCCCTCCGAGTGGTCTGAAGAGCGCATTCGAGAGCGCGCCTCGTCCATTGATAGAGATCGAGGACCGGCCGGGGATTTCGACGACTGAGACATGGAACCACTCGACGGAAAATCCCCGGACCTCCACCTCTGGCTGGCCGACCTCAAGGAAAACGACCGGGTGAGCGGTCGCTATCTGGCCAAGGTCAAGCGATTGGGAACCACTCGAACGGGCAGCCCGTTTTTGAGCCTTGTCCTGGCGGATCGCACGGGCGAGGTGGCTGCGAGGGTCTGGGACAACGCGAAGACGGCGAGCGGTCTGTTTGCGGAAGGTGATG
The DNA here is from genome assembly GCA_964591925.1 of uncultured Desulfobacterales bacterium. Classification (GTDB taxonomy): domain Bacteria; phylum Desulfobacterota; class DSM-4660; order Desulfatiglandales; family HGW-15; genus JAIPEI01. The sequence continues at coordinate 5,165 of CAZQCK010000153.1, forward strand.
TGGTGAAGGTGGAAGGGTGCGCCGAGTCCTTTCGCAACGAGGTCCAGCTCAGGGTGACCCGGGTGGAGCGCGTGGACCGGGTAGAGGATCCGTCTTTGTTTCTGGAGGCCTCCCCCCTGGATGTGCGCGAGATGATGCAGGATCTCGGGAACCTTCTGGGCACGATTCAGGATCGTCCCCTGAAAAGGCTTGTAGATCGGTTCCTGTCGGATGAAGGGTTTTGCGAACGCTTCAAGCGGGCCCCTGCGGCCAAGAATTTCCACCACGGCTATTTGGGCGGCCTTCTGGAACATACCCTTTCCGTTTGCCGCCTGGCGGCCGTGGTGGGGGACCATTACTCCCACCTGAGCCTGAACCGCGATCTTCTGCTGTGCGGGGCGTTTCTGCACGACATCGGAAAGACCCGGGAATATACCTATACCACCCACATCGACTACACGGACGAGGGCCGTCTTTTGGGGCACCTGGCCCTGGGGGCGGCCATGCTGGATGAAAAGCTGGCCCGCATGAGACATTTCCCTTCGGACCTGGCCGTGCGGCTCAAGCATCTGATGCTGAGTCATCATGGGGAGCTTGCCTTTGGTTCGCCCAAGCGCCCGAAGTTTCTGGAGGCCTTTGCCCTGCACCTGATCGACGATCTGGATGCCAAAATGAGCGGCTTGAGACGGTTCATGGATCGAGACCGCCAAGACGGGGCTTGGACGGAGTTCAACCGCCTCTTTGAGCGGTTTTTTCTGAAAGGCGTCATTCGTGAAGGGGAGGCGGACTCGGGTGACGCGGCCGAAGAAGAAGACGGCCGGCAGAGTTCGCTGTTTGAACGGGGCTGAGGAGGCCGGCCTCCTGAGCGGGGTTTTGTAAAGGAGGATCCCCTTGATCGACCGAAACAATCGCACCATCAACTACCTGCGCATCTCTCTCACGGATCGCTGCAATCTGCGCTGTGTATACTGTATGCCGGAACAAGGCGTGCAAATCCTCCCCCATTCGGAAATCCTGACCTATGAGGAAATTCTTCGACTGACAAGGCTGGCCGTCCGTAGTGGTATTCGAAAGGTGCGTTTGACCGGCGGGGAACCGTTGGTTCGAAAGGGGCTCGTGGACTTCGTGGCCTGTCTCGGCGAGGTGAAGGAGCTGGAGCAGATCACCTTGACCACCAACGGTGTCCGCCTGGCGGAATTGGGGGGCAGACTGCGCGAACATGGGGTGAATCGCGTCAATGTCAGCCTGGACTCGCTCAAGCCGGAGCGTTTCGCCCGCATCACCCGGCGGGACGTCTTTCACCGCGTTTGGGAGGGCCTTCAGGCGGCTGAGCGCCTGGGATTCGATCCCATCAAGATCAACGTGGTGGCCATGCGGGGGGTGAACGACGATGAGATCCTGGATTTCGCCCGTTTGAGCCTGGAGAAGCCCTATCACGTTCGATTCATCGAGTTCATGCCGGTGGGGAAGGAAAACGGCTGGACAAACGAACGGTTCATATCCATTGACGAGATTCGTGACCGAATAGGCCGTCTGGGGTCCCTGAGACGTCTGCAATGGAGCGAAATGGACGGTCCCGCCGAGCGGTTCGCCCTGGAAGGGGCGCAGGGAGAGATCGGTTTCATCGGCGCCCTATCCCATCACTTCTGCTCCCGCTGCAACCGGCTGCGGCTCACCTCCGCTGGAACCCTGCGGGGGTGCCTCTTTTCGGACGATGAAATCGACGTCAAGACGCCGCTTCGTTCCGGAGAGCCGGACGAGGTGCTCGAAGGTTTGATCCAGAGGGCCATCGAGACCAAGCCGGCCGGGCACGGCTCCATGCTGCAGTCCCCTCGAAAGTGCTCCCGGCCCATGTCGAGTATCGGAGGGTAGCGGTGTGAAGCGAAGCCGGCTCAGGGAAATCCCCGATGCGCATTCTTGTCGATGAAACCCCCCGGTCGGTGCCGGAAGGGCTCACAGCCGAAGGGCTCCGGGATGAGGTCAAACCCCGGGCGGATCTGATTGTTGTGAACGGTTTTCCCTCTGACCCGCAGACCTTACTCGGGGAAGGGGACCGGGTGGTGCTGATCCGTCGCGGAGAGGTGCCTTCCAGGGAAGAGCTGGAGACGCTCATGGCGGCCAGGCACACCCCGGGTGTCCACGAGCGC
>CAZQCK010000154.1:0-7208 GCA_964591925.1 uncultured Desulfobacterales bacterium
GTCCGGCGGGGGGGGTCCCCAGAATGCCGTTCGCCACGGCCGCTCCCTGGGCGATGGCCTTATGGGCCAGATAGGGGGCGCCCGCCGCGTCGCCCACCACATAGATCCCCCGCTGTTCGGTCTCCATGGTTTTTCCATGGGTGAGACCATCAGGACCCGCGTCCAGGCCGGCCCCGCTCAGGTTCAGCCCGTCAAAGCACGGCCGGCGGGAGCCGGTCAGAAGGACCAGGTCTACATCCAGGCGTTTCGTCTCCTCGTCATCCCGGCTCAAGGTCAGACGAACCCCTCCTCTCTGAACGGGTTCGGCCGCCACGGCTTCGGTCCGCGTCATGACCTGAACCCCTCTGAGACCAAGTGACTGCCTGTATCGCCCTGAGATCCAGCGGTGTTCCCGGGGGAGAAGCCGCTTCTCCTTTTCTATAATGGTCACACGGGTCCCGAGGTTTGAGTAGATGGACGCGAATTCCACTCCCCGGTTGCCCGAGCCGACAATGGCCATGGAGCGGGGCAGGGTCTCGAGCGCCAGGGCCGCGTCCGTGTCCAGGATCCTGTCTCCGTCGACCTTCAGGCCCGGCCCGTATATTGGCCTCGATCCGGTGGCGATGACCACGTGGGCCGTCTCGATATCCAAGGGCTCCTCGTCCGGGCTATCCACAACGATTCTCCCGGGCGCCGTGAAGGAGGCCGCCCCTCTGACGATTTCCACGCCCTTTTCCTGGACCGCCTGGGTGATCCCGGCCACGGACAACTCCACGACCGCGTCTTTTCTCGCAAGAATCCGGACGCGGTTGATCCGGAGATCCCCTTTCAAAAAGGAGGCACGCCTGACCGCATTGATGAGGAGCGTATCCTCCAGCAGAGTCTTGGTCGGCAGGCAGCCGCGATTGAGGCATGTGCCCCCCATGGGTCCTTGTTCAACGAGAAGGACGTGTAATCCCCCTTGGGCCGCCCTCATGGCCGCGGTGTACCCACCGGGGCCGCCGCCGATCACCACCAGATCGCACTTTTGAGTCTTCATGAAATCGCTTTCTCCTGATCCTCACGCCTTGGCGGCCCCTTTTGTCCCGAACAACCGCCTGCCTATCGCAGCACCTTTCTGAACAGGGCCGGGGCTTCAATGATCTCTTTCACCCTCCCGAGAAAGAGGGAGGCCGGCACGCCGTCGATGATCCGGTGGTCGTGGGTCAGGCAGAGATGGGTCATGGTCCGAATGCAGACCTGCCCCTCGTGCACTGCGGGCTGGGGGCCGATTTTCCCCACGGCCAGAATGGCGCTCTGGGGCGGGTTGATGATGGGGGTGATGATGTCGGTCTCCACCTTGCCCCCGCTCGTCAGGGTGAAGGTCCCGCCCTGATAGTCTTCGGGCCGGAGCTCTTTGTCTCTCGCCTTTTGGGAGAGCGTCTTGATCTCCCTGCTCACCGCGGCCAGCCCCTTTTTGTCCGCGTTCCTCAGCACCGGCACCACCAGGCCTTCCTCCAGGGCCACGGCCACGCCCATGTGCACCTCGTCCCAGCAGACGATATCGTCCCCTGCCAGGGCGGAGTTGACAATGGGGTACTCCCGGAGCGAAAAGGCCAGGATCTTGACCAGCATGTCGACATAGGTGATCCTGGATCCCGGAAAATCGAGCACGAGTTCCCGGCGGAATCCTTCCAGCTCCGTCATGTCCGTCTTGGAGACGATGGTCAGTTGCGCCCCGGTCTGGAGACTGGAGACCAGGTTGTCGGCAATGGTCCGCCGCATCCCCAGAAAGGGGATGCGTTTCAGGACCTGCCTGCCGTCCAGGTCCGCCTCCGGGGGTTTGGGCGACGAAGGAGGTTCGGGGCGTTTTGATTCCGCCGGGCTCTCCGGTTCGTCTTCTTCAAAGGAAAGACTCACGTGCCAGTCGTCTTCCTCGGGGGGCGCGGGGGCCGGCTCCCGGGTCTTTGTCACAGGGGTTTGAGCATGCTGTGCCATAAAGTCATTAAAGGCCTCCTTGTTCTCCACCACCACCGCCAGGAGATCCCCCGCACCCACCTTGTCTTTGACCCGTTTCAGGTAATAGATCATGCCCGGGGCCGGGGCATGGACGTCATGCGCCACTTTCGCCGTCTCGATGACCGCGACTTTTTCATCCTGTTCCACCGTGTCCCCGTCGCTTCTGGAGACCTCGATCACGGTAATGTCGGTCTGGACCATGCCGAGTTTCGGCACTCGAATCTCCGCAGTCATCTCCTCTGACGTCCTCCTTTGAGCGTTAACAGAGAGCATGCACGCAAAGCAGCGTCACACACACGCCGGTCCCTGGGGCAATAGCCCTACAGGGTGCGCCTTACGGCCCGTACAATGGAGCCCTTGTTGGGCAGATACAGGTCCTCCAGCACAGGGCTTCCCCCAATGGGTACCATGGGAGCCGCGACCCGCTGCACCGGGGCCTTGAGCAACCCGAAGTACTCGCTCACGGCCATGGCGCTGATCTCAGCCCCCAGCCCCCCGCGTATCCGTCCCTCTTCCACGGTGATCAGGCGTCCGGTCTTTTCCACGGATCCGAAAATCGTCTCCTTGTCCATGGGGACGATGGACCGCAGATCGATCACTTCGATGTCGATCCCCTCCTGCGCCAGTTCCTGCGCGGCGCCCAGGGCCTCGTAACACATGAATCCCACGGCTACCACCGTGGCATCCTTCCCCTCTTTGCGAATCACCGCCTCTCCAAAAGGAAGGGTGTACTCTTCTTCGGGCACCTCCCCTTCCACCGCGCCGAATATGAGCTTTTTGGATTCAACCACGATCACGGGATCATCGCTGCGGATGGCCGCCTTGAGGAGGCCTTTTGCGTCGTGCGGGGTGGAGGGTTCGACGATGATCAGTCCGGGGGCCTGGATCAACTGGGACTGGAGGCACTGGGAATGGCCGTAGCCCATCCTCATGCCGGCGCCGCAGGCGGTCCGGATGGTCAGCGGAATGCCGTACTGGCCGCCCGTGATGTAGCGCCACTGACCCAGATTGTTGCAGAGCTGATCCATGGCCAGCATGGTGAAATCCATGAACATGAGCTCCAGAACCGGCCGCAGGCCGTTCAGTGCTGTGCCCATGGCCGCCCCGGTTATGGCGTTCTCGGCGATCGGCGTGTTGACCACCCGCTCTTCGCCGAATTCACTCACCAGCCCGGCGGTCTGCCCAAAAGGACTGACCCGGACGTCTTCTCCCATGATAAAGACATGGGGATCCCGTCTCATCTCTTCCGCCATGGCCTCGTTCAGGGCCTGGGAAAACGTAATAGTCCTGCTCATGCGATCACCCCCTCTTCAGAGTAGACATCCGTAAACAGGTCTTCCACGGACGGGTCCGGCGCGGCCAGGGCCGCCGACACGGCCGAGTCCACTTCCGCCTGGATCTCCTCCCTCAGGCCTTCGTCCTCCTTCTTCGACAGGATTCCCCGTTCCAGGATCTTTTTCCTGCACAGATCAATAGGATCCCTCTTTTTCCATTCTTCCATCTCGTCCTGGTTTACATATGTGCCCGGGTCACCTGAGAAGTGGGTGGCCATGCGAAAGGTCTTGTATTCCACCAGGTAGGGGCCGTTGCCGCCGCGGGCATGCTCCACCGCCATTCGGGTGGCCTCATAGGTCGTCTCGATGTCCTGGCCGTCCACTATGTTGAAAGGCATGTCATAGGCCGCGGCTCTCGGCGCCACATCCTGTGTGGGGTAGTGATCGCACATGTAGGAGAGCTCACAGAACTGATTGGTGCACACGGCAAACACCACGGGAAGCTTCCACAGGGCGGCCATGCACATGGAAGGGTGTGCGTCCGCCTGGTTGCAGGTCCCCTCGCCTACGAAGTAGAGGGTGACCTGGGGGACCTTCTGCATCTTGGAGGCCAGGGCGGTGCCCACGGCAATGGAGAAGTCCGAACCAAGGGTGGCTACCAGGCCGGGGATATTTGATTTTCGGTCACACAGGTGCACCCCTCCTTTTCCGTGGCAGGGGCTGTCCTTTTTCCCCATGTACTCCAGCCAGATGTCCCCGGGGGTCATCCCCTTTCCGATAAACTCCCCCACACCCCGGTGGGTCCCGAAGAGGATGTCTTCGTTGTGAAGAGGGCCGGTCACTCCGATGGCCACCGCCTCCTGCCCGGTGCCGAAGTGCCCCATCAGCTGGGTCTTGCCCTCCTGGAGGAGTCCGGCATGGGTGTCCTCCATGAACCGCACGAGAAGCATGCGGCGGTACAGGTCCTTCAGGATTGCGTTGTCTACGCTCATCTCCTCCTCCTTTGTGGTATGAGGTTGCTCTGTGTGTCCTTTTGTTCCTTCCCGGTGCCAGGATAAACAGGCCCTGTGCAGGAGACAATAACGGGAATCCGTCATTTTCCCGGGGAAAAACCCCTTATGCCCAGCACGGCCAGGCCCCGGGCAAGCCCGCTCCCTGGCTCTCTGCGGGCGGGACTTCGATAATGAGGGCGGAGGGCGCTTTTTCATTGACTGGAGCGTGGCGCTTGCCTTAGATCTAGTGGTAAAACCGCAGCATGACCGATCTCCACCAGGCTCATACAGCACCCGCATCCGCCGGACCGAGCAAGCAGAAAGGTGGCGGCAATCCCACGGAACAACGGGCATAAGCCCCCCAACGCAGGGGCGTACCATGGTTTGCTCAGGCTTGACCCGTGACGATCATGAGAACATCCACTCCTTCAGCCGGCGTCTTTTTGCCACGGAGGATGTGGATGAGGTCAGGAGGGAGTCCCTTCTCTTTTTTGAGAGCCGGCTGGGGGCCGAGAAGGGCAACTTTTTCATGGCCGAGACCCCGCACAAGCCGGTCAGCTTTCACCACATCGTGAATCGGGGTATCGAGGATACGGCGCTTCGCCATTACAGGCGCTATTACTGGAGAATCGATCCCTTTTACAAGAAATACGCAGGGAATAACCCCTTCGAGATATCGGATGTCCTGACCACAGAGGACGTGGTCTCCTACAAAAGCCTGACGCGAACCGAATACTACAACGATTTTCTGAAGCCCCAGTCCATCCATCACCAGATGACCATCCACCTAAAATCGAGCCGGCAGATACTGGGCGTGGTGGCCCTGTTTCGAAGCCGAAGGGCGCTGCGGTTTTCACACCATGATAAACTCAAGGCCCTTTCAGCGGCCCCCTATCTTTCGGGCGCTCTCCAATCGGCCGTCTCGTCGGAAAAGAGCAAGGCCCTGACCTCTGCGATCCGCTCGATGATCCCGGATTTTCCCTGTCGCGGCCTGGTCATACTCGACCGGTTTCTCGAGCCGGTCTACACGGATGACCGCGCGTCCGGCATTCTCTCCACCCTGGATATGCCGGAGGGCGGGGGAAAGCCCGGTTCCACCGGTATCCCCAGGGAGATTTACAGGGGCTGCAATCACTTGCTTGGTTCCGTCGAGGGGAAAAGGGAGACGGCCTCCCGGGAGCTGCAATTCGATATGCTGTCAGAGGGCTCCAGGCAGAAGATCTCCGTGACGGTGCGCCTGGTTTTGGATGGGAAGAGCGGGCCGTCTTACCTGGTGTTCTTCGATCCAGAAGAACACATTCTATGCATGACCCGGGAGTTGAGAGGCGTCGGTCTCACCCGAAGGGAAATCGAGGTGGTGCATCTTCTTGCCAAGGGGTCCAAGAATGCGGAAATAGCGGAGAGGCTCTTCATCAGCGAATATACGGTGGAAAACCACTTGAGATCCATCTATCGAAAAATGGGGGTGTCCAACAGGACGGCCGTGGTTCACAGGTTGCTGCAGATTTCTTCCCTGTGAGAGCTAATTTCAACCATTATGAGATCACGGTTAACATGAATGGGGTAAACATATGACTATATTAAGACACAGAATTTATAATATGAGAAATAAAAAGGTGCGTTAATTTCTTAAAAGTTTTCGGAAAGAGCAAAAATAACGGAAAAATAGCTCTCTCTTTGTTTCAAAAATGATAAATTAGCAATATTTATTTTTTTTCCCGGCCGCCAGGCCCTGCACCGGATGCATCACACCCTTTTGTCCATGAGCCGGCCCAGACTTTCCAAAGGGCCTTTTTCCTCCTCCGCCAGACCAAAGAGAACGTCCTTTCCCGTCTCATTCCGGAAACTTTTAGCGTATCGCACGATGCTTTGCCATTCAAGGGGCCCGGTTTGAGCATCAATCTTTGCATGAATGCGCTTCTTCTTTGCATCTTCGGCAAACTCGACAATGGCTCAATTCGGGCACCTTGTCTCACGGGCCTATTATGGAACCTTACAGATGGGCAGTCAAAGAGTGTTTCGAAAGTAGAGGAAGGATCACCATGCCGGTTTCGCTCGGTCTTCCGAATCTAAGAAAGATTTAGTCTCGTTCAAAAGGTTCGGCATCGGGAGTCAATGGCCACGAGTTGAATAGGGCGCGGCTTTTTTTCCGATATTGTATGATAAATAGTCGAACGAATTCAGGGAGAGGGACGGACTATTGCAGTGCCGGTTTTGAAAGGCCGGGCAATGAAAATATTTCGGATTTTGTTGAAGTAGGGTGCGAGGAATCCACTTCCTGCCGAAAGGGCGGAGGCAGGGGTCCATATGATTTAGGAAGACTGCTCACGACATGGTGTAGCGCGGTTGCACGTTTTTAGCTCGGGTTTGAATGCTGAGTTTAGGCCTGATGAGAGCGACCTGGATCTGCTCGTGGAGTTCTTGCCTATGGAGCCGTATCCGCAGCCTGTTGAGCTGCAAAGCATGACCAAGCGTAGTCTCCATCCTTCCCGGCGTTTGCGGCGTGCTTCAAATCGGCTTCAGCCTGACTCAGCCAGTCATGTAGACGGTTTGCCATCAGATTGCCGGCGTAAGGGTTTTCGGGACAGGAGGTTGCATTACCGAGTCTGAATGATATGCAGGGGGCGGGTTGCATGTCAATACGACCTAATAGCATTTCCGACACTGCTTGGAAAATGGCGGCATCTCCTTGTGATTGCCAGGAGCGAATAAGGAAATCTCCCCCATATATGGCCGGTGAAGACAGGATCAGGGAAAGGATTCCTGAAACACCAATGTCTTCGAGTAACTATCTCATATTATTATGCTTTTCTCGTTGAACCCCAGCACTGAATCGAGTTATCATGTTTTTTTGAAGGAACTCCTGTCCCGGCCCATTAGCCGGCCTCGCCCGGCGCTGCCGTGATAGTACACCCCGGGACCGAACCAACAGGCCGGAACGTCATGAAAGGTCGCGTTCGCACAG
>CAZQCK010000155.1:0-7125 GCA_964591925.1 uncultured Desulfobacterales bacterium
TTGCAAGGGGAAACACTCGACTCAGGGAAGCAAGGCTTCCCTGAGCATCGAGTATACCACGTTTGCCGCCGACAAATAATCCCTCACCTCGATTCAGGTCCTAAATGTCGTAGTACAGTGCAAACTCCCACGGGTGGGGCCGCAGATCGATCTCCTGGACCTCATTGGTCATCTTGTAATCGATCCAGGTTTCGATCACATCCGAGGTGAACACATCTCCCTTGAGAAGGTAGTCGTGGTCCCGGGACAGGGCGTCCAGGGCCTCTCTAAGGGAGCCCGGTGTGGTGGGCACCTTGGCCAGTTCCTCCGGCGGAAGATCGTAGATGTCCTTGTCCAGCGGCTCCCCGGGATCGATCTTGTTCTGAATCCCGTCGAGGCCCGCCATGAGCATGGCAGAGAAGGCCAGGTAGGGATTGCAACTCGGATCCGGGCATCGAAACTCGATCCGCTTGGCCCCGGCCGAGGTGGAGTACAGAGGAATCCGAACCGCCGCGCTCCGATTCCGCCTGGAGTATGCAAGGTTCACCGGTGCCTCGAAACCGGGCACCAGCCGCTTGTAGGAGTTGGTCGTGGGGCTGGTGAAGGCCAGAAGAGACGGAGCGTGCTTGAGGATTCCGCCTATGGCGTACATGGCCGCCTCGGACAGTCCCGCATATCCATCCCCTGCGAACAGGTTTTCTCCATCCTTCCAAAAGGACATGTGAACGTGCATGCCGGTTCCATTGTCATTGAACAGGGGCTTGGGCATGAAGGTTACGGTCTTGCCGTACTTTCGGGCCGTGTTCTTGATCACATACTTGTACTTGAGGAGGTTGTCGGCCATCTCCACCAGGGGGGCGAAGCGCATGTCTATCTCCGCCTGCCCGCCGGTAGCCACTTCGTGGTGCTGGCACTCTATGAGCACACCGATCTTCTCCAGAGTGAGCATCATCTCGCTTCGCAGGTCCTGCATGCTGTCCGCCGGCGGCACCGGAAAATACCCTTCCTTGTAGCGGGGCTTGTACCCCAGGTTGGGCGATTCTCGGCGGCCCGTGTTCCAGCGGCCCTCTACGCTGTCAATGTGATAGTAGCCTTCATGCTGGTTCTGGTCGAACCGGATGTCGTCGAACACGAAAAACTCGGCCTCAGGGCCGAAGTAGGCCACGTCCGCCAGGCCGCTGCCCTGCAGATAGCTCATGGCCTTTCGAGCGATATTGCGCGGATCCCGCGTATAGTCTTCACCTGTGACCGGATCGCAGATATTGCAGACCATCACCAGGCTCTTGGCGGCGAAAAAGGGGTCCACAAACGCGCTCTCCGGAACCGGCTTTACAAGCATGTCGGATTCGTTGATCACCTGCCACCCTCGAATGCTCGAGCCGTCAAAACCCAGTCCATCCTCAAAGGTGCCCTCATCCAACTCCCTGGCCGGAATGGAGAAGTGCTGCCACAGCCCGGGAAAATCCATGAACCGCAGATCCACCACCTCGACTTCTTCCTTTTTCACGAATTCCAGCACCTCTTTGGCTGACGTGAGGTCTTTGGCCTCTTTCATGTCCTACCTCCCTGATTATTGGTTGTGTCTCTAATGAGATAGTTCGGGTGTATAGTTCGGGGGACACCATACTTAATTCACAAAATGGGTTGCGTTCTTGCAAAGGACTTTCTTGAATTAAGTATGGTGTCCCCCGAACTCGTCTCCGCGGTGTTCTCATCCGCATACCCAACCTGCAGGAGCAACCCTCGTGCCACGAAACACAATACCAGTTGATTCAGCGGCTTATATGCAGGCAGTTCTTTCAGGGGGACCTGCGGAAAAGAGATTTGCTACATTTTTGTATCACTCAGGGCGGTGATCGGACAAAATCGTTGAACGTCCGGCCGGGGCTGAACGCCCAAAAACCTGCAAACCGCGTTCACCGCGCCTTCGGCCCGGCAATTGCAGTATGCAGTATATGAATAAAGGCACCCTGCAAGAAAAAGGCGTTGATCCTGAAGATCTAATCGGTTAGAGATGAAGGCTTGCTCCGCCGCGGGCAGGACGTTTCGAGCCTGTTACCGGAAGACTCCCTGAAAGCCGTCATGAATTGGAAACAGAGAACATACTGCGGAGATCTGGAGACCGCCCATGCCGGCCGTGAGGTCCTGCTCATGGGCTGGGTGGACGCCGTACGGGATCACGGCAACCTCCTCTTCGCTCACCTGCGGGACGTTCGAGGCATCGTCCAGGTGGTCTTCGACCCGGCCGCCGGCCACGACATGTTCGCCCGGGCCGAGCAGCTCAGAAGCGAGCACGTGGTCCAGGTCCGCGGAATGGTCGCCCTTCGGAAACCGAGCACTGAAAACCCCAACCTGCCCACCGGCCACCTGGAGGTCCACGCCCGGGAGCTGATCAGCCTCTCCGAGTCCCGCCCCCTGCCGTTTCCAGTCTCCGAGAAGGCCATCGTGTTCGGCGAGGAGGTGGACTCCGCCCCTGACCTGGTGGACGAGGAACTGAGGCTTCGGTACCGGTACCTGGACCTGAGGCGCCCCTCCAGACAGTCGTTCCTGCTCAAGCGCTACGAGATCTACAAGGCCGTTCGGCGCATTCTGGACGAACACGGTTTCATCGAGGTGGAGACCCCGTTTCTCACCCGAAGCACGCCCGAAGGGGCCCGGGACTACCTGGTCCCCAGCCGCGTCCACGCCGGTTGTTTCTATGCCCTGCCCCAGTCGCCCCAGCTCTTCAAGCAGCTGCTCATGATGAGCGGCATGGACCGCTACTTTCAGATCGCCCGGTGCTTCCGCGACGAGGATTTGCGCCCCAACCGCCAGCCCGAGTTCACCCAGCTCGACCTGGAGGCCTCATTCATCGACGAGTCGTTCATCTACGAGGTCATCGAGGAGCTCACCGTGCGCATGTTCGAGGTGGGCGGCATCACTCTGAGCCGGCCCTTTCCGCGCATGTCCTACGCCGAGGCCGTGGAGCGGTATGGAACCGACCGCCCTGATCTTCGTTTCGGCCTGGCCTTTGAGGAGCTCACGGATGTTCTTCAGGACACCGGCTACACCGTGTTCCGCGGGATCATCCAGCGGGGCGGGGTGATCAAGGGCTTTTGCATACCCGGGGCCGCCGGGGCCCTGAGCAAAAACATCCTGCAAAACGAGTACGCCTTGAAGCTGGTCCCGTCCTTCGGCGGCAAGGGCATGACCTGGATGAAGCACGAGAAGGGCGGACTCCGAAGCAACATCGCCCGGTTTTTCAGCGAGCAGGAGCTGGAACGCATTTCCAGCCGCTTTCAGGCCCGGGACGGCGACGTCCTCATGATGGTGGCGGACACGGATCGCTCCCTGGTCAACGACATACTGTGCAGGCTGAGGCTTCACGTGGCCGAACGCCTCGGGCTCGTGCAGCAGGATCGATATCGCCCCCTGTGGGTGACGGACTTCCCCCTGTTCGAGGTGAAGGACGGCGCGCTGAGCTCCCAGCACCACCCCTTCACCATGCCCGACCGCGTGGACTTCGACCCGGACGACAGGGACGACCTGACCTCCCTGCTCTCCCGGGCCTACGACCTGGTGGTGAACGGCGAGGAGCTCGGCGGAGGGAGCATTAGAATACACCGCATGGACGTGCAGGAAAAGATCTTCCGCGCCCTGGGGCTCAGCGCGAAGGAGCTGGAAAACAAGTTCGGATTTTTTCTCAAGGCGCTGGAGTACGGCGCGCCCCCTCACGGAGGCCTGGCCCTGGGCCTGGACCGTGTGACCGCCATGATTCTGGGAACCGGCTCTATTCGCGATGTCATGGCCTTTCCGAAAAACCGCAGCGCCCTCTGCCCCTTGACCCGGGCCCCTGCAACGGTGGACCCGGCCCAGCTCGATGAGCTGCACATCCGCCTCAAAGAGGCGGACCGGGACCGGGGTTTCCGTGAAGAGCCGCAGGAGGCGGAAGACGCCCCCAAGGCCAAGCCGCGGATCTCCAGGGCCGAGGTGGATCACGTGGCCCGCCTGGCCCGCCTTCGCCTGGTGGACGAGGAGGCCGATTCGTTCCAAAAGGATCTCAACGAGGTGCTGGAGTACGTGGCCGCCCTGGGGGAGCTCGATACCCAAGACGTTCAGCCCATGAGCCACGTTGTGGAGATGCACAACGTCTGGCGGGAGGACGAGGCAACACCGTTTTCCGATCCGGCCCGAATACTGCAAAGCGCCCCGGAACAAGAGAACGGGCAGTTCAAGGTGCCCAGGATTCTTGATAAGAGCTGACACCCGGCTGTAAACTCCAGCGGACACAAAGGCGGATTCCCCATGCCCCTGTGCGATGAAAGCGCCCTGACCCTTGCAAGACGGCTGCGATCGGGGGAGATCCGATCAAGGGACCTGACCGAGTCGGTTCTTCAACGCATCGAGGAACGCGATCCGCACTTGAACGCCTTTATCACGGTGACCCGGGACCAGGCCCTGGAGGCGGCAGACCGGGCGGACCGGAGATTCCAAGAGGAAAAGAGCGCGCCCCTTCTGAACGGCCTGCCCGTGGCCGTGAAAGACAACCTGTGCACCCGCGGCATTCCCACCACGTGCGCCGCCGCCATTCTCCAGGACTACGTCCCTCCCTACAACGCCACGGTGGTGGAACGGCTGAAGCGAAACGGCGCGGTCATTGTGGGCAAGACCAACCTGGACCAGTTCGGCATGGGATCGTCCACGGAAAACAGTGTGTTCGGTCCCACCAGGAACCCCCATGATCCGGGCGTCGTGCCCGGAGGGTCCAGCGGGGGGTCGGCGGCGGCCCTGGCGGCCGGAGAGACCGTCCTGGCCCTGGGCACGGACACCGGGGGATCCATTCGGCTTCCTGCTGCCTACTGCGGTGTGGTGGGAGTAAAACCCACCTACGGCCGGGTCAGCCGGTACGGGCTCATATCGTACGCGTCCAGCCTGGACCAGATCGGCGCCATGGGCCGCCGGGTGGAGGACTGCGCCCTTCTCCTGGGGACCCTTTGCGGCCGGGATCCCAGGGATGCCACGTCGGCCGACGTTACCGTTCCCGACTTCCTGGCGTCCCTTGAAAAGGGCGTTCGAGGACTGCGCATCGGTCTGCCCGGCGAGTACTTTGTCGAGGGCCTGGACCAAGACATCCGCACCGGCATCGAGGAGGCCGTAGCCGTGCTGGAGCGGGAAGGGGCCGAGATCCGCGAGGTGAGCCTTCCCCACACCCCCTACGCCATCAGCGCCTACTATCTGATCGCCACGGCCGAGGCCGGCAGCAACCTGGCCCGTTACGACGGCGTGAGGTACGGGTACCGGTCCGCTTCCGGAAACACGGATCTTCCGGGCATGTACGAGGCCACTCGAAGCGAGGGGTTCAGCCGCGAGGTCAAGCGGCGGATCATTCTGGGGAGCTACGTCCTCTCGGCGGGCTACTACGACGCCTATTACCTCAAGGCCCAAAAGGTCCGCAGGCTGGTCAAGGAGGACTTTGACCGCGCCTTAGAAACAGTGGACTGCCTGGTAACGCCGGTGTCCCCCTGCCTCCCCTTTCGAATGGGGGAGAAAATGGACGACCCCCTTCAGATGTATCTGGTGGACGTGTACACGGCGCCCCTCAACATGAGCGGCCTGCCCGGCATGAGCCTGCCCTGCGGACGGGTGGGAGGTCTTCCTGTGGGGCTGCAGCTGATCGGCCGGGCCTTTGACGAGGCCACCCTGCTTCGAGTGGCCTACGCCTATCAACAGGCTGAGGAAAAGGCCGCGAACCGGTGATTCCGGAGGCTTGGGAAAAAGGTCCTGCTGACATGGAATACGATGCGATCATATGCTTCGAGGTGCACGCGGAGCTCGCCACACAGACCAAGCTTTTCTGCGGGTGCAGAAACGACCCCTCCGCCGCACCCAACGTCAACATCTGCCCGGTCTGCACCGCTCAGCCCGGAACCCTTCCGGTCCTGAACCGGCGGGCCGTGGAGTACTGTGTCCGCGCCGGAATGGCACTCGATTGCGAGGTTCGCACCGCCTCCCGCTTCGCACGAAAGAACTACTTTTACCCGGACCTGCCCAAGGGATTCCAGATCTCCCAATACGAACGTCCGTTCTGCGAAAACGGCTCCCTGCTGATCGAGGGGGATGACGGCCGTCCCCGCCCCGTGGGCATTCGGCGCATTCACCTGGAAGAGGATGCAGGCAAGCTCGCCCACTCCGACGATGCCCTCGATGGAACCGGCTTCAGCCTGGTGGACTTCAACCGCGCCGGAGTCCCCCTCATCGAGATCGTGGCCGACCACACGCGCCACCCGTTGCGCTCCATCAGCGAGGCACGAGCCTACCTGGAAAAGATGCGGCAGGTCCTTCGCTACCTAGGCGTCAGCGAATGCAGCATGGAAAAGGGACAGTTCCGCTGTGACGTCAACATATCCCTTCGTCCCCCGGGAGCGCAGACCTACGGCAACCGCTCGGAGATCAAGAACATGGCCTCCTTCCGTTTCGTGACCGAGGCCCTGGAGTACGAGATTCAACGCCAGTCCGAGCTTCTCCGCTCGGGGCGGACCGTGCCGCAGGAGACCCGGCTGTTCGACGAGGAGCGAAGAATAACCCTGCCCATGCGCAGCAAGGAGGACGCCCCGGACTACCGCTACTTCCCGGAACCGGACCTGGTGGAGACCCATCTGGACCGGGAGACCGTGGAGGAGATCCGCCGGTCCATGCCGGAGCTTCCGGACCATCGAATGACCCGGCTGGTGAGCGATCTGGGCATCCCCCCTGAAGAGGCGCTGGTTCTGACCCGAGATCGGGCGGTCTCGGACTTCTTCGACCGATGCGCGCCCTCATGCAGGGACCTAACCCGCCTGTCCCGCTGGATCATCAAGGATCTTTTTCGCCTGCTGAACCAGCGCGGCCTGGAGATGCCCGCCTCTCCCGTCCACCCCGAGGCCTTTTCCCGGCTGGTGAACCTGGTCTCCGACGCCGAGGTGACCGAGCAGGCGGCGAGGACCGTCCTGGAGGAGATGTTCCGGTCCGGAAGATCCCCGGAAGAACTGGTGGAGGAAAAAGGACTCCGATCCATTGGAGACGACGAGACCCTGGCACGGGTGGTGGACGAGGTGCTGGCTGAGCATCCCGAGGTAGCGGCCAAGGTTCGTGCCGGTCATTCGGAGCCGATCAACTTCCTCGTAGGGA
>CAZQCK010000156.1:0-7073 GCA_964591925.1 uncultured Desulfobacterales bacterium
CGTACCACCAGGGCGTCCATGTCACGCTCCGGGTCGGCCAGGTTGTAGGGCATGCCGCAGGCGCTGTAGGACACGTCTTCGGACTGCTCCAGAACCACGATCTCCAGGTCTTTCTGATTTCGCCGTGCGCGGCCGGCCGCGCTCATGCCTGCGGCGTCGCCTCCGATGATTACGAATCGCATGGGTATTCCCTCCCCTCATGGCGGCCCTAAACCGTGTCATCCGGCCTTGAATTTTTGCAGGTTGCAGCCTCGTTGCCGACGGTTGAGCGGCCTTGTGCGGAACCGTCGACGCTCACCTGAATCGGAGCGGTGCTAAAGCATAACCACGAAGGGCCGTCCGGTTCAAGGAGAAAGGCGAATCCTGGTTTGGAGCGCACGGTAATTCATGGCTGAAGTTGCACGGTTTTTTGCGCGTATGCGTTCCCGCCGGAACCTGATGGTTTCGGGCCGGGACCGCCTCCGGAAACCATCAGAGGAGGTATACCGAATTGACGCCCAACCAAACATTCGGCTAGAATACCCCCGAAGCCTGCCTGGCATGGCCGCAATGGCTTCGCCGGGCGACAGGGAGCACATTCACTGGACCCGCGATATGGTCAGACAGGGCAAAGGCTTGCTGCATTGGGAGCTGGTGGCCTTGGGGAAGGCGGCATATAAGATGCCGGCTGGACTGATAAAAAACAGGGAATCCGCATGACCTCACCCCCCAGCGGCCGGATCCTCACCCGGGAGTTCCTCCTCCTGAACCTGGTCGTATTCCTGGGTTTCAGCAACTTGGCCCTGCTCTTTCAGCTCTACGACTACCTTCACACCCTGCCCGTCGACCCGAAAGCCTTCGGACTGCTCATCAGCCTGTTCTCCTTCACCGCGCTGGTCCTGCGGCCGGTGATCAGCCCCTTTCTCCACCCGGGAAACGCCCGGCTCTGGATGGTCCTGGGCGCGGCCGGGAGCATGATAGCCCTGTTCGCCTACAGCGTGGCCCACACCTTTTTGCTCCTGCTCCTGGTGCGCATCCTGCACGGCGCAGGGTTCGTGGTCCTGGCCTCGGCCATAATGGCCATGGTGGTCTGCTTTATACCGGCCCACCGCAGCGGCCAGGCCTTCGGCATCATCTCCGTGAGCACGCTGCTTCCCTATGCCGTGCTTCCCCCGCTGCTGGGCCCTGCCACACAGCTCCTGGGCACCTTTGACCGCGTGCTCGCTGCAGCCGGCCTCCTCATGGTCCTGGTCTTTCCGTGTATCTTAGGTGTGAAGCCGCCCGCCCGGTCAGGGGCTGCAACCGGCGCTCCCGGGCTGAGCCGCTCCGGCCTGCGCGAGAACTTTCAAGAGTCCCGTATCCCCCTGCTCCTCGGGATTACCCTCATCTTCTTCACCGGGTACGCCATGATCTTCTTCTTCCTGCGGGTATTCGGGGCGCGAACAGGTGTGGCCAACCCCGGGCTTTTCTTCACCATCGCCACCCTAACCATGATCGCCGTGCGGTTCTTCGCCGGTGCCCTGTTCGACCGCATGAACAAGGTCCGGCTCCTGGGCGCCATGCTTCTTCTGGTGGCCGGGGCCTACGGGTTGCTCCCGTTCGTTGGCGGGGCACTTCCCTTCTTCGCCCTGGCCTGTGTTCTGGGCGTGGGCTGGGGCGCGGCCATGCCCCTGATGAACGCCTTGATCTTTGACGCGTCCCAGCCGCGGTTCCAGGGACTGAACCTGAACATGGCCATCTGGATGATCGACGGCGGGTTCATGCTCGGACCTCTCGCAGGCAACCTGGTCCTGGCCGGAGCAAATGACCGCTACGGCCTCTTGTACGGCCTGTGCGCCGCCCTCATGGTGGGGGCATGGGGAATGCTGGGGCTTGCGAAGAAGTAGGGTTCGTGGTCAAGAAGGGAAAGTATGATCACCTCCTTAGCAGTGTCCAAAATCCGTTCATGGATGGACGCCGGCTCAACACCTGGAATACAAAGGCCTCAAAGACTATGACATCCCAAAAACACTCGTATCAAATGGATGCCGTCGATCTGCACAGAACAGTCAAGGCGGAGCTTCACATCCACCTGGAAGGGAGCCTGGACCGTGTCACCCTGGACCGCATCGGCGCACGCAAGGGTTTGGAGCCACTGGATGCCGATCCTTACGTGTTCAACGACTTCGAAGGGTTCAATGCTGTTTTTTTATCCCTGGCTCGTTTTCTCGAAGAGGAAGCCGACTTCTACGACGCGGCCCTGGCCCTGGCCGAACGCCAGGCACGGGACCGGGTGGTCTACACCGAGGCCTTTATCATGCCCCTGTTCCACCTGACGCGCGGGGTCCCGGTGGATGCTCTTTGTGAGGGCGTGGAGGCCGGCCTGCGGGACGGCGAGGAACGATTCGGGGGGCGCATTCGCCTCCTTTTTTCCATTCCCCGGTCCTTCGGCCCGGAACCGGGTTTTCAGACCCTGGAGCTTTTGGAAAACCACTCCTGGGATCGGGTACTCGGCATTGACCTGGCTGGAATGGAACAGGCGGGTGACATGATGCCGTTCGCTCCGGTGTTTGAAAAGGCTCGTTCCATGGGGCTTCACACTGTGGCCCATGCCGGGGAGCTCACAAACGCGGGTCAAGTGAGCCGGACTCTGGACCTTTTGAGGCCCGAGCGCATCGGGCACGGCATACGCGCGGTGGAAGATCCGGCCCTCCTTGAAAGGCTTGCGCGTGAAGAGGTGCCCCTGGAGGTGTGCCCTACCAGCAACTTGCGGCTCGGAACGGTCCCTTCCATGGACAAGCATCCAGTGCGCAAGCTCTTTGATGCAGGCGTTCCCCTGATCATCAACACGGACGATCCGGCATTCTTCGACACGAAGCTCTCCGAGGAACTCGGGCTCCTCTCGAGGCACTTCGGTTTCACGCCGGGTGAGGTACGCACCCTCGTTCAAAACAGCTTTCAATACGCATTCGGCGAGGGAGTGGATCCGAACGCCTCGCCGCGCACCGTGGATCGGTCCGCATAGCCTGCGAAGCGCTGATCGCGCGGGCACGGGCAGAGTACGCTCAAAAAGGCCTCCCGGCTTCCTGCACCGCATCCTTGTGCCATCGGCGGCATTTCATTTCCCCGGATTCATCATTCCATCACCATCGGAGTCTTTTATGCCCACTATCTGGTGCGACCACCTTCCAATTGACCCCCGACTAACCATTCGGCTAGAATACATCTGAAAAGAGTAACCTCCTATCATGTCATATTTGCGCTGAAAAATCCGGGGCACGCTGATTTTCAGGGGAGGTGCGGATATGCCATAACCTTCCCTGCGGCTCTGGACCTGTGCGGTCGGGATTGGTATAGTTCACAGGAGGCGTTTTCATGAAGATCGAACCGGGCCAGACATGGGAGATCGACCTGTTCCATCCGGAGGACGCAGAAGGGGTCGCGGACCTGTTCCTGACGGTGTACGGGGCGGAGTACCCGATAAAGGATTACATCGATCCTGAGCGGCTTCGAGAGGAAAACGCCGCGCTGCGGATCATCTCGAGTGTGGCGCGGACCCCCGGGGGGGACATCGTTGGTCACAATGCGCTGTTTCAAAGCGCTCCCTGGGAGGGCGTATACGAAACCGGCGCAGGCCTGGTGCATGCCCAATACAGGGGTGGAAAAGGTCTTATGGGAAGCTTGATCGAGCATGGGTTGAGCAAGGCGCGGGAGTTCGGTGTTTCGGGGGTGTTCGGTGAGTCCGTCTGCAATCACGTGTTCACCCAGAAGGCCACGCGTCGGCTGGGCCTGGTTTCCCACGCGCTGGAGGTGGATCTCATGCCGGCCGAGGCCTATGTCAAGGAGAAGGCTGCTGTGGGCCGTGTGACGTCCCTCTTCGACTTCATTACCATCAAGCCCCGGCCTCAGCGGGTGTTCATCCCTCCGGTGTACAAAGAGGCCCTCCACTACCTCTACGAGGGCCTGGATGACGAACGGGATCTCAAGGAGGCTCGGGAGCCGCTGACCGGGGTACGTTCCACCGAGGTGAGCTCCCGGTACTTCGATTTCGCGCAGGTGGCGCGGATCGCCGTATCCGTTGCAGGCCGGGACGTGCTCCACCGACTGCAGGAACAGGAAACCGAGTGGATGCAAAAAGGGGCGTATATCCTGCAAATCTGGCTGAACCTGGCGGAACCCTGGATAGGGGAGGTGACAGACGGCCTTCGGGCTGGAGGGTACTTCTTCGGCGGGCTGCTTCCCCGGTGGTTCGACTCGGATGGAATGCTCATGCAGAAGGTGCTGCACAGGCCTCACTGGGAGGACATCCAGCTTCAATTCGACCGAGCCGAACGTATTCGGAACCTGGTTTACGCCGACTGGAAGGAGGCAGCCGAAGCATGAAACCCGGAATAATCATACCTTCGAGCACCCTCCAAACGACCTTGACAGTCCCGCTCGAGAAACGGTTTGTGGAGACGGTGACGGCGTTCACCGAAACATCAGCCTCGGCCCTGGGGCTGGGGCTCACCGAGGCAAGAAGGCTCAGACTGTCCTCGGAAGAGGTGTTCGCCTACCTGGCCGACCGGGCTGGTCCCGGACGCGTGATACGCTTGGAGACGGTTTCCGGCGGATACTTCGTTCAGCTGACCTGCCGGTTCGAGGCCTCAGGCTTCAATCCTCGGGCCCTGAACCTGACCGCCGTCGTGGATACCGAGGACGAGTCGTCTCTCAAGGAAATGGGCCTTCTGATCGCCTCTCGCATGGTAGAGCTGTTTAACCTTAAGGAAGAGTCCAAAGGGCAGTTATCCCTGACCCTGGTCAAGGAAAAGGCCTATCCCGAGCCGGAGGGTCCGGAGCCCGATCCGCCACCGGCCCTGCAACAATTCCGGGTTCGGCACGCCGAGCCGGACGACCTCGTCCTGCTGTCCCGCTACCTCCCGTCCCAACACGCTCCTTCCTCATATCCCCAGGCCTTTCGGCTGCCGGGAAAGGTGATCGACATGGCCGGCTCCGGAGCGTACCACTGGGTCGTGGGGTTGGACGAGGAGGGACACATGGGAGGCGGTCTGGCCTGGCGGTTCGTCACGCCGAGAACGGCCGAGTGCTTCGGACCGTATCTCATGAATCAGCCTCGAGACAGCCCCCTGGCCGGGGCCCTGGTGGAGGCCTGCCTGTCCGGTCTGGCCAAGACCGATGCGGTTGGGCTCATCTGCCGGTACGCCACGGGTGATCTGCCTGCGGAGTATTTCGAACATGTGGGCACCACCACCCTGGTGGATCCGGCGAGCGGAACGTCTCAATCGCGCCCGGCCTTTCACCGGCAGCTGCGTGAGGACCCTGGAAGCCGTGTCTGGTGCGTACCCGGACTGGAGGAATTTCTGCGGTCGCATTACGACAGGCTCTTCTTCGCTCGGGAGCTGGTTTCGGCCCGGGATCACGGTCAGACAAGGCCGACCCACTCGGTCCTGAGCGCGGCGTTCGAGCGGGGGGCGGGCCGTGTGACGCTTCGGCCGGTGTGGGACGGAGAGGACATGGGAGAGAACGTGCGGCAGCATGTGCGGGTCTTGAAGGCTGAAGGGCTCGTCAATCTCTTCTTCGAGTTGGACCTGGCCAAGGTCCGCGACGTCCTGATCGCATCGCTCATCCTGGAGCAGGGCTTCGAGCCCCGCGTGATTCTGCCCTATGCGGGTGTCGGCGATGTGCTCTTGCTCCAGCACGCCGGTTGAGACCATGCAGACCATGAACCTGGACAGGCTGGTTCCCAAATACATTCGAGGTTTCGAGGCCTACATTCCATCCAAGCCCGATCCCGAGCTAATGCGGCTCTATGGGGTGGATCATCTCCACCGTCTCAACAACAACGAGAACCCGCTGGGCCCTCCGCCTCGTGCCAGGCGGGTCCTCGAGACCTTTCCGCCCCGCCGGGCCGGCATTTACCCGTCCGGCGACGTGTACTATTTGCGGCATGCGATGGCCGATCGTTTCGACCTGGATCCGGAGCAGGTGCTCTTCGGCAACGGCGCCAACGAGGTTATTGCCTTTGTCATCAAGGCCTTCTGCGAGGCCGGGGACAACATCGTCACAGCGGACAAGACCTTTGCCGTGTACGAGTGGGTGGCCGAGTTCTCCGGCTTCGAGGCGCGCCTGGTTCCCCTGAAGGATTTCGGGTTCGACGATCAGGGCATGCTCGAGCAGATTGACGAGCGCACCAAGGTGCTCTTTGTCTGCAACCCCAACAACCCCACCGGGACCTACTGGAAAGAGTCCACCCTTCGGGCGTTTCTCGACCGGGTCGGAGGCCGTCAGATCGTGGTGGTGGATGAGGCCTATGCGGAGTTCGTGGCACGGCCCGACTACCCGGACACCGTCTCCATGCTGCAGGAGTACCCGAACCTGGTGATCTTCCGGACCTTTTCCAAGATGTACGCCCTGGCCGGACTGCGGATCGGCTACTTGATGGGAAACCTGGATGTGGTGGACGTGATTCGCCGGACCTGTGTCGTCTACTCCGTGAACACCGTGGCCCAGGAGGCCGCTCTGGCCGCCCTGGCCGACGACCGGGACCACATTCAGAGGACGCGGGAGCTCGTGGAAGAGGAAAAGGCCTACCTGGTCCGGGAGCTCTCGGACCTCGGCCTGCAGACGCAGGTGGGCGAGGGCTGCTTCGTAATGGTCAGGCTGCCCATGTCGGACACCCTGGCCTATCGCAGGCTAATGGCCCAGGGCGTGATGATCCGGTCCATGACAGGCTTTCGGTTTCCCAACTGGATCCGGATCTCCATCGGCCGCCACGAGGCCATGGTCCAGCTGGCGGAGGCCCTGAAATGGATTCTTGCCGAAAGCCGGAATCGCTCTTGACCGCCGCATGAACGGGAAAGGAACGTACGTATGAAGGCTATTTTTGTCGATCACATGCCGGGCATTCTGCTGGTGGGTTCCCCAGAGATGCTTACCAGACGGGGGGCAGCGGAAAGGGAAGAGGGGGTGGCCGTGTGTGCCCGGAAACACGCATCTTGGCGGCAGAATAAGCGGTTACAAAAAAGGTTGACTAGGTAAAAAGGCATATGGTACTTTCCGATGAATGAATGCTCATTCAGTGAACGGACAAGCCAGGGAACATTGATCGAGAAGGA
>CAZQCK010000157.1:0-7022 GCA_964591925.1 uncultured Desulfobacterales bacterium
CCACGCTCTCGCTATCGGACTTTTTCTAAGACACAATATGTTGTTACCATTTTCTTATTGACACACAATCATGTTTTCAGCTAATCTGGCCAATAAGCAACTTCCTATCACGTCATGCCTATCATGTCATGGACTGCAAAGTTCCCTGCAGAAGGGTTTGCCCTGAAAGAGCCATGGTTGAGAAGGTGATCGCGTTTGAATCCATCGCCCTACCCGCAAGGGGATGGCGCCTATGACAGAAAACTCTGCAATATACGAATGGCAAAGGATATTTACGAAAGCAATGAATACGCTGGCGGACACGCCCCAATCAAATACTGCCGGAAGTGTGAGTTTGTCTGTCCGGCAGGAAAATAGAGCCATTTCGGAAACTCCGAGGGTTTCAATCTCCCGGGAATGCCCCGTGGAGTGTTGGGTGCATTCTAATTTCAAGCCACACCGGATTGCCGGTATTCGATAAGGAGCATTCTGGTGATGAAAAAAATGAGGCTTTTCTTTACCTCCCGGCCGGCACTATGTTTGCTCTATAGATTTATCAGAGTTTACTCGATGACATTTCGTTTTTCTGTGGAGAACGAGCAGATCTGGATGGACCACATAAGAAGGGAAGGCGGGAAAGTCCTGCTTTGTACCTGGCATCAGCAGTTTTTTGCCGCCATACGTCACTTCAAGTCTTATTTAGCATTCAATCCAAGCCTGATGATCAGCAAGAGTTTTGACGGAGAGATCATTGCCGGTGTTGCCGAGAGGACGGGGTGGCGGACTGTCCGGGGTTCCTCTTCTACGGACGGGGGCAAGGCTCTGAAGGAAATTATCGAAAATCTGAATCGGTATGGTTTGGCCGGTCATATACTGGATGGTCCGAAAGGGCCTCCCGGTCGTGTAAAGGCTGGCGCAATCCGGCTTGCGCTTATGACACATGCGGTTATCGTTCCCTTCTACACAACGGCGGACCGGGCGTGGTACTTCAACAGTTGGGATACATTCATGCTTCCCAAGCCTTTCTCAAAGGTGACTCTGCGTTTCGGAGAGATGATCAACCTCCATGATCCGGGTCACAATAATGATTTTGAAGGCTGGAGGATTGAGCTCGAAAAAATCATGCGACCTGGGCTAATAGTACCAAACCCTTGAGAAACAAAATCGATACCGTCCGCCGCTCCGGGAAGAAGCACGGCAACCACGGTCTTTTCCCGGCCCTTGATCCTGGTTTGCCGCCTTATACTGCTGAAACTTCTCCGGTGCCGGCTTCGCATCAGTAAACCCGAAGTGATCATATCTCGGCATCTCCTTCTTTCTTTTTGAGACATTCAAAGAAGATGCCTGTCAAGGGGTGGTGGATCTCACGCGCTTTCACCCGTAGGAACTTTACCGTGAAAATGTGCCTCTCCCATGTAGGAAGGAGCCGTGCTCTTGACCCACATATGCTCGGGACTACAAGTCCCTCTTGCAGGGCGCATCAGTCTTTTTCATTCACGGGGGTGGACGCCGGGTATGGTGGGGCCATGGGCGTTTGGCCTATAAGTGATCCTGGTTATTGCCTGTTTGCTGTGAAGTGGGGTGCAGCTCCGGTGCTTGGGGGAGGTAAACCGGAAACTCAGGAACGACTTGCTACGTGCAGTCTTATCGTAAAATGGCATTCCGGGGTGGTCTGGTTTTGCCAGTGCTCCAAAGCAATCCTTGAACGACGGGGTAAACTGCCGCCAACTCACGGATTCCTCCAGATTTTGCGTGGAGCAGTGTCCGCCAAAACCGCCATACTGTTGGCGGTCAACTTGACCCCATGGTTGGGCGTGTCGTTTTCCGTGCAATATCAATAAGGGAGAGGAGTGCATCATTCACCGCTTCCTCATTCGGGAAAGCCTGCGCTACCTCCGGCCTGAGGACGACGATATTAGATGACTCTTTCAAGCGTTTTGCATATTTGCCCCGCACAAGACCGCCAGGAAAATCAGCTCGCTTATATTCGGGGCGGAGTTCATCTTTGTCAATTTCTTTATTCTTCCTCATAGAGTTTCCGTTCTCCTTTACTCGCCTTGCGAGCGCTTATAAGCCCAATAGTTTCCCCTTCCTCAGTATGGGAGACCACTACGAGTCTATTCATTGCTGATACACCGAGCGTAACATATCGCTCTTCATAATCAGAATGATCGGGATCAGCACCGGTCACGGCCATGGGGTCACTCAGAGCAGTGGCAGCTTCTTCGAATGCAACCCCATGCTTCTTAATGTTAAGTTTTGCCTTTCTCGGATCCCATTCAATTTTCATGGTCTAAATTATACCACGTTCCTGCATTTTTACCAGAGGCTTCGCAGTCGTCCAGAGCCCAACATGTGAGTAGCGAGAATTATTTCGCGGTTACTGCTATTCGGGAATTCATCCTCGTTTATTAAGTTCATTCTGCAGGTTTCCATGATCAACCCTATACCCTTGAAACCATGGATGTCAAAATCGATTTCGGGATTCGCGGCGGCGGGGCGAATTTTTCCGGCTCCTCCAGATTTTGAATTGAATGATTCCGATTGTAGCACTCAGAACCCTAAGTTTCCACAGTGAACCTACTATCATGGAAAACCGTCCAACTCAATACCCTCTGAAGGAAGCGCCGTACACAGGAGTAGCTGCCTACGAAGCCGTGGTTTTGAACCAAGGCCCGATGAATCGTAGTGCCGCGGATCCCGGCGGCATGCCACTTCTCGACCTTGACTTTGTGGGGAAGAATCAACGGTTCCTGAGAAGGTTTATCGGGCTTCTTCTCGCAGACCTGGAGCCAAGACATACCTGGAAGCTGTGGATATGGCTCTGCGGAAAGGGAGAGGGCTGCCTTCCACCCTGGTTCCTGCCACACTGCTCAGGTTTGACCTGATCTGCTAGCGGGGAAATCCCGGGGGAATGTGTCCTGGTTGTGTCCAAACCAAGAAAAAGGGGTTACGCATATTGCGTAACCCCTTGTTTTTTTTGGCGCGCCTGGGAGGATTTGAACCCCCGGCCTGCGGATTAGAAGTCCGCTGCTCTATCCAACTGAGCTACAGGCGCTTGCTGCACTTTACCGGTGTGCTCTAAATTCCGCAGCCGGCGGCGTCCCCGGATGAATCGCCCGGGGTGTGGGGCGGGTCCACGCTGACCTTTCGAGCGTCCTTCCCGTTGAGGACCTGGCGGAGCAGAAAGTTGGTGTTACGCTCCAGATTGTCCATGGTTTCAGCCAGGGCCTTGAGCTGGGTCAGAATCTTGCGCGACCGTTCTCGAGAAGGGATGTCCAGCACCGGCTGCTCCAGGATTCGAATCAGTCGATCCAGGCTCCTGGCGTCGAAGCGGTTGTTTTGGTGATAGAGCAGGTCGACCCATTCTTGTTTCAGGCTTTCCGGAAGCTTGTCATAGCTGTCAATGACTTCGGGCTCCAGCCCATAGCGTAGAGACGCCTTGAGCCGCTCGATCAAGGTCGCTACTTCCCTTTGTCCGGCCTCGTCGGCTCCGGTCTCCTCGAACACCTGACGCCATCGATTCTCGATCTGCATGCGGACCCAGTTCTCACCTGTGTCCGGTGGAAGAGAGATCTCCAGAAAGTGTCTCTGCACCTGCAGCAGGTCAAGGCGCAAGGGTTCGCTCACCTCCTGCAGGCCTTCCAGAAGGCGATTGAGCTTCTTGACCGCCTCTCGTTTTTCGTTTTTCTCATGGCGGCTGGTCAGCAGAAGCTGCTCCCACTGCTCCCTCAAGAAACCGAGCTCCTGCTTGACCAGGGAAAAGATCAGACCGGACTTGGTGATGGCGTTTCGAAGTGAATCCGCGAGAATGTTGCACGCTTTCAGCCGGTCGTTGGCCAACTGCTGCATGGCCTCCATGGAATCCTGGCGAAACTGGTATGAAAGGAGCTCGGTTCCAAGAGACCTGGACAACTTTTTGATAACCTTGGTCTCCTGACCGCCGATGCGAATGGTTCGCGGATGAAAATGAATCTTGATGACGGCCACCACCACATAATCGCTGTCCGCCCAGAGGGTCCGCCCCTGGTGATTTCCCGGATATTCGGAGACGGAATAAATATTCTGGTTCAGGTCGGACTTTCGGACCAGGACGGGCTCCATGTGGTGATAGTCCTCCCACACCCCGTCCACCTGCAGCCGCACGCTCCTGGCATCAGAGAGCGGATCCTGGGCGGTCCAGCTCTTCTGCCGTTCCACACACCATCCCATGGCCTCCAAGGCACGATCCGACTGGTCCCTGTAGTCGAGCCAGGGCCGGCCCGGCGGGTTGTATTCGGACTTTTCAGGGAGGCCCCAGGAGATAATCTCCCGCTTCTCATCGATGTAGCCGGAGGTCACCCTTGTAGCCCTCAACTCCGGAGGGCCGCCGATTCGGTAGATGGTTCCTTTATAGGAATGGGGAAGGCAGAAGAGGATCGTCTCGATCATGCCCTTGCAGGCCTTCTCCAGGGTCGCCGTTTCAATAGTGATGGACACAGCGGTTTCTGTCCAGTCTCTTCAAGTGTTCCTGCGCGCACCGTGCCCGCTTCCCATCTTATTGGAATCCGGAAACAATGCCTGAATCCGTGCGGGCTCGCCTCTGTCTCGCGAACGTGCTCCAGTCTTTCATATCCAAATATAAGATTATGATAACATAACGGTTTTTGAGGAAGAATACTTTAAGGCATTTCTGTGATTTGTCAATCAAAATGCGATGACCGGGCCTTGACAATCCCCCATCCCACTGTCAGACTCGACTGATGCTGGACCGAAGCCTGATCATCGACAACATGCCATCGCTTCAAGACCCTATCTTCATCGCCGGGTTTGAAGGCTGGGGCAACGCCTTGGACGTATCCAGAGGCATGGTGGACTATCTGATCCGCGCCCTGAACGCCGAGCCGTTCGCCCACATGGATCCCGACTTCTTCTACCGTTACGACGAAAGCCGCCCCCAGGCGCAGGTGAAAGACGGTGTGCTCCTCCATGTCACGGCGCCCGAGGCAACATTTTACGCAGCCGCACGAGAAACGGCTGGAAGAGACCTCGTCCTTTTTCGAGCAACCGAACCCCAGCTCCAGTGGTATCGTTTCTGCGAAGCGACGATCTCCTTGTGCGAGGAGGTTCAGGTCGCCACCGTCATCACCATTGGAAGCATGTTCGACGACGTGCTGCACACGGATACCATGGTGTCCGCTTTTGCGTCGGTTCCGGGCATCCTTTCCGCCCTCGAGGGGTACCGGGTGGTTCCGGTCAACTATCAAGGCCCGTCAGCCGTGCATTCCCTCGTCCACGAGGAGGCGACAAAGAGAGGCATGGATGCCGTGAGCTTCTGGACCCACTGCCCGTACTACCTTCAAGGCACCACCCACTTCGGGCTGCTGTCCCACTTGGGGTCTATTCTGGCCTCATGGGGGGAATTTCGACTGGAAACCGGAGAACTGGACGAAACCTGGCGGTCACTGAATCATCAAATACAGGAAGTCATTGAAAACAATCCGGAACTGCAAAAGATGATCAGCGACCTTCGAAAGGCCAAAGTGAAGGGCTCCATGGATGCGGCAACGCGCCACGACAATGTGATCCAATTGGAAGACTTTCTCAAGCCTGGTTAGCGGCCTTCCGTACCGCCTCTATTAGGGCCGGCATAATCTCTCCTGCGCTTCCCTGCAAAAATACATCCGTCATGCTGCCGGAGAGGTGGGTCTCTTCCTTGTTTACCTCGATGAGCTTCGCCCCCCGCTCCTTGGCCAGAACGGGTATCGTGTTGGCCGGGGAAACCAAGGCCGACGTACCCACGATCATCACGGCCTCCGCCTTGGAGGCCAGCTCGAATGAACGGTTGAGTGCCTTCGGCGGGATGGATTCTCCAAAGAAGACCACGTCCGGCTTGAGCGGTTTTCGGCAAACGCAAAGCGGTGTCGGCTGCTCCTCCTCCATTTCTTCCAATTTGTAGCGCTTTCCGCACCAGATGCAGGTCAACGTGCTCGAGTTGCCGTGGTACTCGATCACGTTCTTCGATCCCCCTGCCTGGTGAAGGTTGTCTATGTTCTGGGTGATCACGTGGTGAAGACAACCCATTCGCTCCAGGTCCCCCATCGCGATGTGCCCGGCATTGGGACGCGCGTTCTTCACCAGAGCCTCCATGTCCCGCAACATGTCCCACACCTTTTCCGGATTCTGGCGAAAGGCGCTGATGGTGGCGTATTCCGCCGGATCATACTTCGCCCATAGACCTTCGGCACTGCGAAAGTCCGGAATGCCCGATTCCACGGAAACGCCGGCGCCGGTAAGGGCCAGGGTCAACTTGGAGGCCACGAGAATTTCCGCCGCCTCGCCTATACGTTCCGACATCTCATGCTCCATTCACAAACACCCTTTCCCTGCGCATTTTTCCATCAGCGTCCCGCTCTACAAGGGCTCCAGGACGATCCTCCCCTTGGAATTGTTGTATCTCTTGACACGGGCCTTGAGGCTTCTCTGCTCTCCAAAAATGTTGATCATCTTCACAATATCGCCGTCCACTTCAAGCTCATCCACATTTTCGAGAACCTGCTCCTCCGAACCGTCTTGAAGAAGAAATGCATTTGCCTCGCACATGGTGATTCTCCTTTTCATGTAAGAAATCCGGGACCGGCGCCGGGCGATGAGTTTCATGATACCCGAGGCAGGGCGCGATCCTCATCAATTCAAGGCCTCGAGTGCCTTTCTAAGGCACGCAGTGCTCTTCTGGGTGAAATCCGCCATCTCGCGAATGGATCGCGCACTCTCCAGCTTGCCTGCGTCCTCGAGCTGGTTCGCAAACTGCTCATAATCTTCCAGGTGGTGGTCATTGTGCTCGATCCAATGCTCGATACGAATCCTTGCCTTTTCATCGAAATCCATAATTCAGCCTCCCGCTTATATGAGAGCCGACCCCCAATGCGCATCATGTTTCTACCTGAATTGAGCGTTTCAAATTGCAGTCTATCGAAAAAACACCTAATATATCAAGGTCTTGTCATTAAAAAAAGGCCGGTTTGAGCATCACTTTTTGCATGCATGCGCTTCTTCGAAAAAAA
>CAZQCK010000158.1:0-6852 GCA_964591925.1 uncultured Desulfobacterales bacterium
GAGCGGAGGGAGTGGAGGAAACCCCGACCTTCGGAGCCTGCATAACGTCTGTTGGATTGCAGGCGATGGCCCGCCTCAGGTTTTGTTGACCGCCTCAGGTTTTGTTGACCGCGCCTTGCTTTTGCCATATACTCCAGCGATATTCAGCCGGGACAAACGGCACAGAGCCCGCAGGGAAAGAGCAACAGGGCAGGTACATGGAACAGGCCGACATAGACCGCATTCTGACGGAACTGATCAAGCTGACCGGAGAGGTCTCCAGGGGTCACTATGACAACGCCCGGGACATCTTCGAGTTCACCAAGACCGGCACCTATCCGGGGCTGATCTCGGAGCTGGCCGAGTCCTTCGGCATGATGCTCGTTCAGGTCGAAACCCGCGAGTACCGCCTGGAGCAGATGATAGAGGATCTGGCCCGGAAGAACACACAGCTCCAGGAGACCCTCCAGAAGGTGGCCCTGCTGGAAAACATCAAGACCCACCTGGGCAAGTTCGTGCCCGAGTCGGTCCGAAAGATCATCGAGAGCACGCCGGACGCGCCGGACCTCGAGAAAAAGGAGGCGGATGTCTCGGTCCTGTTTCTGGACATAGCCGGGTACACCCACCTGAGCGAGACCGTACCGCCCGACCGAATGAACTACCTCCTGGAGACCTACTTTTCGAGCTTTCTGGACCACATCCACCAGAACAAGGGCGACATCAACGAAACGGCCGGCGACGGGCTCATGATCATCTTTCAGGATCCGGATTCGACGCAGCACGCGGAGAACGCCGTGAAAACGGCCGTGGCCATCCAGGACCGGACCGCCCTCATCAACCGGGACCTGGAGGGCCGTTTCGACCCTGTGGTGGTCAACATAGGGATCAACTCCGGAAAGGCCTCTGTGGGCTCGACCCGGTTCGAGGGCATAACAGGGACGCGCTGGACCTACACCGCCTCCGGGCCGGTTACCAATGTAGCCGCCCGCATCGGGTCCCTGGCCAGAAACGGCGAGGTCCTGATCGGCGAACCCACGGCGGTGCGCCTCAAGGAGCGGTTCCCTCTGTTTTCCACGGGGTTGCACAACCTGAAAAACGTTCACGATCCCATTGAAATCTTTCAAGTGAAAAGCAGCGCCCTCTGAGCGGGCCCGGCGGCCTTCCCGCTTGCCAAGGCGCCGGCCTTGTGCCACAATGCGGCCTGTTTTCACAGCAGGCCGGCTCACTCGAACGACCGGCTGAAAAGATGTAGGGACGAAAGGATGCACCCATGGAAATTTCGAATCGAAAACAAGGAAACGCCCTGGTCGTTTCCGTCCAGGGACGAATGGACGCGGTGACCGCCCCTGAGTTCGAAAAGGAGCTGGAACGCCTCATGGGCGGGGACGAAACAATGTTCGTCATCGACCTGGCGGGTCTCGACTACATCAGCAGCGCCGGCTTGAGAAGCATCCTGGCCCTGGCCAAGAAGCTCAAGACCGGCGGCGGCGTGCTTCATCTGGCCGCCATGCAGGATGTGGTCAAGGAGGTGTTCGACATCTCCGGGTTCAGCTCGATCATTCCCATTTTCGGCTCTGTGGACGAGGCCTGCGCTCAGGGCTGACTCACTCTTTTCTGAAACCCAGTATGAGGCCTCCATGGCCGACATTCGACTGCCGGCAAAACTGGAAAACCTGGAATCCCTGATGTCTTTTGTTTCCGACTGTGCCGAAGAGAACGGATTCGAGGGCAAGCGGGCGCAGGAGATCCAGCTCGCCACGGAAGAAGCCCTGGTCAACATCTTCAACCACGCATATACCGGCGGGAGGAGCGGGGATGTTCACATTCTTTGCCGCCCCGCCGAAGAGGACCGCCTGATAGTAGAGTTCCGGGACCAGGGTGTTCCCTTTGATCCCGCGCACACAGCCGAACCAGACCTGAACACCTCCATCGCCGGAAGACCCATCGGCGGCCTGGGAATCTTTCTGATAAAGAAAATGATTGACGACGTGAGGTACCGAAGGGAAGGCGGGGAAAACGTCCTGACCTTTGTACTCCACCGGCCGTCCCTGCCCGGGGATCGTTGATCCGGAGGTGTTGATCCCTATGTCGCGGCCTTGCCCAACCCCTTCTGCAGCGTGCCGGGTCAGCCCCCGCCGGGGCCGCGGCCGGACCCGGCTGCCTGCGCTTTTAACCGCCCTGCTCCTGATCCTTTCGGCTCCCGCCTCCCACGGCGAGGACCGCCCCCTGCGGCGGGCCACCTTCATTCCCCAGTGGGTCCCCCAGGCCCAGTTCGCAGGGTATTACGTGGCCCTGGAGCAGGGATTTTACAGGGAACGCGGAATTGATCTGATCATCCTTCCGGGCGGGCCGGACGCCCCGGCAGACCCTCTTCTCGAGAGCGGCAAGGCCGATTTCGCCACCCTGTGGCTCTCCACGGCCATACCCATGCGTGCGCAGGGCTTGCCCGTGGTGAACATCGCGCAGATCATGCAGCGCTCGGCTCTCATGCTGGTGGCGAAAAAGTCAGGCGGCATTCACAACCCCCGGGACCTCAACGGAAAAAAGGTGGGGTTGTGGGGGCCCATCTTCCAGATCCAGCCCCGGGCCTTTTTCAAGAAGTACAACCTGAACGTGGACATCGTGCGGCAGTCCTACTCGGTGAACCTGTTTCTTCGCCACGGCGTGGATGCGGCCTCCGCCATGTGGTACAACGAGTATCACACCATCCTCAATGCCGGGCTGAACCCGGACGAGCTCACCACCTTCTTCTTTCACGAGCACGGTCTCAACTTCCCCGAGGACGGCATCTACACCCTGGAGGAGACTGCACGGCGATCCCCCGGGCTCTGCCGGGACTTTGTTCAGGCGTCCATTCGAGGCTGGCGTTACGCCTTCGATCACCCGAATAAGACCCTGGACATCATCATGGACAACCTAGAAAAGGCCCATGTTCCGGCCACGCGGGTCCATCAGCGCTGGATGCTCGAACGGATGGAGGACCTGATCCTGCCGGAGAGCGCATCCAAACCCATGGGGACCCTGGAGCGAGAGGACTACCGCCGGGTGTGCGAGGGGCTGGAGGCCAACGGCATGATCGACGAGATCCCTTCCTTTGAAACCTTTTACCGGAACTGCACGGGCCATGCTGAACAGTAGAGGACTGGCCTTCAAACTCACCCTGTTGATCCTGGCGAGCATCACGCTCATCTTCGCCGGGGTCTTTGCGTACAACTACCATTTCTCCCGGCAAATCATCGTCCACAACATCGAGAACAACGCCCGGAACCTGGCCGAGGCCACGGTCAACCGCATCGACAAGGTGCTCAACTCCGTGGAAAAAATCCCCTCCAACATGGCCTACTTTATGGAAAGCGCCTCTTATGACGGGGGGGAACTCATCGACGTCCTTCGCAGCGTGACCAACCGCAACCCGGAAATCTACGGCTCGGCCATCGCCTTCGAGCCCTATGCGTACAGCCCCAATGCCGAACGCTTCGCCCCTTACGCCTACAAGTTCGCTGGACAAACCGAGTTCACCTACATTCCGTACGACTACTTTTTCTGGGACTGGTACCAGATCCCCCGCGAGCTGACCCATGCGGTGTGGAGCGAGCCCTACTTCGACGAAGGGGCCGGCAACATCATCATGGCCACCTACTCGGTCCCCTTTTTCAAGACCTCCTCAGGCAAGCGTGAGTTCAAAGGCGTGGTGACCGCCGACATCTCTCTGGCCTGGCTCCAGCAGATCGTCTCCAGCATTCAAATCGCGGAGACAGGATACGGTTTTCTGATTTCCAAAAACGGCACATACGTGACCCACCCTTCCGAAGACCTGATCATGAACCAAACCATTTTCAGTGTAGCCGAGCAGCAGGAGGATCCGCGCTTGCGAGAGCTGGGCCGGGCCATGATCCACGGAGAAAAGGGGTTTGTACCCATTGACAGCCGCCTGGCGGGCAAGTGCTGGATGGCCTACGCGCCGCTCCCCTCCAACGGTTGGTCCCTGGGGGTCCTGTTTCCTCAGGACGAGCTCGTGGCCGATCTCACCCGGCTGAACCGAACCGTGGTGATTCTCTACCTGGGCGGATTTATCATTGTACTCCTGGTGATCATCCTCATCTCGCACTCCATCACCCATCCTCTGCGGGTGCTCTCGGGTGCGGCCGAGGAAATCGCCACCGGCAACCTGGAGGTCGCCCTGCCCCCGGTTCGCTCGGGGGATGAGGTGGGCCGGCTCACCGGCTCCTTCACCTACATGCAGCAGTCCCTGAAGCAGTACATTGAGGACCTTACCGAGACCACGGCGGCCAAGGAGCGCATCGAGAGCGAGCTCAAGATCGCCCATGACATTCAGATGGGGATCCTGCACAAGATCTTCCCCCCCTTTCCGGACTGCCGAGAGTTCGACATCTACGCCACCCTGGTTCCGGCCAAGGAGGTGGGCGGGGACCTGTACGACTTCTTCTTCATGGACGAGGACCATTTGTGCTTCACCGTGGGGGACGTCGCGGGCAAGGGGGTGCCCGCCTCCCTGTTCATGGCCATCACCAACACCCTGATCAAGACCAAGGCCACCCGCGGGTTGAGCCCCGAGGACGTGCTCAGCCGCGTGAACGAGGATTTGTCCATGGACAACCCCTCCATGATGTTCGTGACTCTGTTCCTGGGCATCCTCAACATCCACACCGGCGAGCTGGCTTACGCCAACGGCGGGCACAACCCGCCCTACCTCATCCGTGCCGGCGGGGCGATCGAGCCTCTGGCCATGACCGGGGGCGTGGCCCTGGGCGTGGTGGAGGGCTTCGTGTTCCAGTCCAGGACCGTGGCCCTCCAGCCCGGGGACTCCCTGTTCCTCTACAGCGACGGTGTAACCGAGGCCATGAACGAGCAGGACGAGCTCTACGGCGAGGACCGCCTGGAGGCGGAGCTGGCCGGGCTCAGGGACGCGCCCATGAAGGAGTTGATCGAGGGGGTCGCCCGGTCTGTCCTGGCATTCACCCGGGGCGCGCCCCAGAGCGACGACATCACCATGATGCGCCTTCTTTACAAAGGCGAAAAACAGTGTCACGAGGAGAGATTATGACGGATTCCACATCAACCGCGCCTTGTGTGGCGGTGATCGGCAGCGGGTACTGGGGCAAGAACCTGGTGCGCAATTTTCACCGCATCGGTGCGCTCAAGCTCATCTGCGACCGAAGCGAGGCCCTGCTCCGCGGGTTCCGGGAGCAATACCCGGAAGTGGAGACCTGCCTCGCCCTGAACGACGCGCTCTCCAGGGAGGACATACGGGCCGTGGCTGTGGCCACACCGGCCGAGACCCACGTGACCGTGGCGCGGGAGGCCCTGCTGGCGGGCAGGCACGTGTTCACGGAAAAACCCCTGGCCCTGCGGGAGGCCGAGGCCGCCGCCCTGGTGGAGCTGGCCGAGGACAAGGGCCTCACCCTCATGGTGGGTCACCTGCTCCAGTACCATCCCGTGTTCCAGCGGCTGAAAGAGGTTGCAGCGGCCGGAGAGCTGGGCCGGATCAACTACATCTACTCCAACCGGCTCAACCTGGGGAAGATCCGCCGGGAGGAGAACATCCTCTGGTCCTTTGCGCCCCACGACATCTCCATGATCCTGACGCTGGCCGGAGAGGAACCCGAAAGCGTGCTGGCCACGGGCGGCTACTACCTCCACCAGCGGATCGCCGACGTGACCACCACCCATCTGGCCTTCTCCTCCGGGCTTCAGGCCCAGGTGTTCGTATCCTGGCTCCACCCCTTCAAGGAGCAGAAGCTGGTGGTGGTGGGCGACAAGAAGATGGCGGTCTTCGACGACACCCTGCCCTGGGAGGACAAGCTCCTGCTCTACGCCCACGAGATCCAGTGGCAGGATCACATGCCGGTTCCGGCCAAGGCCGAGCCGGAGCGGCCGGACATCCCGCCGGACGAGCCCCTCCGCCTGGAGTGCGCCCACTTTGTGGACGCCTTTGTAAACGGCCGCAAGCCCCTCACGGACGGCCGCGAGGGCGTCCGGGTGCTCAAGGTCCTGAACGCGGCCCAGGAGTCGCTGGACAACGGCGGGTGCAGCGTTTCCATCACCCCGGGCGGGGCCCTGCGCGAGCCCGCACCCGCACCGGAACAACCCTTCTTCGTACACGAAACCGCCGTGGTGGACAAGGACTGCGAGATCGGAGACGGGACCCGAATCTGGCATTTCACCCACGTCCTGGCCCGCTCCCGCATCGGCGAGAAGTGCAACATCGGCCAGAACGTGATGATCGGCCCGGATGTCACCATAGGCAGGGGATGCAAGCTCCAGAACAACGTGAGCGTCTACACCGGGGTCACCCTGGAGGACTTTGTGTTCTGCGGCCCGAGCATGGTGTTCACCAACGTGTACAACCCCCGGGCCGGGCTCAGCAAGATGGACCAGGCCCGCTCCACCCTGGTGCGGGAAGGAGCCACCATAGGTGCCAACGCCACCATCGTCTGCGGCAACACCCTGGGCCGGTACTGCTTTGTGGGCGCGGGCGCCGTGGTCAATCGCAATGTCCCGGACTACGCCCTGGTGGTGGGAAACCCGGCCCGCCGCATCGGCTGGGTGTGCAGATGCGGGGAGCGCCTCCCGGACGACCTCACCTGCCTGACCTGCGGCAAAACCTTCCAAACCCACGGCGAGGGCGTTCGAGAAGCATAGGTAAAATCCTCTCGGGCCGGCCGAATCATTGAAAGGAATGTACGCATGCAGTTCATCGATTTAAAGGCGCAGCAGGCAAGGATTCGCGAAACCGTCGAGGCCAACCTCAGGGGCGTGCTCGACCACGGCCGCTATATCATGGGCCCGAAGATCGGCGAGGCCCTTTCCTGATGAACAAATCGTCAGCAAAGCGCATACTCCACGTGGTGG
>CAZQCK010000159.1:0-6829 GCA_964591925.1 uncultured Desulfobacterales bacterium
AGAGCCGTGAGCACTCGGCACGGATTCGGGGTTGACAAAAAGGGGAGGGATCGGTGAGGGTTCAAGACGGGCTCTCAAATGAATCAAGTCGAAGAAATCCCCCCTGAACGCGTCCGCCATCATGCCAACCTGTTCCAGAGCGCGTTCTGGGCCCGGTTCAAGGCCAAACGGGGCCATGACACCCAAGCATTCCGTGTGAATTATCAGGGCCGAGAGACCTGTGTGCTCATGGTGCACCGTCCCTGCGCCCAAGACGCCTGTTTCGGGTATGTCCCCTATGGCCCGGATCTTCAACCGCCCCAGGAGGAGCAGGGCCGCTTTCTGGAGTTCCTGTCCGAGGCCGTTCGCCACCGCCTGCCCGGGGCTTGCCGTTTCCTTCGCTATGACCTGCCCTGGTCCAGCCCCTACGCCCCCCTTGAGCGCAATCGTAAAAACTGGCAGGGGCCTCCGGAGCCCAGGGTGAGGGAGCTCCGCATGAACTTCGGGAGCCGCCACTGGAATCTGCGCAAGGCCCTCACCGATCTCCAACCCCCGGACACGGTGGTGCTCGATCTCGAACGGTCCGCACGGTCGATCCTCATGGGATTGCATCAGAAGGCGAGGTACTGCGTGCGCAGGGCCTTTCGGTGTGGGGTGGTGGTGGAAACCGCCGGTGTGGAGGCCCTGTCCCGTTGGCATAGGCTGTACAAAAAAACCGCCGAGCGAAAGGGCCTGGCGGCAGAAGAAGCGGCCTATTTTCGAGAACTCTTCACCGCCTCCGGCTCGGGCCACACCCAACCGAGGCTCTACCTCGGATCTGTCGACGGAGAGCTCCTCTCCGGAAGCCTTCTCACATTTCAACCCGAGATTGCCACCTATCTGTTCAGCGCCTCGAGTCGCAGCGGCCGGACGCTGACGGCCTCCTACGCCGTGCTGTGGAAAGCCATCATGGACGCCAAGGCCCACGGATGCCGGAGATTCGACCTCTTCGGTATTCCCCCGAGCGACGATCCCCACCATCCCATGCACGGGCTTTTTCGATTCAAGACCAGGTTCGGCGGAGACATTCGACACCTTCGCGGGTGCTGGGACTACCCCTTCGATGAGAAGGGCTATTGCTCCCTGACTCTCCCCACAGGCGGGCACCAGCCCTAGCCCGCATCCCCGCCTTTTACCACCGCGGAAAAAATCCGGGGACGCCGGGCGTAGTCGTGGATCACCTCCATGTGAGCGTACGCGCCCGCTGACACGGCCGTTTCCCGGGCCTCCTCCATCTGCTCCGCGTCAAGTTCCACCAGGATCCGGCCTCCCGAAGAAAGAAACACAGGGGCCCGCCCCAGGATGCGCCGCGCGATTTCCATTCCCCCCGGGCCGCCGTTCAGGGCCTGCCTGGGCTCGTAATCCCTCACCTCCGGCTGGAGGCCGCTGAAGTCCTCTTCAGCCACATAGGGAGGGTTGGCGAGGATCAGGTCGAAGGGCCCGTTTTCAAGCCTTTGAAACGGGGCGAACAGGTCCCCCTGAACCCAGGCGATTCTCTTTTCCACCCCGTGCCTTCGAGCATTGCCGCGTGCCTGGTCCAGGGCCGCACGCGAAATGTCACTGGCCCA
The DNA here is from genome assembly GCA_964591925.1 of uncultured Desulfobacterales bacterium. GTDB lineage: Bacteria > Desulfobacterota > DSM-4660 > Desulfatiglandales > HGW-15 > JAIPEI01. Next base: position 1,587 of record CAZQCK010000159.1, read on the forward strand.
TACCCGGGCGCCTTTGATCTCGTGAGCGATGCAAACGGCCAGAACTCCGGTGCCCGTACCCAGGTCCAAAACCCGGGGCTCGTCGCCTCCCGGAACAGACCCTTCTTTGTAGAACGCCAGGGCCTGCTCCACAAGGCATTCGGTTTCCGGTCTGGGAATCAGCACCCCGGGGCTTACCTCGAAATCCAGGGACCAGAATTCCTGGAATCCGCAAATGTACTGCAAGGGCTCCCGCCCGGCACGCCTTCGAACCACGGCCCGGTAAGAGGCTATTTCCGCTGCGCTCAGGGGTTGATCGAACCGCAGATACAAGTCCAGCCTGGGGCACCGAAGAATGTGGGTGAGAAGAAGCTCCGCGTTCAGACGCGGGCTGTCGATTCCCTTTTTCAGGAAGTACTCGGCTGTGACGTCGATGAGCGGCTTGATAGTCCAGGAATGGGGCGGCATGTGTCGCTCTCGATCGGGAGGTGCCAAAGGCGATGCGATCAGCTCCCCTTGAGCGCCTCAGCCTGAAAATGGGTGATCAAGGGATCGATGAGGGGATCCAGGTCCCCCTGGAGGACACTGTCCAGCTTGTACAGGGTGAGATTGATCCGGTGATCAGAAACGCGGCCCTGGGGAAAATTGTAGGTGCGGATTTTTTCACTGCGGTCCCCGGACCCCACCATGCTGCGACGCTCTTCGGAGATGCGGGAATCCTGTTCAGCCTGGCTGCGGTCCAGGAGGCGGGAACGGAGGACCTTCATGGCCTTGGCTTTGTTCTTGTACTGGCTTTTTTCATCCTGACAGCTCACCACGAGCCCTGAAGGAAGATGGGTGACCCGCACGGCCGAGTCCGTCACATTCACGTGCTGTCCTCCGTGGCCTGAGGCCCGAAAAACGTCGATGCGAAGCTCCTCGGGGTTGATCTTTACATCCACCTCCTCAGCCTCCGGAAGAACGGCCACGGTGACGGCGGAGGTGTGAATGCGGCCCTGTGTCTCGGTCTCGGGAACACGCTGCACTCGGTGGACGCCGCCTTCGTGCTTGAGGCGGCTGTAGGCCTGTTGCCCCTGGACCAGGAAAACCGCCTCCTTGAACCCACCTATGCCCGTGTCGTTCAGGGTCAGGATTTCCGTACGCCAATTCCGCAGCTCGGCATACCGTGCATACATGCGAAAGAGGTCCGCAGCGAAGAGGCCCGCCTCTTCCCCTCCGGTACCGGCTCGAATCTCCAGGATGATGTTCTTCTCGTCATTGGGATCCTTGGGAAGGAGAAGCCTCTTGAGCTCGGATTCCAATCCGCCGAGCTTTTCCTCCAGGCCCGCGACCTCTTCGGAAGCCAGCTTCCTGATCTCGGGATCCGCATCGTTCAAAAGGCTTCGGCTGCTTTGGAGCTCGTCCAGGGCGTCTTTATATGAGCGATAAGCCGTGACAATGGGCGACAGACCGGCATGCTCCTTCACGAGCGCCTGGTAGGTCTTCTGATCGGAGATCACCTCGGGCGTGGCAAGCCGTGCTTCCAGACGTTCATAGCGGGTCTGGATCTCTTTCAGCTTCTCGAACATGAATCGGACGCCTCGGACAAAGAAAATCCCCCTGATCGGGGGAAGGAGCGGAAACAGAGGAAGCAGCCTGGAGCGCTCAGGTCTTTTGCTTTGCGTTGTAATTGGCGTACTTTTTCTTGAAACGCTCCACCCGGCCGGCCGAGTCCACCAGCTTCTGTTTGCCGGTGAAAAACGGATGGCAAGCGGAGCAGATCTCCACCTTGATCTCCTTGGCCGTGGACGACGTCTCGAAGTCGTTTCCACAGGCACAGTGGACAATGGTCTTGTGAAAATCGGGATGAATGTCTTTCTTCATGATACAACCTCTTTTCTCGTTGGGCTACGGACGGTTTCGCTGGTTTCCGTCCGGAAAGGGTCACTCGCTCATAGAAGCCAGGAAATCTTTATTATCCCTGGTTCCCTTCATTTTGTCCAATAAAAATTCCATGCTGTCCACCGGGGTCAAAGGGGCCAGGAGCTTTCGAAGGATCCAGATCCGGTTCAAATCAGCCTGCTCTATAAGCAGCTCCTCCTTGCGGGTACCGGAGCGATTGATGTCGAGGGAGGGAAACACGCGGCGGTCGCTCAGCTTACGGTCCAGGTGAATCTCCATGTTGCCCGTCCCCTTGAACTCCTCGAAGATAACCTCGTCCATTCTGCTGCCCGTATCGACCAGCGCGGTGGCGATGATGGTCAGGCTTCCCCCCTCCTCCACATTCCGGGCCGCCCCGAAAAAGCGCTTGGGCTTGTGCAACGCATTGGAGTCCAGGCCTCCGGACAAGATCTTTCCACTGGGCGGAACGGTTGCATTATAGGCCCGCGCCAATCTCGTGATACTGTCCAAGAGGATCAGGACGTCCCGCTTGTGCTCCACCAGCCGCTTGGCCTTTTCAATGACCATCTCGGCGACCTGAACATGCCGCTGCTGGGGCTCGTCAAAGGTGGAGCTGATGACCTCGGCCTGAACGGAACGCTGCATGTCCGTGACCTCCTCGGGACGTTCATCGATGAGGAGGACGATCTTGTGGATGGATGTATCGTTCGCCGTCACACTGTTGGCGATGTTCTGCAGGAGCATGGTCTTGCCGGTCCTGGGAGGGGCCACGATCAGGCCGCGTTGACCCTTGCCCAGGGGGGTCATGAGATCCATGATCCGCGTGGAGTAGTTGTCGGAAGCGGTTTCCAGGCTGACCCTCTCCTCGGGATAAAGAGGGGTAAGGTTGTCGAACAAGATCTTTTCCCTGGACACCTCCGGATTCGCGTGGTTGACCTGTTCCACCTTCAGAAGAGCGAAATATCTTTCCGAGTCCTTGGGCGGACGGATCTGACCGGAGACAGTGTCCCCTGTTCGAAGGTTGAAACGCCGAATCTGGGAGGGAGAAATGTAGATGTCGTCCGGTCCCGGAAGGTAGTTGGAATCGGTGGCGCGCAAAAAGCCGAAACCGTCCGGAAGGATCTCCAGGACCCCCTCGCCGTAAATCAGCCCGTTCCGCTCCGACTGGGCCTGAAGCAAGGAAAAAATCAACTCCGGCTTGGGCATCCCCGTGGCCCCGTCAATGTTGGCCGCCTTGGCCATCTCGGTCAGTTCATTGATCTTCATCTGTTTCAGTTCAACAATGTTCATGTTCGCTCTCCAGTGGTTGGCGCACGATTCCTTTTTCCTCACCCGTGCCGGTTGGTTTTCTACGATGGCTCAGGTCCTGATCCATCGGCTCACTATCCCGGCCTGCCCTCCGCACTCGGGCACGGCCCCTGCCTGCGCTTGCAACCTGTATGTATTTCATTCGTGAATGGAGTCTTTCCACTACGGTTTCCGGCCGGAAACCGGGCTTTTCTGAAAAACCACCTCCGCAGGCGGGGCCGACAGGTTGACCTCACACCCCTGTTGTGGCTTTGATTGGAGACAACGCAGCAGAATACCCGTGAAGTCCTTATTGATGTCCGGGAAAACCGAATCCTCTGAAAGGCAGGAAAATTTGATCCTTTTGTATATCCATATCCTCCGCGGTGTCAAGGGATTTTGTTTTTCTCCACGATCTCGTCGAGTATGTTTCCGGTCCGGACCATGTCCGCAGGAAGGGGACAAGTGAATTCACGGTACACCCCGTTTTTCGGATGCGTGAAACCCAGTCGTTCCGCATGCAGCATCTGCCGGCCCAGCAATTCCTGGAGCGCTCCCCTGGCAGGGGGATAATGCTGTTTCCACCAGGTGCGTTTCGGGCCATAGACGGGGTCTCCCACCACCGGATGCCCTTCGTGCGACAAGTGAACCCGGATCTGATGGGTTCTTCCGGTTTTGAGCCGAACGCGCAGATAGGCGAAGGCCCTTGCCCAGCGTTCTCTAACGTGCCACAGCGTGACCGCCCGCTTGCCTGATTCCGGCATCACCGCCATCCGTTTTCTCTGGCGCGGGTGCCGGCCGATGGGAAGGTCGATTTCCCCCTCGTTCTCCCTGAAGGCGCCGTGGACGAAAACAGCGTACTCCTTTCGAATCTCGCCGGCCTTGAACTGGCGGGCCAACCCCTCGTGGGCCTGATCCGTCTTTGCGACCACCATGAGGCCGGATGTGTCCTTGTCCAGCCTGTGCACGATCCCGGGCCGCGTAACCCCGCCGATCCCGGAAAGATCGCGGCAATACGCCAGTAAGCCGTGCACCAGGGTCCCCCGGTCATGGCCGGGCGCGGGGTGGACCACGAGGCCGGCCGGTTTGTTGAGGACGAGCAAAGAGGCGTCCTCGTACACAACATCGAAATCGATGTGTTCAGCCTCCAATCGACAAGGGGTCGGCGGTGGCACGGCTAAGAACACAAGGTCCTCGGTCTTCAGGTGATAGCCGGCCTTGGCAATCCGCCGGTTGACGGTCGCATGACCGTCCCTGATGAGTGCCTGGACCCTGGATCGCGTGAGTTCTTCTATCTGGGAGGCGAGAAAAGCGTCAAGGCGGTCACCTGCCTGATGCGCGGAAACGAGAAAATGATGACTCCTGACCGTTTTGCACTCCAATTTTCGCGTAAGGGTTCGATAATCGTCTTGGCGCAAAATTTTGACTTTTTGCGAGGCCGCCGGCATTCATTAAATTCGTATATCAGCCGAATATCTTATCGAGATCCTTTTCAATCTGAGTTTCCTCTACTTTTTTGGCCAAGGAAATCTCCTTGATCAACAGGCTTCGAGCCGTGTCCAGCATCTTTCTCTCGCCAAAGGAGAGCTCTTTTTCAGTCTTTAACATGAGCAAATCACGATATACTTCAGCAACTTCATAAACTGAACCTGTTTTTATTTTCTCCATATACTCGCGATATCGTCGGTTCCATGTCTGGTTATCTACAATAACGTCCCGTTTTTTAAGGATATTATACAGCCTTGGAACCTCACTCTTACCAATGATTTCCCTCAATCCGACGTTATTGACATTCTTCGTCGGAATCATGATCTTCATATCGTTCTCAAGAATGCGCATCACGTAGAAGTCCTGGCAAAACCCGGATATTTCCTGACTCTCGATCTTCTCGATCACCCCGACTCCGTGTGCCGGATACACGGCCAAGTCGCCTATGCTAAACATGGACAATCCCCCCGTTATCCACAGGGCACCGTGCCCCCACCCCGGTGACCGGGGCCGTACGCTGCCGGAATACGGATTCAGCGTTCCCGGCCCGGCCCGTGGCGGTTGTGGAATCCTATCTCTAAGGCCGGAGGGTACCCTTCGGTGCCGAA
>CAZQCK010000160.1:0-6682 GCA_964591925.1 uncultured Desulfobacterales bacterium
CTGGCAGGCGACCTGCGGCCCAGCACTGAACGTATCATGCAGGCCGTGGCCGTGGCCATCCGCGAGCGCGGTTACCGCCCGGTTCACTGCGGCCGCATTCCTGCCCCTGCTGTGGCGTTGTACGGCATTCAGGAGAATATTCCCTCCGTCATGGTGACCGGAAGCCACATTCCGAAAGATCGAAACGGCATCAAGTACAACAAGCCCGCCGGTGAGATCCTGAAGCAGGACGAGGCGGGCATGATGGCCCGGGAGGTGCGGCCCGGAGCAGGAAACAGGGCCTGCACATACGACCTGGGTCCCATGGACCCTGCGGCCCAAGAGGTCTATGTGGATCGGTGGCTCAAGGCCTTTCCTCCGGATTTTTTGGCCGGCCGGCGGCTGGGGCTTTACCAGCACTCGGCCGTGGGCAGGGACCTGCTTGCGCGCATCTACATTGGCCTGGGTGCAGAGGTCACGCCCCTGGACCGGTCCGAGATATTTGTTCCGGTGGATACCGAGGCCATTCGCGAGGAGGACGTGCAAAAGGCGGCTGCCTGGGCAAGGAAGCACGGCTTTGATGCCGTACTCTCCACAGACGGCGACTGCGACCGCCCGCTGGTCAGCGACGAGCAGGGCAAGTGGTTTAGGGGGGACGTGGCGGGCATCCTGTGCGCCCGGTTCTGCGGGGCGGACACCGTGGTGACTCCGGTGAGCTGCAACACGGCGGTGGAGCTGTGCGGGGCGTTCGAGCGGGTACGGCGAACCCGGATCGGCTCTCCTTACGTGGTGGCCGCCATGGCCGAGGAGGTCTCGAACAACAGGCGCTGCGTGGTGGGCTACGAGGCCAACGGCGGGTTTCTCACCGCCTCTGAGGTCAAGATGAATGACCGCCCCCTCTCCCCTCTTCCCACCAGGGACCCGGTGATCGTGCACCTGGCCTTGCTGGGCCTGGCACGGAAGGAGAACCTTCCGCTCTCCGCGCTGGCCGGGACCCTGCCGCAGCGCTTCACTTACAGCGACCGGATCAAGGGCGCCCCTTCAAAGGAGAGCCTGGCGCTCATAGGGCGGCTTCTTCAGGGCGGCCGCCAAGCCGTGGAAGGCGCCTTTTTTGATTTCGGGCCGGTGGCGTCCCTGGACACCACCGACGGCCTCAGGATCATTTTCCGCTCCAACGAGATCGTCCACATCCGCCCCTCGGGAAACTCCCCGGAGCTGCGCTGCTACACTGAGGCGGATACCGAGGACCGCGCCGCCCTCATCAACCGCATTGCCCTGGCAAGGCTGGAACACATTCTCAAAAGCCCGGAAGCTTGAACTTCATGGTGACCTCGCCGGTGTCGGGGTCCAGGCGGATCATGCGGTCCTGATCCCCTGCTTCAGCCAGCTTTCTGCCTGTTGCCATCTCCATGAGGCCGCTGATGAAGGCCATGCCGGAGTTGAGGACCGCCTCCACCTTTTCCGCCGGCTGACCCGCCAGGGGCGAGCCGCTCTCCTCCCCGTCCCCGGCTTCTCCTTCTGTTTCCACCGGCCCCCGGTCCGAGCCCGAATCCCCCCCTTCATCGGCCGAAGCCCGAGCCGGGGTCTGGTCCTCTTCCTCACCCAGGGCTTGGGGGTTGAGGAAATGCGGCGTGTCCTCAGGGATGGTCTCGCCGGGTTCGGCCTCATAGTCTGAGAGGTCGTCACTCAATTCCTCGCCCATCATCTTTCTGAGCTGGTTCAGCATCTCGTTTCTTCTCTCGCGGGAAAACTCCACCGTGTCCACGCCGCCGTCGAACACCCCGGTGAAGAGCTCGGTCTTGAGCTGAATCCCGGCCAGGATCTTTTCCTCTATGCTGTTCTTGGCAATCAGATTGACCACGTTGACCTTCTTGCTGGCCTGACCGATACGGTTGACTCTGCCGATCCGCTGGTTCAGCCGCGCCGGGTTCCAAGGCGGCTCGAAGTTGATCACACAGTCCGCGGCCTGAAGATTGAGACCTGTTCCGCCCGAGTCGGTGGACAAAAAGACCTTGCACTCCGGGTTATGCGTGAACTCGTCGATCAGGGCCTGCCGCTTGTTCACCGGAACCTTGCCGCTCAGCTCCACAAAGGGAATGGCCTTTCGGGACAGGCGCCGCGCGATCAGATAGGTCATGGTGGTCCACTCGCTGAAGACCACGGTCTTGCGGCCGCCCTGGACCACGAGCTCGTCCAGTATGTTGTCCAGCTCCTCCAGTTTGGGTGAGATGTTGGTCTTACGGTCGATCAGATAGGTGGAGTCGCACACGGAGCGCATCCTGAGAAGAAGCACCTGAATCCTGCGCACGTCCATGGGTGTGAGAAACTTCTTGTTCAACAGGGGCAACAGGGACTGCATGTAACTGCTGTGGATCTTGGCCTGCTGCTCTTTGAGGTCTATGTAATAGTTGTTGATGATCTCCTCGGGAAGATCCGAAAGCACCTCCTCCTTTTTTCGGCGCACCACGATACTCTTCAGCTTTTCGTGCAGGAGGTCCAGGTTGCAATAGCCCATGATCCGGTCCTTCTTGCGGCGGCTCAGCAGAAAGTGGTCCGCTGCAAAACGCCACAGAGGGGACAGCATGTAGGGGTCGAGGAACTGCACTATGGAATACACATCCTCCAGGCGGTTCTCCAGCGGGGTCCCGGTCAGGACCAGGGCGTGCTTTCGAGGCAGGCGCTTGACCGCGTCAGCGGTCTTGGTAGTGAAATTCTTGATGCGCTGGGCCTCGTCCAGGATTATCAGGTCCGGCTTGAACCGGGAGAGCACGAAACCGTCCCTCAGCACGGCCTCGTAGTTGGTGATCTTGAACAGGCTGGGGTCTTCCTGGTAGATGCGCTGCCTGGCCCGGGGATTGCCCGCCACCACCGCCGCATTCTCTTGGGTGAACCGCTCCACCTCGCGCCTCCACTGCTCCTTGAGAGAGGCCAGCGTTATGACCAGTACGCGCTTGAAACCAAAAAGCTCTTTCTTGAGTATGGCCAGGGCGATGCCCTGAAGGGTCTTACCCAGGCCCATCTCGTCACCGATCAGGGCGGCCTTTCTGTGAAGGGCGAACCGGACTCCTTGCTCCTGATAGGGATAGAGCGTGGCCTTGAGTGCGGATAGAGGAGGAAGAGGCTGCGAGGAGAGCTCCTCTACCTCCCGGTCCAGGAGGTGAGCCTCCACCCTGCGAAGCACCTCTTCCCGTACACACACCCTCTTGCTATCCCCGATCTTCGAGAGGAGTGAGACTGCATCCCCCAGATCGGCCCTGGAGAAACGGCCGTCGCGGTCGAAATAGGCGTTAAGTACCGGCTGCAGGTCTGCGGTTTCCTCGGCCGGTCGCTCTGAGAAGAGCCGGGGGGCGCCCCTGAGGGCATCCCAGTAAATGTCCACAAACGGAAACCGCTCCCCGTTTCGCTTACCAAAGGCCCCGGACTTGTGAAGGTGGTCCGTCAGGAAAAGAAGATGCTTGCAGGTACCCAGACCGTTGGTGTTGAAGTCCGGGCAGGAGCAGTGACCGCGGCCCTGATCCGGGTCCTGCAGGGTGACCACATACTGGCGGCCGTCCTTGCCCTCCAGGAGGTGATCCCCCTTGAGCATCTCTCCGGGGGTCACAGTGAAGTCCTCGTTCTTGGCGCGGCTGCGGCGGTCTTCCAGGGCCTTTTCCCTGATCTCTTCCGGGCTCAGGAAGTCACCCTCCTTTTCCACTCCGGGTTTATCCTGTCCAGCGGAAGCCGTGTCCAAACGGTCCATGGCATCCAGCATGACCGCCACCACATGCTTGCATCCTGCTCCGGGATAAGGGCAATCACAGGAGAAAAAGGCCCTTCCTTCGCCGATCTCCAGCTCGCTTACATAGTCCCCATGGGCCCCGTCCACCTCATAAGAAAAGCGCCCGGCCTCGTGATCCGCCTCCCGGCACACAAAGGCCCCGCATTCGTATATTCTTCGGCCCCGAGCAAAGATCACCTCGGTATCCGCCACATTTCGCCGTATGTAGTTCAGGTCCACTCCCGCCATGGTAACAATCCTCCGTCCGGACTTGGGGACGCCCTTTATATTTTTATATTCGCGGTCGTTCTCCAAGATGAAAACGATATTTTCTCGCCAAGACGACTAAAGATGCTGAGAAAAAATCTAAAGATGTAAAAACTGTATCCTCTCGCTAAGACGCCAAGACGCTAAGAAAAGATTTAAAGGGCTTGGCGAGAGATTCCTTCTTTTTGCGAGGCCGTCAACCTGGTCATTTGCCCAGCTCCACGGCACGGTCCCGGGCCGCACGCACCGCGGTCACCAGGATCTCCGCCAGGTTGCGCTCCTCCATGACCGCGAGTCCGGCCGCGGTGGTGCCTCCGGGCGAGGTGACCATCTCTCGAAGCTCGGCCAGGCCCTTGTCGGACTCCGCCGCCAGGTGGGCTGCGCCCAGCACCATGTGCACCACCAGGCGTGCGGCCTCCTCCCGCTCGAACCCCACGCCCTCCCCGGCCTCCACCAGGGCCTCCATGATTCGGAACAGGTATCCCGGGCCGCTGCCCGAGACCGCTGTGACCGCGTTCATCATGGACTCCTCCACCACCAGGGTCTCTCCCACCGCCTCGAACACGGCCCGGGCGATTTCCACATGCTCTTGGGTGACTCGTTCCCCAGGGGCGAGAGCGCTCATGCCCCTGCCGATGAGGGCCGGTGTGTTGGGCATCACCCGGATCAGGGGGAGATCCCTTTTCAGGCCCTCTTGAATCCGGGAAAGGGGGATGCCTGCAGCAATGGATATGACAAGCAGGTCCTTTTCTACGTGGTCCTGAATCTCCGCGAGCACGCCCCCCAGGACCTGGGGCTTGACAGCCAAAACCACGGCCGTGCAATCGCGCACCAGCGCCGGGTTGTTGGAATAGATATGAATGCCCGTTTCGCCGGCAATCGCGTCCAGCCTGGCCGAATCCGCGTCCGATGCGGCCAGCTCATGGGCTGCGTAACGCCTGCTATCCACAAGTCCTCGAATGAGGGCCCCGGCCATGTTGCCCGCGCCGATGAAGCCCAGCCGTGTGGTTTTGCTGGTCATATCGCCTCCTGTAAAACCGGTTTTCTTCCTTCAGGACGCATGGAAAAAGCCGGAGCAACCGGCCTTGATATTGTCATACCGGATCGAGGGAAAAGGTGCAAACAGGAAAATCGTCCAACCCCTTCGAAATCAAGCCGCTTGTACTTGACGGAACCGGGATTTTCTGGTAGGGCTTTTCACGCGAAAGCCTGGAAATACCGGAGAATTGGGCGGACTCGTCTTACCCGTAGACAAATCATAGACCAAGGAGGAAACAGAGTATGGCATACAATGCGGTAGAGATGAAAGACTGGCAGATTTCCGAAGCTGCCGAGGCCAACATGCCGAGCCACGAGGAGTGGCGGGAAAAGCTGGGGCTCACCAAGGAAGAGTACCAGGAGTACGGGCGGCTGTCCAAGCTCGACTTTCTCAAGATCATGGATCGCCAGGGAGACAAGCCGGACGGCAAGTACATCGAGGTGACCGCCATCACCCCGACCCCGCTGGGCGAAGGCAAGAGCACCACCTCGGTGGGCCTGATGGAAGGCATGGGCAAGCTCGGCATGAACGTGGGCGGCGCGCTTCGTCAGCCCTCGGGCGGCCCCACCATGAACATCAAGGGCACTGCGGCAGGCGGCGGAAACGCCCTCCTGATCCCCATGACCGAGTTCTCCATGGGTCTGACGGGTGACATCAACGACATCATGAACGGCCACAACCTGGCCATGGTGGCCCTGACCGCCCGTATGCAGCACGAGCGGAACTACACCGACGAGCAACTGGATCGGCTCACCAAGATGCGCCGGCTGGACATCGACCCCACCCGCGTGGAGTTCGGCTGGATCATCGACTTCTGCGCCCAGGCCCTGCGCAACATCATCATCGGGCTGGGCGGCCGGTTCGACGGCTACACCATGCAGAGCAAGTTCGGCATCGCCGTTTCCTCCGAGCTCATGGCCATCCTCTCCATCGTGCGCGACCTTCCCGACCTGCGCGCCAAGATGGACGAGATCACCCTGGCCTTTGACAAGACCGGCAAGCCCGTCAAGACCAAGGACCTCGAGGTGGGCGGCGCCATGACGGCCTGGATGCGCAACACCATCAACCCCACTCTGATGTGCACGGCCGAGTACCAGCCCTGCATGGTCCACGCCGGCCCCTTTGCCAACATCGCCGTGGGCCAGTCCTCCATCATCGCGGACCGGGTGGGGCTCAAGCTTTTCGACTACCACATCACGGAGAGCGGCTTCGGCGCCGACATCGGCTTTGAGAAATTCTGGAACGTCAAGTGCCGCAACAGCGGTCTCAAGCCCCACGTATCGGTGCTCACCTCCACCATCCGCGCCCTCAAGATGCACGGCGGCGGACCCAAGGTGGTGGCCGGCCTGGCCCTGGACGAGGCCTACACCAAGGAAAACGTGGAGCTCGTGGAAAAGGGCATCCCCAACATGGTCAAGCACATCGAAAACATTAGAAAGGCCGGGATCAACCCGGTGGTCTGCATCAATGCCTTCCACACCGATACCAAGGACGAAATCGCCGCGGTCCGCAGGGCAGCCGAGGCTGCCGGAGCACGATGTGCCGTATCCAGCCACTGGGCCAATGGTGGTGACGGTGCCTTAGAACTGGCCGACGTCATAAAAGAAGCCTGCGAAGATACCAATGATTTCGATTTCCTT
>CAZQCK010000161.1:0-6680 GCA_964591925.1 uncultured Desulfobacterales bacterium
GCGGACGTCGTAGATCCCGGTGAGCCCGTAGGTGTGGAGCTCGGGGATGCCCTCCAGCATGGCTTCATAGAGCCCGGGATCGCCGGGTTCGTGGATCGCCGACTTGATCAGGTTGGGGGCGAGCTCGCGAAGGATCCCAGTGGGCCGCCCGGCGGCGTCCCGGGCGATCACACCGCTCGGCGGGTCGGGGCTGTTCTCGTCGATGCCGGCACGTTCCAGGGCGAGGGAGTTCACCGCGGCCAGGTGCAGGTCACTGCGCCATAGAGCCACGGGGTGATTCGGGGCCGCGTGGTCCAGGTCGTGACGCGTGGGCATACGTTCGTCTTCCCAGTCGGACTCGTTCCAGCCCTGACCGAGAATCCAGGCCCCTTCGGGAAGACGCCGGGCGGCGTCCGCCACCCGGTCCAGGCAGTGTTGAAACGAATCCACGTCGGCCAGATTCAGCTGTTTTCGACCCATGGACCAGTCATAGTAGTGAAAGTGGCTGTCCACGAACCCCGGCAGGACAAGCCGGCCGCCGAGGTCCAGGGTCTCGGTTTCGGGACCGGCAAGCGATGCCATGTCCGAGTCGTCGCCCATGGCCAGGATTCGTCCGTTACCCACGGCTACGGCCTGGACCAGGGGATGGAAGGGGTCCTGGGTTCGAACGACGCCGTTCAAAAAAACACGTTCCGGTTTCATGGAAGAAAGCCTCCGGGAAATGGATCTTCAGGAGCGAGGAAAAAGGAATGAAATCCGGTGATGTAAGCGCTTCCGCGGATTTCCACCACCACGCCGGAAAGGTCTCCGACGGTTGTCTCCCTAATTACCCGCGCCTCGAACACCGTGCCCAGCGGGCTGCGGTTTCTGTAGGTTCTATCGACATCGATTTGTCCTCCATGATGGAGAAGCGTAAGCTTGGCCGCCGTGCCCGTGCCGCAGGGGGAGCGGTCCATGTGGCGCTCACCGTAGATCACCATGCTTCTTCCGCATAGAGGACGCGTGGAGTCCTCTTCGTAAAACTCCACCACGTCCACTGTGGACACCTCGGGGCGTGTGGGGTGCCGGACCTCGAGCTGCTCGTTGGCGCATTGGATGATGTTCATTCCCAGGTCCACGAGGCGCGTGCTGTTCTCGGCTGTGAGAGAAAGTCCGGTCCGCTCCGCCGGTACCATGACGAAGAATCCCCCTACGCAGACCGTGTCCACGGGAATGTCTCCCAGGCCGGGCACTTCCAGGGATTGATTGCCGCCGAATACAAAGGACGGAACCGCCTCGATGGCCACGGACTCCACGATTCCCTCCCGAATCCGGGCCCGCGCTTCCATTGGGCCGGAAGGGGTGTCCACGGTCACCCTGGTTTCCGGTTCGACCTTGGCGAGGGTTCCGGTCTCCAGGAGGGTGGTGACCGCGCCCATGGTGGCGTGCCCGCATAGATAAGGATACCGGCGGGCGTCCATGTACACGAGGCCGAAGTCCGCCCCCGGGCTCACGGGATCCGTGAGGGCCGCGGCGATCATGTCCCGGTGCCCCCTGGGCTCGCGCGTAAGTTGAAGGCGCACGAGGTCGAGGTTTTCCATGAAGTGGCGGCGCTTTTCCTCCATAGTGCCGCCCGGGACTTCTCCGAACCCGTCCACCAGGAGCCTTGTCGGTTCCCCGGCGGTATGAGAGTCGATGGTCACGAGGGGCGAGGGAAATCTCCGCTCGAGGACCCTTTTTGCGTTTTGGACGCTCATCATGTTTATGGCCTCCCGGCCTTTATTGTGGACAGACGTTTCGCACCCCTACAGGCTCAGAGCGGCGCGGCATATGGCGTGAAATTGCCGGTGCGGCCCGGGCCACGGGTCGAGTGTTGTCTGCAGAATGCCCTGTGGCTTCCGCCGTGGGGACCGAGCCGCCGTCTCTAGCTGCAGACGTCATGAGTTGGGCGGTTTGCCGTACCAATACGCTTGAGGGACGCCTCAGGGTCGGTCAGGCCTGGTATTCCCGGGAAGGGATATTCCTACCTCGAAGCGAGGCTGCGCGGGAATGCAGACGGGCGAATCAAGCCCTGCCGTGTTCTCGATGCAGCAGACTGCAGTGACGGGGCGGGGCGTGGATCAGGACGGCATCTCCCCGCCGAAACGGCTTGGAGCTGACCATGCTGATGGCGTGAAGCACCGTGCCGTTGGCAAGTTCCACGAAGTAGCTGACCTCACCGCCCATGTAGCTGCGGTCCTTGACGACACCTTTGAACGTGTTGATGTCAGGGGCTGAAACGTCCTCCTTGTCCGGCAGGATGTCGAACTTCTGGGCGCGCACCACCAGTTCGATAGGATCGCCCGCCGTCCATTTTTCGGAGCCCGGTGTGTAGATCTCGTTTCCGTCATTGGTTCGAACCCTGGTAAAGTCCCCTTCGCGGCCCAGGACCTCCCCGTCGATGAAGTTGGAGTGCCCCAGGAAATCGGCCACGAAGTGGTTGACCGGGTTGTTGTACACGTCCTCCGGGGCCCCTTCCTGCTGAGTGCGACCCTCCTTCATGACCACGATCCGGTCGGACATGGACAGGGCCTCCCGCTGGTCGTGCGTGACGAAAATGGTGGTCACCCCCAGGAGTTGCTGGAGGTTGTCCACCTCCCGGCGCATCTCTTCTCGAAGATTTTCGTCCAGGGCGGAGAGCGGTTCGTCCATGAGAAGAACCACGGGTTCGATGACGATGGCGCGGGCCAGGGCGATCCGTTGCTGCTGACCGCCCGACAGCTGGGAGGGCATTCGGTCTTCCACTCCGGGCAATTGGACCATCTCCAGGGCCCGTTTCACACGGTCCCGGGTCTCCTGCTTGGGCACGCCGCGGTACTTGAGCCCGAAGGCCACATTGTCGAAGATGGTCTTGTGCGGAAACAGGGCGTAGTTTTGAAAGATCATGCCCAGGTTTCGCTTGTGAATGGGGGTGTCGTTCACCCGCTTGCCCTGAATGAAGATGTCTCCCTCGGTGGGGCTCTCCAGTCCCGCTATCATGCGCAGGATGGTGGTCTTGCCGCACCCGGAGGGACCGAGCAGGGTCACAAGGGTGCCTTCCTCGAACTCGAGGTCCATCTTCTCGACGGCCACCACCTTGTCGAAGCTTTTGTACACGCCCTTGAGCTCGACCGCGAGGGACTTGCTTTCTTTTTCCAACGCTCTTCACTCTCCCGGCTGGAATGGTTCCGGCATGCCGTCCCGTTCCGCGGATGCGGAACGGGACGGCCGGATGGTTCAACATGGGCGGGCAGGGCCGCGAGGCCCCGCCCGCAAGGGTTTTCTTATGCCCCGGCCCGGATCCGGTCCCACTTCTCGGTCCACTCGACCTGGTGGCTGTTCCAGTACTCGGGCTTGGCGAACAGGTACCCTTTGAGCTTGCCCGTAGGATCGAAGGCGGGGAGCTTTTGAACCTCTGGCGGCATCTTCACCTTGGTGGGGTCCAGGCTGGGCGGATAGTACATCGCTTTGCTCACGGCGATGGCGGCGTCCGGCTCCAGCATGTAGTTGAGGAGCTTCTGGGCCACGGCCAGATCCGTCCCCTTGAGCACGAAAATGTACTCCATCCAGGAGTAGGTGCCCTCGGGAGCCAGGTAGCCGATGGGGTGCCCTTCTTCCTGGAGCAGGGCTATTCGTCCGGACCAGCCCACGGTGGCGTAAATCTCCTCGTTGGCCAGCAGGCTCATGAGCTCGGAGCCCGACTCCCAGTACTTTTTCATGAGTTCCCGTTGCTCGCTCAGCGCATCCCACACCGCGTCGAGATCGGTGATGTTGTTGGGGCTCTGGCCGGTGTGCAGGGCGGCGTACCACATGTTGGTACGGTAATCGGCACCCCAGCTTCCCAACATTCCCTTCAGGTCCTTGTCCCACAGCAGGGAGGCGCCCAGCTTCTCCGCCTTGTCCTTGGAAATGTGATTGGTGTTGTAAGCGATTCCGGTCTGCCCCAGGTCGTAGGGAACGGCTGAGAGCTTGCCGTCGCTGAGCCCGCGGAGCGTGTCTTTCATGGGGACCATTACGTTTTTGAGATTGGGGATCTTGCTCTCGTCCAGGACCACACCGAAGCCCAGGCCGATGTAGCGGGCATAGTCGAACACGGCGCTCAGGTGGGCCAGGTTGAACTCCCCTCCGGGAGGATACGAAGCCTTGACCTGGGTGAGGTAGGCGTCCATGCCGGTGAAGGCGGCGTCCACCACCTCGATGCCTGTGGCCTTGGTGAAGGGCTCGAAGGCGTACTTTCGAAGGGCCTCCGAGGTGGAGCCCCCCCAGGAGTCGAACCGTATGGACTTGGCCGCATGGGCGTTGCGGGTCAGAAGGCCGAACGGCCCTCCCACCAAACCTGCCGCAGCTCCGGCTATGCCCAGGTACTTGATGAAATCGCGTCGGGTGATCCTGCCGTCCTGGTAAAGCTTGACCACGGTGTCCAGTTGCTCGTTCAAATCCTTTTTCATGTCTGCCTCTCCTTTTCTCCGGAAATGTTTCCGATCGACAGGTTTTCCCGCCCACCCCCCGTCCGGTACAAAGGGCCGCCGGCCGGCAGGTGTGAGTCCCGTCAGGTTTGCCTCATTTCACCCGGACATGACGCCGAGTGGCCTCTCCCGGGGCCGGTGCGGGCCCGGCCTATTTTCCCCTGGCGAAACGACGGGAGAGGTACCCCGCCATCAGGGGGATGGAGATCGTCAGAAGGATCATGACCGCCCCCAGGGCGTTGATCTCGGGGCTGATGGAGTTGCGCAGCATGCCGAAGATTTTCACCGGGACGGTCTGGCTACTGGCCGTCGCCCAGAAGAGGGTGGCCGTAACGTCGTCGAATGAGATGGTAAACGAAAAGAGCATCCCCGCCAGGATGGCGGGCGCCAGAAGCGGGAGGGTGATCTCCTTGAAGGTCTGAAGCGGATTGG
Organism: uncultured Desulfobacterales bacterium; assembly: GCA_964591925.1. Lineage (GTDB taxonomy): Bacteria > Desulfobacterota > DSM-4660 > Desulfatiglandales > HGW-15 > JAIPEI01. The sequence goes on from CAZQCK010000161.1 coordinate 4,875, forward strand.
CTCCGAGGCTCAGGGCCGCTTCCTCGTATACGCGCTTGATGCCCACTAGTCGCGCCTGGACCACGAGCAGTACATAGGGCAGGGTCAGTACCACGTGGCCTATCAGCAGGAGTGCAAAGCTCTTGGGCTGCTGCAGCCAACGGATGAAGAGGAGCAGGGCCACGCCCAGCACCACTTCAGGGATCATAATAGGGGTGAGAAGCAGGGTGTTTAGAGTGTTCTTGCCGGGGAACTCGTACCGGACAAAGGCCATGGCCGCGGGAATCCCGATGGCGGTGGTCACGATGGCCGTCAGGGAACCCAGGACCAGGCTGTTCTTGAAGGCGTTCAGGATGGTGGCGTTGTGGGCGAGCTTGACGTACCAGCGGAAGCTGAATCCCTCCATGGGAAAGGAGCCGAACTGCTGCGGATTGAACGACAGGATGATGACCGCCACGATGGGGGCGAACATCCACACGTAGATCAGGATCGTGTAGAGACGGATCAGCGACCAGCCTGATATTCTTGGCATGGTGAAGCGCTCACTGAAGGCTCTTGAAGATCTGGTTGATCCCCAGGTAGCGGTTGTAGGTGTACACTATGATGCCCAGCAGCCCCAGGAGGATCGTGCTGATGGCCGATCCGAAAGGCCAGTCCAGGGTCCCCACGACCCGTTTGAATATCAGGTTGGCGATCATGTCGTTACCGGGTCCGCCTAGAATCATCGGAGGAAGGTAGGTGCCAGAGGTCAGCACGAAGACCAGAAGGCACCCCGCACTCACCCCGGGGAGGCTCAGTGGGAGGGTCACCTCCCTAAAGGCCTGCCACTCCGTGCACCCCAGGCTTCGCGCCGCCTCCAGGAGGTTCTTGTCGATTCCTTCCAGGCTCACGTAGATGTTCAGGATCATGAAGGGTAGCAGGTACTGGATCAGCCCCATGAGCACGGCACCCTCGTTGTAGAGCATGCTCAAAGGAGCGTCCAGGAGTCCGATTTTCATGAGCACGTGGTTGATCAGGCCGGTGTCCCCGAGGATGTTGATCCAGCTCAGGGTGCGGATGATAAAGCTGATCCAGAAGGGAAGCATCACCAGGATCAGGAGAAAGGGCTTGACGCGGCTCTCGGTCCTGTAAAAGAAGTAGGCTGGAATATATCCCATGATCAGGCAGAGTAGAACGGTTTCGAGAGAGACCCGAATGGTTCGAATGAGGAGAGAGGGGTAGAAAAAGTCTTCGAAGAACTTGGCGTAGTTTCCGAACTGGAATGCCGGAATGTCCGCACCGCTCGGCGCACGCAGCCAGAAGCTGTAAACCACGATGAAGCAGACCGGAATGACCAGAAGGAAAAGGACCGCGCTCACGGCGGGTGCTAGTAAGGTTGCCGGTTTCCAGGGTTTGCTTTCCATGGGATCGCCGAGGGGAAATGGGTTGTCTTCAGAAAGGCCGTCGGCCCCGAAATCAAAACCTAACGTTTGTTAGGTTTTGCAACCCCGATTCATTTTCAGAGCCGGTCTCAGCGCACAGGTGAGCCCTTTCCGCCACCTTGAGGTATGATGTATAAAGGACATGCTTCCGAGAGTCAAGGAGAAATCGGGAGGTTGGATAAAAGAGGACCGGATTCTGCGCCCTTGACAGGAAAAACCGGGCTCTGATAAAAACTAACAAACGTTAGATTTACTCATGAAACGGAAAGTTGAAACATGGACGCCAAAGTTGAAACCCGCCCCTCTCGAAAGGGAATCATCTTGCAGGAAGCGGCAGGCCTTTTTCGAGAAAAGGGATACCGGGCCGCCACCCTTCGAGAGTTGGCCCGCCGCTCCGGGATGAAGG
>CAZQCK010000162.1:0-6627 GCA_964591925.1 uncultured Desulfobacterales bacterium
GCGAAGCACCCTCTTCCTTGCATCTTCGGCAAACTCGACAATCGCTCAATTCAGGCCCTATATGTTCGAATCCACGATTTTACCAGTCTTCCTTTGTTCTACCTTTCCTTTCAGGCTCAAACAACCTTTTTGGGCGGACTGCGGCAAACGCCACAAGCGCTCAATTCAGGTACTAAAAGTTTTTTCTTGGCGTTTTTGTCGTCTTTGCGGGAAAATAAAATCTTTCGAATTTATCAAGATTACAGGGAGAGACCCTATGGACCTGCAGCAAGTCATTCAAAGACGCCGCAGCACGCGCGGCTTTCTGGACAAGCCATTGGAGCGGGAGACTTTGGAGACGCTCCTCTCGCTCGCCGGAGAAGCGCCTTCCGCCATCAATCTCCAACCCTGGGAGGTCACAGTCGTCACCGGAGAGGAGCGCATGCGTTTGAGCCGCCTGCTGCTCAAACGCATGCGCGAGCAAAACATCTCCTGCGCACCAGGGGCCAAGCGGACCCTCCCCGAGCACTTCGTGCAACGCGAGCGTGGGTTGCTCGAGTGCATGTCCCCTGCGCTACCGGGCGACGTCCCCTTTTCCACGTTCATCAACGAGGGCTCCTGCGACTTCTACGGGGCCCCCACCGCCCTCATCCTCAGTATCGACGACGTATTCTCGAGCGCAAGGCTTACAGACATGGGAATCCTTGTGGGGTACCTGGTCTTAGCGGCCCATGATCTGGCCCTGGGTACATGTCCCATCGGGCTCATCACCGCGTTTCAAGACGAGATCCGGGAAACCTTGAACCTTGCCGAGGAGAAAAACGTAGTCCTGGGCATCGCTGTGGGATACCCCGATCCCGACTCCCCCCGAAACCGGCCTCGATCCGAGCGGGCGCCCCTGAAGGAATGGGTTCGATGGCGGGAAGGGTGAGCCCGGATACAGCACAAAGGACGGGTGTGGTCTTCTCTTCCGGCTTTTCAAGCAGGACCGGCTGCCTATCACCACGCTCGAACCGAGGCCTTGAGAATCCTCACCCAGTCCTATCCACCATAGAGGATCTCCCGTAAGACTCGCGGGAACCACGTCTACGATCTTTCCGCAGGGCCGAGGCCGCATTTTTCTTCCAGAATCAGAGCCGAATCACAGGTGGGGAATCTTGAAGACGGACAGGCCCTGCTTTCCTTGGCGCCTCGTTGAGGGCGCCCGCCCCTGAAAGCGAGCAAGATGACCACTCACCGGCCACAGAGGTACTGGGAGAAGGGCGCAAGGCCTGTCCGATGGTTAATTGTATCACGGCGAAAGAAGGACATGAAAGAGAAAACTGAGACATCAATCCTCTGCAGGCGATGCCCCGATCAGGGCTTTCCGCTCCCCGGGCGAAACCTCCGTGGATGCGGCGGCGAGCTTCTTTTCGTCACAGCACACGCGGTTTCGACCTTTTGATTTGGCCCTTAGAAGCCACTTGTCGGCACGAGCCAGGAACCCTCCGGGCGTCAGGGTTTCTGACCCGAAAAAGCAGTCCACCCCGAAGCTTACGGTCAAAAGGATTCGGTTTCCATTGACCACGGGCGGGTGATCTTCGAGCCCGGCTCGCAGGCGCTCCGCCGCAACCCTTGCCTGACCAAGCCGCGTTCCGGGGAGGATCACCACGAACTCCTCTCCTCCATATCGACACAGAATGTCGATTCTCCGCAGCAAACGCCTCCAAACCCGACCCGCGTGGACCAGGGCCTGATTTCCCGCCTCATGTCCATATGTGTCATTGATATTTTTGAACCGGTCCAGATCGCCGATCAGGAGGGAGATAGGCAGCCCCGTCCTTCGGGTCCGCTCCATCTCACGGTCCAGGGCTTCGGTGAGATAGCGAAGGTTGAAAAGGCCGGTCAAGGGATCCTTCCGGGAGAGATCTTGGAGGTGACGAACTTTTTCACGAAGCGCCTCCAGTTCGTCGCGCAGCGGGCAGGGTTTGTCCTGAAAGGGGCACTCCTCAATGTGATGCTTCCGGTCCAAAAAGAGGTACCTCCCTGAGGAAACGATGAACGCCTCTGCACCATACCAGAGGGTCAAGGCGTTTTCAACACGCCGGCGTCGTACCCGGAAACCCACCGCCCTGATTTGAACGATTGCCGAGTTTGCCGAAGATGCAAGGAAGAAACGCCCAATTCAGGTTTGAATTGCCGAGGTCTCCAGAATGCCTTATCATGCGGTCCCGCGGGGCGCGAATCGTTTGCGCCACAAGACATATCGCGGTAAGGAGAAAACACCATCAAGCCTCTCACTCATCCCTTGCGGGTCAAGGCCGGTTGGCTCATCGACGGCACCGGCGGGCCGGTTCAAAAAGACGTCCTTCTTGGAATCCACAGGGGCCGGTTGCGCTCGATCACGCCTGCACATTCAGAAGCCTTCCCGGAGGAGGACACCCTGGATTGCGGCCTTTGCACGGTCATCCCCGGACTCGTAGACGCCCATGTCCACTTGAGCATGTCCGGTACGGAGGAGGCCGGGATCCGCCGCCGCCAGCTCTATACCGAATACGAGGAGGCGGAGGGGGTGATCGAACGCCACCTGAAGGATCATCTCTGCAGCGGGGTGGTCGCTGTAAGGGACGGGGGCGACCATGCAGGCCACACATTGCGCTACCGGAAAGAGCGACTGAAACAGTCCGGCATTCCGCTCCAGGTCCTGGTTGCGGGTCGGGCCTGGCATGCACGCGGCCGGTACGGGCGGTTCATTGGACGCCCCCCCGAGGACAAAGCAACCCTGTGGGAATCCATCCGCCGGGAATCCCCGGGAACGGACCACGTCAAAATCGTTCACTCCGGGCTGAACAGCCTGCTCTGTTTCGGAAAACAAACCCCGCCCCAGTTCGACCGAAAGGACCTTGCAGATGCCGTTATCACGGCCAGGGGCCTGGGTCTGCGTGTGATGATCCACGCCAACGGCGAAACCCCGGTTCGAGATGCGGTGACTTCCGGCTGCGATTCCATCGAGCACGGTTTCTTCATGGGGCGGGAAAACCTGACCCGGATGGCCCGGCAGGGCATCACATGGGTTCCCACAATCTACGCCATGTCCGCCTGCGCCCGCACCCTCGCACCCGGGAGCAGGGAGATCGAAGGGGCTGCGCGCAACCTGAAACACCAGATCCGGCAGCTGAGTGAAGGCATTCAGAAGGGCGTCCCTGTGGCCCTGGGAACCGATTCAGGTAGTCTCGGCGTCCACCATGGGTACACTGTAAGCGATGAAATGGAGCTCTTCATGCAGGCGGGCATGACAGCCGAGGCGGCGGTCCGCTCCGCAACCCGAAACGGCGCCGAGCTGCTGGGGCTGGGGGACCGGCTGGGATGTCTTATACCCGGTATGCCGGCCACGTTCGTTGTCACTCGAGGAGGGCCAGACCGTCTTCCCGCCGGCCTGAAACCTCCGTGTTACGTATTCATAGCCGGTGCCCGTCAGGTACCCGGCTGAACGCTTTCCCTCCCATCTGCACAGAGAACCTGTACAGCGCCATACTCAAAACGCACGCCCTTTTGTCGAGGGGCGGTGAGGGGCAACGGCTTGACACCTTCACCGGCAGGTTTCATACTGCCGATACGTTACTGCGACCGGTGAACAGGTGTACTGGGGGCAGGGAGAACCGCAGATGGAAACAAGAGACGTCCGAGTCTACGCACACCCCAATACGGATATCCGCTCCTACCTGACATCAGAGGACATCACCAGGCCCCGGGTGGAGGTGTTCACCTCCGCCGTTGAGGGGGATCCCGACCAACGAATCTCAGAGCTTGGAACGATCGGGGCCCAAACCGTACGGGAGCTCATGAAGCTCCCGGGTCTGGCCAAGATTCGCATCAAGCCCCAGGAGGTGCGCGTACAAAAGGTACCCCATGCCTCATGGGATGATTTGGAAGAGGAAATCCTCCGCATCATGGAGCGCGCGGTTCGAAAAAGCCGAATGCACCTCATGAAACGCTGAACATGGAGCGTTGCCCGGGAAACGAAAAACCATAACCGGGACGCACCGAGCCCTAAGCCGCGCCCTTCATTCCCAACTCAAAGGCCTTGAGGTTGGAATCCAGAAAGGCCTTCTTCGTAGAGGTGGAAATCGTCTCCTTCATGCCATCCGCAGTAACGGCCACACTCCCGGATCCGATCAAAGCTCCCAGCATGACCATGTTGAGGCTAAGAGGATTGCCCGCCTCCTGGGCCAGGTCGTTTCCATTGAGTGAGATGAGCCGGTCCACCTTCTTGGAAATCAGGAACACCATTTCATCCACAGGCGGATAGGTCCCTTGTCCTATGGATACGGTAAAGGGCGGCAGCGGTTGCAGGTTGGTGATGACCAGCGTTTCCTTGCTGCACTTTCCTATGGTCCGAAGGGTCTCCAACGGCTCGAAACCCACCATCACATCGGCTTCGCCGCCGGATACTATGGGGCTCGTGACATTGCCCATCAGGACGGCCGACTCCACCACACCGCCCCGCTGGGCCATGCCGTGAATCTCGCTCACAACAGCCGGTATTCCTGCGGCCAGCGCGGCTTCGCCCAGAAGGCGCGACGCCAGAAGATTGCCCTGCCCCCCGACACCGACGAATACACATCTCTTCGTGTCCATGTCTTTCTCCTCGCTGCGGAAAAGGTGTCAACGCATGACGGTCGGTCTCAATCTCGCCCTGCCCCTCCTCAATCCTTTACTGGAAGGATGGCATTCTCCGGACAGACCTGAGCGCACACCGCGCATCCGATACAGAGATTCTTGTCGATCACGACCTTTTCTTCCTGCAGGTACATGGCCGGGCAGGCCAAGAGGTTGATACAGTCCCGGTGGTTCTTGCACTTGTCGTAATTCACACGGAACGGCTTTGTCTTACGCATCTGCCCGGTGGCCCTCGCAAAGAGCGGGCAAAGCTCCTCGGAGATGACCACGGAAACCCCGTCATGGTCCTTTGAAGCCTGAATGGCCTCGATGGTCTTGTTTACTTTGAACGGTGTCACCACGTGTACATCCTGGACGCCGCAGCCCCGGACCACGGCCTCTATGGAAAGGCGGGTCCGTTCGATCCCCATAGCCTCGGCGTTCACGCCGGGATGCGGCTGGTGTCCGGTCATGGCCGTGGTGCCGTTGTCCAGAATCACCAGGGTGAACTTGTGGTTGTTGTGCACCGCATTGATCAGGCCGGTGATCCCTGAGTGGAAAAACGTGGAATCCCCGATAAAGGAGACGACCTTTTGATCGCTTGCCTGGGAAAACCCGCATGAAGAGCTGACCGACGATCCCATGCAGATGAGGAAATCCGCCATGGAAATGGGCGGCAGCAGGCCGAGGGTGTAACACCCGATGTCCGTGGGGTGAACTGCGTCCGGACCGTATACCTTTTTGACGGCGTAGTAGGTGGCTCGGTGCGGGCAACCCGCGCACAGGTTGGGCGGCCGACCGGGAAGTGCGGGAAGGTCGGAGAGATCCACCGCTTCCCGTCCCTGGTACGCTATGTCGAAGTACTCCGCAACGGCCTTGCGGACCATGCCGGGGTCGTACTCGTAGAGGCGGGAAAGCCCGCCCACGCCCTTACCCTTGACGGGAAGGGACAGGCCGTTTTCCTGGGCAATGGCCTTGATGTCCGTCTCCATGACCGGTTCGAGCTCCTCGATCACCAAAACCCTGTCCACCTCCTTGAGGAATTCGGCGATCATGGCCTTGGGAAGGGGCCAGGACATGCCTACTTGCAGGAAACGGACCTTGTCGTCAATGCCCAGGTCATAAATGGCGTCCTTGGCGTAGTCGACGCTCACCCCATTGGCCACGATACCCCACTTGCCCTTGCCGGTAATCCGGTTTTCGGGCCAGTTCTCGGTCCTGGCCGCGGCCTTGTCGTACTTTTCCAGGAGGAGCTTGTGCAGGTTGCGGGAGACCGCGGGGACGGTCACAAAGTGAAACGGGTTCTTCTGGAACTCCCCTTTGCTTTGGATGGGTTTGAGCTCCCCGAGCTTAACAGCCCCCCGAACGTGGTTCAATCTGGTGGTGGTGCGAAGGATGACCGGGAGCTCGAGTTCCTCGGAGAGATCAAAGGCCGCGATGGTCATGTCCTTCATTTCCTGGGTGTTCGTGGGCTCGAGCATGGGAAGCCCGGACAGCCTGGCATAAAACCGGTTGTCCTGCTCATTCTGGCTGGAGAACATGAACGGGTCATCCGCGTTGATGATCACCATGCCGCCCTTGACACCGACATACGCCAGGGTCATGAGCGGATCCGCCGCCACGTTCAGCCCCACATGCTTCATGGTGACCATGGTGCGCAAGCCGCAGGCCGCAGCACCCGCCCCGACCTCGAGCGCCACTTTCTCATTGGTGGAGTACTCGAAGTAGAGGTCGGTCTCCCGGCTGATGTGGAAAAACTGCTCGGGAATTTCGGAAGAGGGCGTCCCCGGGTAGCACGTGGCAAAGGAGAGGCCCGCCTCCAGGGCACCACGGGCAACGGCCTCATTGCCCAGCAACAACATCTCTTTCCCTGGAGAGTCGGTCAATAGTTTGTGCATTTTGTCCCCCTGCGTGTTCTTGTGGGTTGTCGTGGTTCCTTCCCTAGTTTCCATCCGGAAAGGGTCTTTTTTGCCAATCTCATCGTCGATCAGCGAGGTTCCTTGTGCGGCG
>CAZQCK010000163.1:0-6452 GCA_964591925.1 uncultured Desulfobacterales bacterium
TCCACCGCACGGTGGAAGGCCTTGTAAGTTTGCGCCAGGGCGGCGGGCTCCGCCCGGGGAACGTTCAGACCGATTTCCCCCAACATCTGGTAGTACTCGCTTCCGCCCAGCTCGTCCCGGGTCTCGCCGATAACATAAACCAGGTCGCCCGGCTCCTTGGCATCCATGGTCAGGCAGTTTCTCACATCGGCCACGATACTGCTGGCGGTGAAGAGCAGAGTAGGAAGCCCGCTGACCTTCCGGGTCTCCCCGTAAGGTCCTTTGAGGTCGCCGTCTATGTACATGCTGTCCTTTCCGGAGAGCAGGGGGATCTCATAGGCGAGGCAGGTGTCCCGCAGCGCCCAGTTGGAGCGGACGAGCTGGGCCGCCTTGTATCGGCCGTCCGGATTGGCTTCGGGATCGTACTGAATGGTCGGCCAGCAGAAGTTGTCCACACCGCCCACCTGGTCCGGGTCACCGCCCACGACCAGCACACGGCGCAAGGCCTCGTCGATGGTAACAGCGGTCATGTGATAGGTGTCGATCAGGCTGTAAAAGGGGTTCACGGCCTGGGTGGCTGCAATGCCCCGGTAGGTGTCCGGAACCGGTCGAATCACCACCGCGTCACTCGGGATGTCCCGTCTTTTTCCCACCAGCGGCTTGACTACGCTTCCCCCCTGGACCTCGTGGTCGTACTGCCTGGAGATCCAGCTGCGGTCGCAGACATTGGGCCGGCCCAGCATGGCTTCGAGAATGGCGCCATGATCCCCGGGTTCGCTGATCACCGGCTCCGTGAGCCCGCGCATGGCGGGAGGCGTCCACTCGGCCTCGAATTCCCACTGCGGAAAACCGGTCTCCAGAAGGTCCATGCGGATGAGGGCGCATGTTTGCCCTCGATATTCCAAACGTAGGTATCCGGAGTCGTTGTACTCGCCGATGACCGTGCTTTCCACGGCATGTTTGCGGGAGAGCTCCATGAAGCGGTCCAGGTGGTCCTTAGGCACCGCCACGGTCATACGCTCCTGACTCTCGGACACCCATATTTCCCACTGGTCCAGGCCCTCGTATTTGAGCGGAACGCGGTCGAGGTCCACCCGGCAGCCGCCGGAAAACCGGGCCGATTCCCCCACGGAAGAGGACAGCCCGCCTCCGCCGTTGTCGGTGATAAAGGAAAACAGACCCTCGTCACGGGCCTCGAGAAGAAAGTCGTGCATCTTTTTCTGGGTGTAGGGATCGCCGATCTGGACATGCCCGGCCGGGGTGTGTTCGGAAAAGGTCTCTGAAGCGGCGGTCACGCCGTGGATTCCATCCTTGCCCACGCGCCCCCCGCACATGACCACGAGGTCCCCGGGATTGGTTGTTTTTTGGTGGCTGGGTCGACCGCTGATTCGGGACGGCATGATGCCCATGGCGGTCACGAAGACCAGGCACTTTCCCATGTACCCGTGATCGAACAGGAGCTGGCCGAAGGGCGTGGGCACGCCGCTCTTGTTGCCCCCGTCCCGGACGCCTTCGATGACGCCGTCCAGCAGGCGCCGCGGGTGCAATCTGGGCTCGAGGGGACCGGTGTAGTCCCGATGGCCTACGCAGTACCCGTACATGCCCAGGATGAGCTTGGACCCCAAACCGGTCCCGAGGGGATCGCGGTAGATGCCCACGATGCCGGTGATGGCACCGCCGTAGGCCTCCATGTTGGAAGGGCTGTTGTGGGTTTCCCCGGTGATGACGTAGTTGTGGGTATCGTCGAAGCGGGCCACACCGGCGTTGTCCCAGAGAACGGAGACCACCCAGTCCTTTCGGCCTTGAACGGCCAGAGTGGGATTCTCTATGCAGGTCTTGAAGAGGTCGTCCACCACGGCCGTCTCGCCGGTGTGAAGATTCCGGTAACGGAAGACACCCTTGAAGGTGTTGTGATTGCAGTGATCGCTTCGCGCCTGGGAAATGTACTCAAGCTCCACATCCGTGGGCAGATCCAGGCCGAAGCGGCGCCGTTCCGCCTGCACCTCTTCCCGCAGGAAGTAACGCCGGATGATGGGAATATCGCTGTCCTGAAGGGCCAGGTTTCGTTCCGCGGAAACGGTTCTAAGGTCGTTGTCGCTCGACACGGAAATCGTGGTGACTCTGGGCTCGTGGTCGAGTAAGACCTTGGGGACCTGAAAGCCGATCCCCTGGGTAGGGTCCCAGTCTTGGTGTGCGTAGATATTCCACTGTTGAATGATGTCGTTGGCCAGGATCTCCCCGGCGATTTTCTCGACCTGCGATCGTTCGAGTTGGCCATGAAGGACAAAGAGCTTTGATGTATAGACATTTTCACCGGGATTGAAGCGGATGTTCAAACAATCCTCGATGGCCTCCACAGCGGTGCTGCCGCCCGTGTCCCTCACCCCGGGGCGCAATCCGATCCACACGGCCCAGTCGAACGCCCGGGCCAGGGGGGAAAAGGAGGATCGTTCGATGACCGGATTCGTGAAGATGGCTGTGCGCAGGGACTCCAGCTGCTCCCGGCTCAGTTCCGCGTCGATAGTGAGTACGCGAATGACGCGGATGTCCCGGACTTGTATGCCGAAGTAGTCCCGGGCCTTTTTTCGGACACCTTCCCCTTCGGCGTCTTTCAAGTGGTCTTTGAGCGTCACTTCCAGCCGGGAAACCATGGGTGACTCCTCATGCGTACGAGGTGTGGATTGGAAATGTGAACGTTAAGACCGGGCGATACATTCGAGCCGATGGTAATCAAAAGGGCACACAGAGTCAACAAGCTAAAACGGGCCATTGCCCGCAACCCAACAGACGTTATGCAGGCTCCGGAGGTCGGGGCTTTCCTCCACTCCCTCCGCTCCCGCTAATGTCCGCTACGGAAAGACCCGACCTCCTCCGCCGCCGGCCTCGGTACCGGAAGGAAATCATCAGCTACATAAATGCCGATCCTCAAATCTTCTTTTTTTTGTGACAGGATCTTATGAGTAAGTCACTAAAACCCCCCGGCCCGAGCCTTCCGAAGCCCGGGGTTGAAAACCGTGCTTTCCATGCCTATATTGTGGAGTGGCTCGCAACGGGCTGTAAGCAGAAGAAGGCCTGGACGGTTTCGGGGCGGTAAAAGGCCGTAAAGATGATGGTGGGTTTTCTTCTTGGCTCCCTCGGCTTCTTTGCGAGAAAATACAGTTTTTACGATTTCGTCAACATTGAGTCATGGAACGAACGAGGGGAACTAATGGAACGTTTGGTCGACAACATGAATGAAGGGGGAGGAAAGCTTCCCAACCAGAAGGAACTCGAAAAGGAACTCAGTGAGTACCTGTCCAAGAAATACGGAAACCGTATCAAGATCATCTCTCCCTTTGTCTATCCCCAAGGAGAGAAGCAGGGAACCGACGAGGCCAAGACGGACGACGGTGAGTCCGAGGGGCCGGCCTTCGACATGCTTCCGGAAGAGCTGGAGGCCTATCTGGAGGAGTTCGTGGTGAAGCAGGAAGACGCCAAGGCCGTCTTGTCCACCAAGATCTGCACCCATTTCAACCGGGTGAAGCACTTCAAGGGAAGCGGTGACAAAGGGCCCACCCACCGAGTCGGAATGATCAAGAACAATGTTCTGATGATCGGGCCGACCGGTGTGGGCAAAACTTACATGATCAAATTGATCGCCCAGAAGCTGGGCGTTCCCTTTGTCAAGGGAGACGCCACCAAGTTCAGCGAGACCGGATACGTAGGCGGCGATGTGGAAGACCTGGTGAGGGACCTGCTGGGTGAGGCGGATGATGACATCAAGCAGGCGGAAAACGGAATCATATACATTGACGAGATCGACAAGATCGCCTCCTCAAGCAATATTATCGGGCACGACGTCTCCAGAACGGGCGTGCAGCGGGCCCTGCTCAAACCCATGGAGGAGACCGATGTGGACTTGAAGGTCCCCCATGATGCAGTCAGCCAGATTCAGGCCATCGAGCAATACCGGAGGACAGGCAAGAAGGAAAAGCGGATCGTAAACACCAAGAACATCCTGTTCATCATGAGCGGCGCCTTCGGGGAGCTGGCGGAGATCATCAAAAAGCGTCTTCAGAAACAGGGCATGGGTTTCGAGGCCGATGTCCGGCCCAAGGAACTGCCCTGGGAGATTCTCAAGGAGGTGCGCGCCCAGGATTTGATCGAGTACGGCTTTGAGTCGGAGTTTGTGGGAAGGCTTCCTGTGGTGGTGGTGTTTGATGAGCTCACGTGCGACGATCTGGTGGAGATTCTCAAAAACCCCAACAATCCGGTTGTGTTGAGCAAACGCCAGGATTTCCGCGCCTACGGCATTGACATCAAGTTCGAGGAGGAGGCGCTTCGAAAGATCTCCGAACGGGCTGCAGCCGAAAAGACCGGTGCCCGCGGATTGGTGAGCGCCATCGAAAAGATCCTGATCCCTTTCGAGAAGCGTCTGCCCTCCATTCCGATCGAACGCCTCCTGGTGACAGCCGAGCTGGTCGATGATCCCGAAGAGGAGCTTCGAGCCGTTACCCGGCAAGCGGATGACCCTGAACGGATTGCCCGGTTCGAACGGGCGGCGCAAAGGGAACTGAACGAAATCCGCACGTTCATTCGGGAGCGAATTCCGGATCACACTCGAAAAACCGGCCTGGAGATCTCGGAACGAAGGGTGGAGCTGATTGCCGATCTCTACCTGAAGCGGGCCACGGACGTGAACTCCGCAGTGGAGGAGTTTCTGGAGATGGTAAATCAGATCAGGGAGGAGGAAGGGACGCTTCGGAATAAGGTCGACATTCGGATCACATTCGATGAATCAGCGGTGGACGAGCTGATTGCGGAATCCATCAAGACCGGGCACCCGAGCGGCCCGCTGGCATTTCACTTGGCCAAAAAACTCGAGTACGGGTTGAAGTTGGTGAAAGACCGCTCAGAGAGCGATGAGTTCGTGTTGAACGCCCAAGCCGTTCGCAACATGGAGAAGTTTATCGACGATCTGCTCAAGAGCCACTACCCGGAGGAAGCGGGTTCCTTCCGCTCTGAACAGGGGGAGTGATCCTGGAAGGCTTGTATAGAAATCACCCCTTGGCGAATTCGCAGACAGCGCGTTTGTCTCTCACCAGTGTGCAAGGGACGCCGGGATAGTACGTGCTTTAAGAGAAAAGGACTTTTTAAAGATCATTATCCCTTTCACGCCGCTGTATGCCAAGCGACTGTTGCATTCGGCAAAGCGGCCGATACGAGGGGATGGGCGGAGGCGACAGAGACAATCGATGATCGGTATTTCCAAGTTGTACTGCGGGACGGTGGAACCCTCGGATGCCATTCGGTACGGCCGCCGTTCTTCGGCGCTGCCGTCCCATCTCCTTCAGTTCTCGGCGGACAAGAAGCCCGTGGTGGTCTGGAATGCGACAAAGGCCTGCAATCTGCGATGTGTGCATTGCTATGCCCAGGCGAACGAGCAGGGCCACGACAAGGAGCTGAACCATGAGGAGGCCCTGGCCGTGCTGGACGACCTGGCGGATTTTGGTGTGCCCGTGGTCCTGTTCTCAGGTGGAGAGCCCCTTATGCGCCGGGACTTGGTGGATCTTGCGCGCTATGCCGTGGGCAAAGGCATGCGCGCCGTGATTTCCACCAATGGAACTTTGATCGACCAGGCAACTGCGGAACGGCTCCGAGATGTGGGCTTGTCCTATGTGGGGGTCAGTGTGGACGGCCTGGAAGAGGTCAATGACCGTTTTCGCGGCAAAAAAGGCGCATTCCGGGAGGCCATGGCGGGCATTGGCAACTGCAAGCGCGCCGGCCTGAAGGTCGGCTTGAGGTTTACCGCCAATCGCATGAACGTCCAGGAGGTTCCGGCCATTTTCGACCTTCTGGAGGCGGAAGACATTCCTCGAGTCTGTTTTTACCACCTGGTCTATTCCGGGCGCGGCTCGGAGCTCATGGAGGAGGACCTCGACCATGAGGAAACCAGAAAAGCCGTTGACCTGATAATGGACCGGACCCGGGACCTCCACGAACGAGGGCCGGCCAAGGAGGTCCTCACTGTGGACAACCACGCGGACGGGCCCTATGTCTATCTGCGCATGTTGAAGGAAGGCAATCCTAGGGCACCGGAAGTTCTGGAGCTTCTTCGCATGAACGAGGGAAACAGCTCGGGCAGGGGGATCGGATGCATCAGCTGGGACGGCTCGGTGCATGCGGACCAGTTCTGGCGGCATGAAAGCTTCGGAAACGTGCGCGAGCGCCCCTTCAGCGAAATCTGGACGGACCTGTCCCACCCGCTGATGGCCCGCTTGAAGGACAAGAAGAACTTTGTCAAGGGACGCTGCGCAACATGCCGATGGTTGGATGTGTGCGGGGGGAACTTTCGAGTACGGGCGGAAGCGGCCACCGGCGATCTCTGGGCCCCGGATCCGGCGTGTTATCTGACCGACGAAGAAATCCACCGGGCTCCTTAGGAGGCCAGCAGAAATAAATTGGACAAAATTGCGCTCAGATTTGGGTCATAT
>CAZQCK010000164.1:0-6377 GCA_964591925.1 uncultured Desulfobacterales bacterium
GACAAAAAATCCTCCTTTCTGAATTGGAAACTCAGCAGTGCTCAAAATTCGTTTCTGGATGGGCACTAACTAACGGAAACTAACGGGTGCCGTTCATCGCCAGAAACGTGCTCGGATCCATACGGATGCCGGCCACCGGTGATCCATAGCGATCATGGTCCTTGAGGAGGTTGAGACGAACACCGGCGGTATCCGGCAAGAGCTGAAGAATGATGTCGAAGAGGTCGTCCATGTCACTAAGAGGGTGGGGAATCCCACGCTCGTTGGTCTCGGGCAGGTGACGGTGGCTCACGGCCGAGAACCACACCTCGGTGTTGAACTCCGAGGCCAGTGCCTTGAATCCCTCCAGGATCTCCCGGCTCGACTGGGAGAAGTCCAGGCCGTCCACCACCAGGGTGTCCGGCTGAAACCCGACGTGCTCCGCCAGGTTGCCCAGGTTCTCCCGCAGCCGCCCTATCTCGAAACTCCGGTTCAGATAGGCCAGGATCATTCGGTTTTGCTCTATGAGCGCCCGGATCTCTTGCTCCCCCTCAATGTTCAGGGCCTTGATCAGATCGTAGAAGATGACGTTGTAATAGGATGTTACTTTCTCCGGAACGTCCACCAGGGAAATGTGGACCAGCCTCTTCTGTTTAAACAACCGGTCGAACGCGATGTGGATGAGACAGGCGGTCTTGCCCACGCCCGCCCGCGCCGTGAGGACCCCCAGGTTTCCCCGACCCAAACCCTTTCTGGACGACTGCTCCAGAATCCGCAACGGACTGACGCTGGAGAAATCAACCGTCATTTCCTGCCCCCCTTTCCATTTTCGGCCGCCTCCCGCTTGAGCTCCTCGGCAATGGATTCCGGGACCTTGGCATACTTGGCGAACTCCATGGTGAACTCCGCCTTTCCCTGGGTCAGGGAGCGAAGCGCCGTGGCATAGCCGAACATCTCGGCCAGAGGCACCTCAGCGTCCACAGTGGTGAACACCCCGTCCTCGGCCGAGCTCAGGATTATTCCGCGCCGTTGATTGATGGAGGACATCACCCCCCCCTGAAACTCGGAGGGGCACTCCACCGATACCTTCATGATGGGCTCCAGGATTATGGGCGCCGCCTTGGGGTAGGCCTGCCGGAAGGCACCCACCGCGGCCGTGGAAAAGGCCTTTTCCGAAGAGTCCACAGGATGGTCCTGGCCGTCGTTCACCACCACGCGCATGCCGAGCACCGGCACGCCCAGCAGGGCCCCTTTGGACAGGCAGGCGTGGAATCCGTGGTCCACAGCGGAGATGTACTCCGTGGGAATGGCCCCACCCTTGACCCGGTTGACGAACTCGTATTCGCCTTCCTCCGAGGGCTCCATGTAGCCGGCCACCCTTCCGAACTGGCCGGCGCCGCCGGTCTGCTTCTTGTGGGTGTGGTTGAACTCCGCACGCCGGGAGATGGCCTCCCGATAGGCCACCTGAGGCACTCCCGTTTCCACGTCCGCACCGAACTCCCGGCGCATGCGCTCCAGGTAGATGTCGAGGTGGAGCTCTCCCATGCCGGAGATCAGAGTTTCACCGGTTTCCGCGTCCACGTAGGTGCGGAAGGTGGGGTCCTCTCGAATGAACCGGCCCAGGGCCTTGGCCAGCCGGTCCTCCGCCTTGGTGTCTCCGGCCTTCACAGTGAGGGAGATGACCGGATCGGGCACGAAGATGGAGGTCATGGAGCAGTTCAGGCGGCCGTCCGTGAAGGTGTCCCCGCTGAAACAGTCCACACCGAAGAGCGCCACGATGTCTCCGGCCACGGCCCTGAAAATCTCCTCCATCTTGTCCGCGTGCATGCGCACGAGACGGCCCACCTTGACCTTCTTGTGATCCCTGGTGTTGACCAGATCGCCCCCTTTGGACAGGCTTCCCTGGTAAATCCGCAAGTAGGTCAGTTGCCCGTAAGGACTCACCTCCAGCTTGAAGGCCAGGGCTACGAGAGGGCCCTCCGGGTCCGGAGAGAGCGGAAACTCCGCTCCCTCACGATCCAGATCCAGGGCTGTGTTCTCCACGTCCAGGGGGGACGGCAGGTAGGAGGTCACTCCGTCCAGCAGGGGCTGGACACCCTTGTTCTTGTAAGCGGACCCCACGAACACCGGGGTAAGCTCCCGGGAGAGGGTACCGCTTCGAACCGCATTCCGGATCAGATCCGGGGTGACGCAGTCCTCCAGGATCGCCTCGGTGAGCTCGTCGGAGAACATGGAGGCCGCATCCAGAAGCTCCTCCCGCCGGGCCGCAGCCTCCTCGGTCAGCTCCGCCGAGATATCCGCTTCCTGAAGCTCCTCGCCGTACTCGCCCTCGAACCGGATCACCCTCATGGTCACCAGGTCGATGACCCCTTCGAAGTCCCCTTCGAGGCCTACAGGCACCTGCATGAGCACCGCGTTGTGGTTGAGCTTCTGCCGAAGCTGGCGGGTCACGCGAAAAGGATCGGCTCCGGACCGGTCGCACTTGTTCACAAAGGCGATGCGGGGCACCCGGTAACGTTTCATCTGACGGTCCACGGTGATGGACTGGGACTGGACCCCGCCCACCGCGCAGAGCACCAGGACCGACCCGTCCAGCACACGAAGGGCGCGTTCCACCTCGATGGTGAAGTCCACATGGCCGGGGGTGTCTATGATGTTGATCCGGTATCCCTTCCACTCGCAATGGGTGGCGGCCGAGGATATGGTGATCCCCCGCTCCTTCTCGAGCTCCATGGAGTCCATGGTGGCCCCGATGCCGTCCTTGCCCCGCACCTCGTGCACCGCGTGGATCCGCTTCGTGTAGTACAGGATCCTCTCGGTGAGGGTGGTCTTGCCCGAGTCGATGTGGGCGCTGATACCGATGTTTCTCAGACGTTGAATGTCGTTCATTTTTAGAATGTTCGCGCGCTGAAGTGTTGAGAAAATTTCCGAATGGACACGCACAGGGCGGCCTCGAAATAAAAAGAGGGTCCGGTCACAGACCCCCTTTTCTTAACACGTATTCATGCAAAACCATGTCAGGGCACGCCTGAGTTTCCGGTTTACGGTTTCGCAAAGCCCCCCTCAGCCGCCGCCGGCATGGCCGTATCCACCGGCACAAGTTGCTCACCGCAGGAAGTAGCTTATAACAATAAGCGCGCACTACATCTTTGTCAAGGTGTACCGCGCCGCGGGAATGGCGTTTTCCGCAATTTGCCGCCTCAGGGCCACCGTGTTGACAGGCGTGTACTTGGCCAGCTTCTTGATACCCATGAGCTGGGTCCTGAGCTCCTCGCCCTCGGCGATGGCCGCCAGGATCTGCTTGGCCCAGAAGTCGATCCTGGGAAGTGTGTCGTTGATGTAGACGCGCGTGGCTGCAATGTGCATGGCGGCCTTTTCCTCGCCCTCCTTGGCCGCCTTTTTTCGGGCGCGGAGCAGCGCGCTCTCCATGGCGAAGATCTCGATGATCATGTCCGCAATGTAGGCGATGATCTCCTGCTCCTTGGCCAGCTTCTGCATGTACTTCTGGGCCGCTGCTCCGGCTGCGAGGAGGGCGATTCTCTTGGCGTTTCCAACCATCTTCTCTTCCGCCTCCAGCAGGGCCTCTTCCTCGCCCATGCCCATGGAAGGCCGCATGCTCATCAGATCCCCCATGACCTGTTTGACCGCCTCGAGGAGTCCCAGCTCGCCCTTCATGGCCGCCTTCATGATGGTGTCCACGATGATCATGCGATTGATCTCGTTGGTTCCCTCCCAGATACGGTTGATGCGGGAGTCACGGTAGGCGCCCTCGGCCGGGTACTCCTGAATATAGCCGTACCCGCCGTAGATCTGCACGCACTCGTCCACCACGTAGTCCAGCATCTCGGAGCCGTACACCTTGTTGATGGAGCACTCCAGGGCGTACTTGCGCAGGGCGTCCCCGGTCTCCTTGCCGGCTTCGGCCTTGGTGGGATCGATCCCCTCCAGGGTGAGGTCCAGCAGCCCGGCCGTGCGGTAAACCATGCTCTCGGTGACGTAGATGCGCGTGATCATGTCGGCGATCTTCGCGCGAATAAGGTTGAACTCCGCGATGGGCCGGCCGAACTGGACCCGGCCCTTGGCGTACTTGATGGTATCCGCAAGCATCACCTTGGCGCCGCCCACGGTGAAGGCGGCCAGCTTGTAACGGCCCACGTTGAGGGTGTTGAGGGCCACCACGTGGCCCCGTCCGATCTCGCCCAGGACGTTTTCCACGGGCACCTTCACGTCCTGAAAGATCACCGCCCGGGTCGAGCTGCCGTGGACGCCCATCTTCTTCTCTTCCTCATCCACGGAGACCCCGTCCCAGGCCCGCTCCACAATGAAACTGGTAAACTTGTCACTGTCCACCTGGGCATAGGTCAGGAACACGTCTGCAAACCCGGCGTTGGTGATGAACTGCTTCTGGCCGCTCAGGATGTAGTGTTTGCCGTCATCGGAGAGTGTCGCCGTGGTCTCCGCGCCCAGGGCGTCGGAGCCGTGTCCCGGCTCGGTCAGTGCGTAAGCCCCCACCCACGCGCCGCTGGCCAGCTGGGGCAGGTACTTCTGCTTCTGCTCGGGGGTGCCGAAGAGAACCACGGGCAAACTGCCGATGCCGGTCTGGACGGCGAAGGTGACACTGAACCCGGTGATGCCCTGGCTGATGTGCTCCGTGATCAGAGTGGCACTCACCTTGTCGAGCTCGGAGCCTTCGTACACTTCAGGCATGTCCGCGCCCAAAAACCCCAGCTCGCCGGCCTTGCCGAGGAGCTCCCGCAGAAGCTCGGGGTTGCACTCGTCGAGCTCTTCCTTTCTGGAGAGAAGCTCGCCCACGCCGAACTCCACGGCGCTCTTGCCGATCATGATCTGTTCCTTGTCAAAATCCTCGGGCGTGAACACCTCGTCGGGAGATGCGTCCACAAGAAGGAATTCCCCGCCCTTGAAAAGCTTCAGTTCACCCATGTCGTCCTCCTGCAGCTGAATCGCTGGGATGTGGTTTTTGTATTCTTTGGGCCGTCCGTCTGTTCGGCCTTGTTTGGGTTATCGAATGAAAGATCTCTTCTCGAAGGCCGGGTTTCCTGTTCGAAAACGAGGGATTTCTTCCAAGATCAAGGAGGTCAAGGGGTCGGGAGGAGGCGTGCTTGGAAGCACGTCGCACGACCAGACCCCGAAGACCGACGCGGAGATTGGAAGAAAGCACCGTTTTCGGCGGAAACCCATCAGTAATCCTCAATCTCAAAGATAGCCGCCGCGCCCATTCCGAAGCCGATACACATGGACACCAGGCCCCAGCGGAGCTTGCGCTCCTGCATCTCGTGGATGAGTTGGGTGGTCAGCTTGGAGCCGGTACAACCCAGGGGGTGGCCCAGGGCGATGGCCCCGCCGTTGACGTTGGTGATCTCCTGGTTGACGCCCAGCTCCCGCATGCAGTAGATGGCCTGGGCGGCAAAGGCCTCGTTGAGCTCGATGAGCTCCATTCGATCAAGGCTCATGCCGGCGATCTTGAGGACCCTGGGAATAGCCACGGCCGGCCCCACGCCCATGTACTCCGGCGGGCATCCCTCCACGGCATGAAAGCGGAAGGTGGCCATGGGCTTGAGCCCCAGCTCCCGGGCCTTTTCCTTGCTCATGAGGACCACGCCTGCGGCTGCATCGCTGGTTTGAGAAGAATTCCCCGCCGTCACACTCCCTGTGGGTTTGAACGCCGGCCTAAGCCCGGCGATGCTCTCCTTGGTGGTGCCGAAGCGGACCCCCTCGTCCGTGTCGAATACGATCTCCTCGAATGCGAACTTGCCGTCCGGAAGCCGCTTCTGCTTCTTCACCGTGAGCGGTACGATCTGGTCCTTGAACCTGCCCCCCTTGACGGCCGCCTCGGCCTTCTGCTGGCTTTTCGCGCCGAACTCGTCCTGCTCGTCCCGGCTGATGCCGTACTTCTCGGCCACGTTTTCCGCGGTGAGTCCCATACCGGTGAAGGCCCCGGGGCGCTCGTCCACCAGGGCCGGGTTGGGGTACATCATGCTCCCTCCCATGGGGATCTGGCTCATACTCTCCACACCCCCGGCCACGACCACGTCCGAGTACCCGCACATGATCTTCTCGGCGCCGATGGCTATGGACTGGAGCCCCGAGGAGCAAAACCGGTTCACGGTCATGCCGGGAACCCGATCCGGCCATCCCATGGACATGACCAGGACGCGGCCCAGGTTCAGGCCCTGGGTGGCCTCCGGAAACGTGCACCCGATCACCACGTCGTCGATGAGGTTGGGGTCCAGATCTCCGGCCCGCTTGACCAGCTCGCCCAGGACGGTGCATCCCATGTGCTCGGGTCGGGTGTCCTTGAGCGTTCCGCGAGGGGCCTTGCCAACCGCCGTTCGGCAGGCGGCGACGATCACGGCTTCTCTCATGGTGTTTCCTCCTTA
>CAZQCK010000165.1:0-6305 GCA_964591925.1 uncultured Desulfobacterales bacterium
GATATATTAAGTGTTTTTTCGATAGACTGCAATTTGAAACGCTCAATTCAGGTAAGATAGCATCGGGGTGTTCACGGGCACAAACGAAATTGCAGCAGAACAAACGCCTTTTGCCAAGGCACCGGAAGTCTGGTAGAAAGAATACAATCACGTCCAGGTTGAAACCGGTTGAGGAGGATGCCCCATGCTGGATCGCATGATCGATCTGCTACGGTCCAAAGACTTTTGTGTCCTGGCCACAGCCGCGGGCGACAGGCCCCACTGCTCTCTCATGGCCTACGTCACGGACCCGTCCTGCCGCTGTCTGTACATGACCACCTCGAAAGACACGACCAAGTTCAAAAACCTCTGTCAAAATCCCAGGGTCAGCCTTCTCGTGGACACGCGGGACCAAAAGGAACACGGCGAGCAGACGACTCAGGCCCTCACCGTGGCGGGACGCTTCGAACCTGTGGAGGACGAAACCGAGCTGTTGCGGGCGCGAACCGCACTGCAGGAGCGACACCCCGGGCTCGGCACTCTCCTCGAAGGCGAAGACGCCGCCGTTCTTCGCATTCGAATCGAATCGTTCCTTCTTCTCGACGGCCCGAACGAAGCCCATTTCGAGGCCCTTTGACACATACCGCACGAAGACTAACCACTTTATATTGTGAGACTTTTCTTGTTGACTACCAACAACATCTTCGGCTACCATATTCTTAAGAAAACAAAATTCTATTAATAAAAATGCAAGGAAGGAGCCCAGGAAATGGATGTAAATACCTATTGCGATATATTGAATACGCAGCTAGTGTCTTGGAAGGCAAAAGCTTATGACATGATGAGAAAACTGGACCAACTTTCTCACGATAAGAAACAAGATGTCACGGTACCCGTGAGTGAAGTAGCCGATCTCATTGATGAGGTCGGCGAAAAGGTTTCGAGTCTTCAAAGGGAATGCCCGAGCGACTGGAGCCCACAGAAAGAGGAGATTGACAACAAGATCGCACAATTGAACGAGGCCTGGGACCAGGCTTGGGCCGAGATGTCGGTGATGTCGCCTGACGACTACTCGTAATCTCCGGTTTCATGGAAGTCTTTCCACCGGCAAAGCCTGCGTTTCCGCACACGTCCACCAGGCGCTCGACCTATTCCACCAACTCGAGCACGTGGCGTTTTCGGACCTTGGCCGAAGCGGCACTGAGAATGGTTCTCATGGCTTTGGCCGTTCTCCCCTGTTTGCCGATCACCTTCCCGAGATCCTCTTTGGCTACACGCAGCTCAATAACGGACGTCTGCTCTCCGACGACTTCCGTCACCTTGACCTGGTCCGGATGATCAACCAACGCCTTCGCCATCAGTGAGACCAGCTCTTTCATCTCCGCCTCCCTTGCAATCGGCTGCCGCCCCCTGTCGGGATGTGCGTGTTGAACCGAGACTGCTTCACCGGTATTTTGGCTCCGGCTGACCTTTTATTGCAAGCATTCTATCTATATACAATCGACGATAAAGCAAAACCGAATCCGGGTCAAAGGAAAATAGTGAACCACGGGGGCTTCTCCCTCCCCGTCCACCTGGCGAAACGGGCTTTCTCGCCGATGTAAAACGCCCGGTAGGCCCCTACGGCGTCATTGGGGACACGGTAGCGCTCGGGCATGGCCTGCGCGAACTCGGTCAATCCCAGATCCTCGATGGGGGGAAGGGGCAAATCATCCACCACGCTCGCCGACCGATGGTCCCGGTCCTTTTCGAACCGGTAGCGGTACTCCAGGTTCAGCGCCAGAACGAGGTCTCGCAACCAGACCCAGTTGGACAGGGACCGTCCCGCCCAGAGCGTACAGGGATGCCTGGAGTGCGTGGGCTTGTACGGCGCATCGATGCTGTTTTCTGACAGGACAGTGCAAAGCATTTGTGCACTTTCCAGGATCATTTTCACGACGTGACGATCTGCATGGTACTGAGCGCAGGCACGAATGTTCTTGTCCAGCACAAAGATGTTCAAGTAATCCTCCAGCTCGAATACCTTTTGATTGTACCGGTCTTTGAGGAGATTGAAAAGAAGATTGGAGCCGCCTCCTTCCTCCTTTTGACAACCGCCTGATTTTTCTGTAGCCTGCTCTCATGTCACCATCAGGAGGGGAGGATACTATGAGCTTTGATTCCTTGGAGGAGATCCTGCGGTTCGCCGTCGAACGGGAGCAGGAAGCCGCTGCGTTTTACGAGGAGCTTGCAGGCCGGGAGGCGTTCTCCGGATCGCGGGACACCTTTCTGGCCTTTGCTCAGGAAGAACGAAAACACGAGGCGATGCTGAAGGATTTTCTGAACGGCGAGAAAGCACTCGGCGACTACGACTTCGATTGGATTCCGGATCTCAAGCGCAGCAACTACACCGTGGACATGGCATACAAAGAGGACATGGATTACGCCGACATCCTGCGCCTCGCCATGAAACGGGAGGAGGCCTCCTTGAAGCTCTACAACGAGCTGGCTGCGGAGTCCGGACGAAGCGAGGCCTTTCAGGTCTTTCAAATGCTTTCCCAGGAGGAGGCCAAGCACAAGCTCGCCCTGGAAACCATGTATGACGATTACATGGCCAAGCAGGGCGACTGAACGGAAAACGCAGGTTCTCGTTCATGGGGCCCCTTAACTTGTGCCGCCCGCCCGCGTGGCCAGGTAGATGCCCAGGGCTATGGCCGCAATGCCCACCCCGTGAAACCACTCGAGTGATTCCCCCAGAAAGAGCATGGCCATGATGCTGCCGAATACGGGCATCAGGTGAAGAAACAGGCCCGCTCGGTTGGCCCCGGCCAGCTCCACGCCCCGGTTGAAGCAAAAGTAGGATACGATGGACGGGAACACCGCCACATACCCCACGGCGAGCAGCACCGGACCGTTGACCGGAAAACGGCCCGCGACCAGGGTCTCCCACAGATAGAAGGGGAGCAGGATTGCGGTGCCCGCAGCAAAGGTCACCGCCAGAAGGCTCAAGGGATGAATGGGCGGGCGCTTGCGCAGCAGGACCGAGTACAGGGCATAGCAAACCACTGCGATGAGCACCAGGATGTCGCCCCGGTTCACGGAAAAGGACAGCAGGACTCCGGGGTCGCCTCTAGCGATGATGGTGAGCGCTCCGGTCAGGGAAAGCGCCACCCCCAGCCCTTGCTTGGGTGTGATCCGCTCCTGAAACACCAGGTAGGACATCCCCACAATGAGCACCGGCATCAGGGACTGCATGAGAAAGGCGTTCAGTGCAATGGTCCTCTGCAGGCCGAGATAGACCAGTGTGTTGAAGGCCGTCACTCCGAGGACGGACAGCAGGAGCAGAATGGGCCAGTGGCCCCGCATTCTGGACCGGTCCCGCCGAAGGTGGGGGCTGGCCAGGAAGAACACCAGCACGGAGGCCAGGGCCCAGCGCCAGAAGGCCAGTCCAACGGGCGGAATCTCGGTGCGCAGGGCGCGGGCCACGATGAAGTTTCCCGACCAGAAAAGCACCGCCAGGGTCAGCAGCAGGTAAGCACGGTCGAACTCCCTGGTCATGGTTCTGATGCAAAAACGCTCCTTCACTCTTCACTCCAAAGGTCTAAGCCCGGTTCAAGACCCAAAAGGCCGGATTCACGCTCGCCATGTTCCTCCTCCTTGATCCATGGTTGTAAGGACCGTGCAGCCTTGAGCATATTTCCCGTGGCTGTTCGGATCGGCCTTGACAGGGTCTGCACTCACACCCGCCCGGTGGTGCGGCACCAGCCACGAATCAGCCCTCCTTACCGCGGCACCTCGATGACGGCGCCCAAGCCGCCGTCCACAAAACCTTCCTTCCATGCCTCGCGAAACAGGCGGATCGCGTTTTCTCCGGTGCAATGGCTGGGTGCGACCTTCGAGACACCAACCGCTTTGAGGCGCTGGATGATCGTGCGGACCTCGGCCTCGCCTGCACCGCCCAGGTGGAATCCTCCCATCAGCAGGTGGATGTCCTTGCCCAGATACGCTTGCGCCCGTTCCGCCATTTCAGCGATGTTGGGATGTGCGCAGCCCGTGACCACGATCAACCCTTGGGGTGTGTTCACGATCAGGGCCTGTTCCTTGACGCCGTGGTTCATCTCGCCGGTCGAATGAACGCCGTCCAGAAGCCGTCGTGGTTCAGACACGGTCTCCACCCTCGCGCCCAGTCCCAAGACCTCTCGCTGGAACGATTCCGGAAACGACTCCGGCACATACACGGTGACATGAGGATTTCGCGCCAGGAAAGCGCCCAGCCCGCCGGTGTGATCGCCGTGGAGGTGGGACAACACAACAGCATCCACCGCCCCGGCGTCGAGACCGAGCTGTTGCATGTTCGACAGCAGAATGTCACCGTCGCCTCCCGTGTCGAACAGCACGACCTTGTCCAGGCCGTGGATCAGGCAGGCAAAGCCCCAGCCGGTCTGCAGCCCGGCCTTGAAGGGCAGGTTATTGAAAACCACATAAAGCCTGATGGGATTCTCCATAGAAACTCCTTCCGAAACGATGGACTGTGTCATTCAGCGGCCGCTCAGGAACCTGAAGTGCCCCCGCACAGCTCGGCCTTACGTCTCGCCACAAAGGCCTCCAGGGCCTGCTCCACTCCCTGGTCCAGCAAAGGCTGCTCGTAGCGGGCCAGGCGCTCGGTGAGGACCGCGGCCGCCTCTTCCTCGGCCCGGAGGCCGCCGCGCAACCGCCACTCCCCGTGGGAGCGGCGGTTGAAGATCTCCGGCTGGGTCAAGCTCCGGAACCGCTCGAAGGTCGTTGGGTGGTATAGGTAGTGCCCGCCCACGCCCACCGTCTTGATGGTCTCCAGGTCCAGGGTCTCCGGCGTCACCGGGACCTGACTCAGCACGGTGCGGATCATTCGGCAGACCTCCTCGTCGATCAGCCACTTCTCGAAGCTCATGGCCATGAACGAGCTGATCTGACCGCAGGCGTGGATGATGACGTTGGCCCCGTCGCGGATGACCGTGCTCATGAGAAGCGTCCCCTCGGCCAGGGCCTGGGCGTCCGGCACGTGGGCGTCGGTCAGCATGCCCCCCGTGCGGCAGGGCAGGTGGTAGTACTGGGCCATCTGAATGGTGGCCGAGGCCATCACGCAGGTCTCCGGCGCACCCACCGCTGAGATGCTGGTCTTCATGTCCATGGGTACGGACGTGGAGCCATAGACCACCGGGGTGCCCGGCCCGGCGAGCTGGGAGAGCACCAACCCTCCCAGGATCTCCGCATTGAGCAGGGCCATGAACCCCGGCAGGAGAATGGGCCCGCTCATGCCTGCCATGAGCATGTTGGTGATCACCAGGGGCTGGCGGTGTCGTGCCATCCGGACCACGGCGTAGCCCTGGGCGTCGCCGTACTGAAGGGGCGATATGGGCGAGACCACGGCTGCGAGGGCGGGCCGGGCGGAGAGGGCCTCCCGCCCGCCGCAGAGGATCGCCGCCATGGAGAGGATGTCGTTGACCGAGGTCCTGGTGTCCGTTCCCACCACATAGGGCTTGTCGCACATCCGGATCATGGAGCTCAGCATGTCGAGGTGACAGACCGCAGGGTCCACGTCGCTCGGCTGGACTATGAGGTTGTCGATCATGTCCAGCTGGGAGGAGGTCTGCACCAGCTTGCAGCAGGTGTGGTAGTCCGCGAGGGTGGCGGGGCGCTGCACTCCGTCCATCGCGGCCACGTTGGGCGCCCCGCCGGTGGGCACCAGGACGTAATCATCCCCGCCGATGTAGACCGAGCGGACCGGGTTCCTGGAGTGAAGCCGAAACCGGGAAGGCACTGTCTCGAGGGCCTGGACCACCTCCCTCTCCGAGATGAACACCCGGTTGCCGTCCACGCGAAAGCCGTTGTCGCGAAACAGCTCCATGGCCGGGGGATGGTGAAAGACCACGCCCAGGGTCTCCAGGATCTCAATGGAGGCGTCGTGG
The DNA here is from genome assembly GCA_964591925.1 of uncultured Desulfobacterales bacterium. Lineage (GTDB taxonomy): Bacteria > Desulfobacterota > DSM-4660 > Desulfatiglandales > HGW-15 > JAIPEI01. Next base: position 5,904 of record CAZQCK010000165.1, read on the forward strand.
ACCTGGTTCAGCTCGGACTTGCTGTAGACCTGCATTCTGTCGATCATGGGTCCCCCCCGAAAAAGGCGGGGCCGTCCCCGCCCTGAATGTGGAAGAGGATCCTACCACAAGGACGAACCCGGGGGAATGGGTGTTTTGAGGTGGCGTGTGCGTAACCCCGGGAGGCATGAAAAACGATCTCATTTGCTGAAAAACGCTTCTGAAACGCCATGTCAGGCCAGGGCCGGCATGAACAAGCAGTCTTTTCAAGCTGCTTATCGCGAATACTTGCGACCGTTGAATCCAGCTCCGATTAGGACCTCCGCAACCCGGCCCCTGACCGGCCCGTGAGGCGTACCTCAGCCACAGGCACCTCCCAGGCGTCCACCCTGCACGCGTCCTGATACCCGGCCTCGCCTTGGT
>CAZQCK010000166.1:0-6283 GCA_964591925.1 uncultured Desulfobacterales bacterium
GCAGCTCAGGGCGGACCGGGCGGATCGGCCCCATGCCACGGCCACGGGCCGATCCCGAAGCTCGGGCCGGGCCACACGCTCCACGGCGATGGCAAAGGCGGGAATATGCAGATGAATGATGTGACGGCTCATAGGTAATGTCTCACCACCCCCACCACCCTGCCCTCGATCCTCAGGTCCCCTTGTCGAACAAAAATCGGCGGCATGCCCTGGTGGGCGGGCCGAAGCTCCACGTGATCCCCCTGCCGATAGATCTTCTTCACGGTGGCCTCGTTGTTGATAAGGGCCACCACGGTCTCGCCGTTCTCGGCCGTGGGCTGTCTGCGGACCACCACGTAGTCGCCGTCCAGAATGCCGTCGTCCCGCATGGAGTCCCCGGTCACGCGGAGCACGAAATGATCTCCCCGCTCCTGCATGGACGGAGGGACCTCGATCACGTCCGGTGTCTCCACCGCCTCGATGGGGCGGCCCGCTGCCACGGTCCCCACCAGGGGGAGTTCGAACCGCCGGCCCTCCATGGGACGAATCACCTCCACGGCCCGCTTCCGGTTTTTTCCGCCGGGCCGGCGGATATACCCCTTCCGCTCCAAATGTGACAGGTAGGTGGTCACCGTGTTGTAGGAACGAAACCCGAAGTGCTCGCAGATCTCCTGAAAGCTGGGGGGCCGGCCCCACGCTTCACGGTACTGGGAGAGGTACTCCAAAAAGGCCTTCTGCTTCTCGGTCAGCTTCATGCCCGCCTCCGGAACAGGACAAGGGATGTCATGCCGAACCTTCCGCAAACCGTTTTGCGCATCATACTGTAAGTCAAACTGTAAGTCAAGGGCTTTGCGGCCGCGCCGGGACTCCAGTGAATCACTGGGACGGCAATCAAGGCGGCCATGAAATTCGAGGCTGCAACCCATCCTTATGTCTTGCTTGACATAACACTCCAACCCTCATAGGATGGTTTTCAAAGGTGGCTGAGAAGGGTCGTCTCGTTCCCGGCCTGTTTTTGAAACACCTCGAGAGGAAACCATTCGGAGAAGGACGGCGATGGCAAAACGGTGTGGATTTCTTTGGCTGACGGCTTTGATGTTGCTGGTCTTCGGCACCCTGACCGCTTCGGCGGCCGGCACCCTGATGATGGCCACCACCACAAGCACGGACAACACGGGCCTGCTGGACGTTCTGGCCCCCAAGTTCGAACAGGACACCGGCATTGAGCTGAAGTGGACGGCCGTGGGTACGGGCAAAGCCCTGGAGATGGGAAAAAACTGCGATGTGGACGTCCTGCTGGTCCACGCGCCGGCGGCGGAGAAGACGTTTGTGGCCGACGGCTACGGCAAGGACCGGACCGAGGTGATGTACAACGATTTCGTCATCATCGGCCCGCCTGACGACCCGGCCGGGATCAAGGGCACGTCCGTGGTCGAGGCCATGAAAACCATCTCTGCCGAGGAGGCCGTCTTTGCGAGCCGGGGAGACGACTCCGGCACCAACAAGAAGGAGATTTCCCTGTGGAAGAAAGCCGGCATGGGGGTCCCTGACAAGGCCGGCTGGTATGCGCAGACCGGGCAGGGCATGATCGCCACCATCAACATTGCTGCGGAGAAAGGCGGCTACACCATGACAGACCGTGGAACCTTCATCAAGTTTTCACACAACCACGGCGGTAGCCCCCCCCTGGTGGTCCTGGTGGAAGGGGACCCGGTGCTGTTCAATCAGTACAGTGTTCTGCCCGTGAACCCGGACAACTGCCCGGAAGCACGATACGAGTCGGCACGAGAGTTTACGGAATGGATCACATCGGATGACGTCCAGACGTTCATCGGCGGCTTTGAGCTGTTGGGCAAAAACCTGTTCATCCCGAACGCCCAGTAGCCTGGTGGAACATGGAAGAACACCTCTTCTTCATTCAGCTCTCGTGAGTTGAGCCCATGGACTACATCCTGACCGGTCTGATCCGGGCGCTGGAGTTGCTGTTCCAGGGAGACCCGGAAACCTTTTCCGCGATTCGAGCCACGGTGCTGGCCTCCAGCCTCTCAGTGGCGGCCAGCATGGTCATCGGGGCGCCGCTGGGTTTTGGGCTGGGTTATGCCCGTTTTCGGGGCAGGCAACCGATCCGGATTGTGGTCGATACGCTGCTGTCCTTGCCCACGGTGGTCATCGGTCTTCTGTGCTACGCCTTTATGACGCATCGAGGGCCGTTGGGGGGGATGGGCCTGCTGTTCACCATTCCCGGAATGGCCGTCGGCCAAACCATTCTGGGACTGCCCATCGTGGTGGCCATGACTTCCACGGCCGTGGAGAACCTGGACCACCGTCTAAAACAGACCCTTATCACCCTGGGGGCGGACCGGCGCCGGCTCCTGCTGACCACCCTTTGGGAAGCCCGCTTCAGCCTGGCCCTGGCCGGTGCGGCCGCATACGGCCGCATCGTATCCGAGGTGGGCATCTCCATGATGATCGGCGGCAACATCAAATGGCATACCCGCACCATCACCACGGCCATCGCCCTGGAAACAGGCAAAGGGCAGTTCGCCATGGGAATCGCGCTGGGTCTGGTTTTGATGGCCGTGGCCTTGCTGGTCAATCTCGCCATGTCCGCCCTGAAACGGTTGTCCGGCCAATGACTGAACCGCTTTACTCACTGGTTAAAATACGCCAGACCTACGCCGGTCGCACGGTACTGGATGTGGATCGTCTGGACATTAATGAGCGGACCATTACCGGCGTGATCGGGCCCAACGGCTCCGGCAAAAGCACCCTGATGCGGATTCTGGCCTTCATCGAGGAGCCGGCCGAAGGCCTGATGACCTTTCAGGGGCATGCCCGGCCCTGGGTGGACCTGGCCGCGCGCCGTCAGGTCACCATGCTGGCCCAGGAACCGTATCTGCTGAAACGATCCGTGCAGGGCAATGTGGCCTACGGGCTCAAGGTGCGAGGGGTGTCCGGCATCCGCTCCCGGGTGGATCGAGCCCTGAAACAGGTCGGGCTGCATCCTGACCGTTTCGCTCACCGCTCCTGGCGCGAGCTGTCCGGAGGGGAAGCCCAGAGGGTGGCCTTGGCAGCACGCTTGGCCCTTCAGCCCAAGGTCCTCCTGCTGGACGAACCAACCGCCAGCGTAGACCGCGAGAGCTCCGAGCTCATTCGAAACGCCGCCTTGGACGCGCGAAACCGGTGGGGCGCCACACTGGTGATCATCAGCCACCGCCTCGATTGGCTCCATCACGTCGCAGACCGCATCCTGGCCATGGATTATGGACGGTTGACCCACATCCCCTGACCAGCAGTCTGATTTTCCCGCTCTTCTCGCAGCCGAACAACCTGCAAAACAGGAAGAGGAGCTCAGAAGGCCGTGTCGAGGTCTTTCCAGCGGGACACGACCCGAAGGCAAACCAGGGCTGCAGCCAGGATCACGGCGAACACCCCCACTGTCATCCCGGTACTCCAATCCCACCACAAAGGCCCGTTCACCAGAACCGTGCACCCGCCCACCACGGGAAGGGCGAACACGTTCATCACGGCGATGTCCACGGCCACGGGGGTGCGAAACTCCGGATCCGCGATTCTGAGCAGGAGCAGGCCGCAGGTCACCGTGCCTGTCACCGTGCCGAAAATCGCAGCGGTCCGCTCCAGGGCATAGGCCCCGGACCGCTTGCCCAGGTACACAACCACGGCCGTGGTGGCGACCCCGTTGGCCAGGGCGAACACAGACACCGGAAGAAGATAGTCCCTCAGTACCTGCAGTTGAATCGCCGTTACTGTGGCAACGATCAAAAAATCCACGGCGGACCCGGTGATCCGCCTCTGAACGCCGGGATCGGCCAGATGATCCAGGCGAAGCCTTTCCATGATTCCCCGCACCGCGAGTGCCACGGCAAGGCCGAAAAAGAAAAAGAACCCCCAAATAATGCGACCCGCGTCCTCGGGCAGCAAGCCGGCCAGACCGTGCACGATCCCATATGTGAGGATGTAGACCAGGCCCACCAGGGCAACTTGAAAGGCGAGGGTCTCAGAGTTGCCGCTGTGAAGGGTGAGGGCTCCGGCAGGGGGGCCCTTTTCGCCCCGGGCATAGATCCCGGTCAAAAACGAACGCGGCAGAGCGGCCTGCCCCGGTCCGGACCACCCGCTTCGCAAGCCCCGGTTGACAAGTGGAACGCCCACAAAAAAGGAGAAAAGGTAGCCGATCGTGGCAAAGGAAAGGCCGATAGTGGCCGCATGCCGGAACCCGAACCCCTCCCAGACCTTGCCCAGGCTCAAGGCCTGACCCGGCCCCTCGTTGAATCCCAGGGGGACCAGAAACCCGAATGTCGGGAAAAGCTTCCATCCCGCAAGGCCCAGAAGGATGACCAGGATTCCGCCGATGACCGCCTGCATCGGAAAGGTAACCGCCTGGACCAGTGCCATCCACAAGGGTCCTTTGAGTCGGCCCCGTATTGCGCCGCTGAGTTTGCTCCCCGCCTCGGAACGTGAAAGGCCCACGGAAATGAAGGATACATTGAAGGCATGATAAGCCAGATTTTCCAGGGTGGAGGAGGACACCTCCACCAAACCTGTGCTTACCAGAAGGAGACCGAGCATCCCGCCGAGCAGACAGCCGGGGAAAAGGAGGCGCTGAAACGCGGGCACCACCGCCCGCAGAAACACACCGGCCAGAAGCATCAGACAAAGGAAGCAGAACAGCAGTAGCGGTTCGAACAGAAAAGGGCTCTCCATGTCAAACCTCCCTGGATGGAAACTCAGCAGTGCTCAAAATTCGTTTATGGATGGGCACTCCCTCGGTCCAGGCTCAGGGCCGAATCGAGCGATCATTGCCGCTGTCGGAAAAGATCGTTGACATAGGCCTTGAGCAAGCGCTCCCGCAGCTCGGGAGGGAGCGCATTCATGGCCCCGTTTATGCCCGCCATCTCCTCGGGGAGGCCTTGTCCGCCCATTCCTGCAGCCGCCAGAATGCGCTCCAAGGCTTCGTCGTCGAGGGTGGCGGGATCGACGCCGGTCAGTGTATCCATGAGTCCCGCCGGCAGGGAGGCCGGACCCGCCTTCCCGGCCGCGTCCACCGACGACCTGAGGTCCTTCAGAAACGGCTCCACCCAGGCCGTGTTGGATGCATTGATGGACAGGTGCACATGCTGCGGCGAACCGCCGTACGCAAAGGCCGGCTGAACATACCACTTCCGCTTGGCCATCTCATCCACTATGCGGAAGACATCCACGGTCTCGGAAGCAAACGCCACCAGGCACATATCCGGTTTGCCCAGCACACGAAGATCGCCCATGCTCTCGATGCCTCGAGTGATCCTTTTCGAGGCCTCGAGCTTCTTTCCGGCGATCTCCAGATACCCCTCGTCCCCGATGTAGTGGAGAACAGCCCAGGCCGCGGCCATGGGTCCGCCGGACTTGCTGCTCTGGACCGCATTGTTCACCACCGAGTATCCGGCCCATCGGGCGCAGGCGTAGATCTGGTACTTGCGCAGACGGCGGTCCGTGTACAGTATCAACGAGGCCCCCTTGGGCGTGTAGGCGTACTTATGCAAATCCACACTAAGAGACGTAACGCCGGGCACGCTCAGATCGAAATCCGGAACGGGTTGCCCCAAACGGCGGAAATAAGGAAGCACGAACCCTCCCATGCAGGCATCCACATGCAGAAGAAGATTTTTTTCCATGGCCAGCTCACCCAACTCGCGAACCGGGTCCACCACACCATGCGCATAAGAAGGCGCGGAGGCCGCCAGCAGAATGGTGTTGGGTGTTATCGCCTCCCGCACCCGGGAGGCATCCGCTCTAAATGTTTGAGGATCCACGGCGACTTGAACCACGGCCACATCCAGGTAGTGAGCCGCCTTGTGAAAGGCGGCATGGGCCGTGGAAGGAAGTATCATTTCCGGCCTCTCAACTTCCGGTCGCTTTTCACGCTGAAAGTCCCGGGCCGCCTTGACCGCCAGGAGTATGCTCTCCGTGCCCCCACTGGTGAAGTTTCCCACCACCCGGGAATTGCCGCCGAGATGTTCCGAGAGCATGCCCACGAGTTCGTTTTCCAGGCAAAGCAGGCTGGGAAAGGCCGTGAAGTCCAGGCCGTTTTCCGTAAGAAAGGCGGCATAGGCCTCCTTGCCCACCGCCATGACGTCCTCGCCCGGATCGAACACATAACCGAACACGCGCCCCGAACGCCAGTCCAGATCACGCGCCCGAAACGCCTCCAGCCTCTGGAATATGTCCTCCTTGACCAGCGCCTGCTTTGGAATGCCCATGCTCCCATTTCCTCCTTTTCAGTCCTCATCCATCCGGGTGAGATTGC
>CAZQCK010000167.1:0-6280 GCA_964591925.1 uncultured Desulfobacterales bacterium
CCTTGCGCTCATCCCCGGCCAGCCGGGCCAGGTGCGAGAAGACCCGGTCGTAGTCCTCGGAGCCGGGCACCCAGGTAGCCCGGATGTGAAAGGGGGCCCCGGCCTCCTTGAGGCAATCGAGCCCTCGGCGCGCCCTGTCGTAGCTGCCCCCTCCGGCCTTCATGGGCCGGTTCCGGTCGTGCACCTCCCTGGGGCCGTCAATGCTGATCACCGTGAATACGTTGTGCTTCGCCAGAAAAGAGGCCCGCTCCGGGTCCAGGAGAGTGCCGTTGGTAACCACCTCCAGGTCGCACGAGGGAAGCTCGAAGGAGGCCTTCTCCACTGCCCGGCGCATTACACGCCAGTTGAGGAGCGGCTCCCCGCCGTAAAAGACCAGGCGCATGGACCGGCCCCCCGCCTGTTCCCTGAGGAACTCCACCCCTGCCAGGGCCGTCTCCAGGCTCATGAGGGACTCGGGCTCGCCGTAGGTCCCCTGCTGCACATTGCAGTAAGGGCAGGTCAGGTTGCAGCCGTGGATCAGGTGAAGGCTCAGGCTGAACCGCCTCTCGGAGAGCTCCCACACGCCCGGGGCCTCGGGCCAGAACCCCATGGCCCGGAGCCTTCGGAGATCCGATGCCGCCCCGCCGAGCTCTGCCATGCCGGAACGGTCCTGCCCTGTCAGGGCCTGGTACACCCGCTCAGATACCTGGAACGCGCTCCGCGTGCCCTCGAGCACGGCGAACCGATCGGGTCCGCCCTCCCGGGGAACAGGCCGGAGCCGTACCAGGGGGCTGGAGACAGGTCCCGGTTCCTTCACGGCGTAGCCCTCCCTAGTTGCACTTTGGACCCTGCCCTGAGTTGCCCCATCCATGACCGCTGCGGCAGGGCCCGTTCCCGCCCTGGTTGTTGAACCCGCCTATGCCTGAGTGGCACACGCTCCCGCTGCTGGAGTTGTTGTTCCCGCCCTGGTACGAGCCCACCGCCACCAGGTCCGGTGCGGCCAGGGACTCCGGCGAGAACTGCGCCAGGGAAGGCGGTTCGGGATTCCTGGGCCAGGGAAGGAGATCGCAAGCTTGAGTTGTGGAAGGCCGGGAAAGGATCTCAGCCAGGCCCTCGAACTGGAGCTCCCTTACAAACGGGTCTATCAGATTGCAGGCATCCTCGAGGGGCATACCTGACTCGCAGGCAAGCTCCAAGGAAAGGTCGTCCAGGGAACGGGTCCCGTCGAGCCGGGTCCAGACGGCCGCACCGGTCCTTCCTGAGAGGACGAAAATACGCGTATCCGTCCCTTCGTGAACCAGGAGTAGTTCGTCAGGATCCCGGCCCACCGGGTTCCACAGGACCTCCGCGCCTCTTTGGTAAACAGGTGACATACTGTACAGACCTTTTCGAGGGGCGTTGTTTTCATAAAACTTGTTTTCACAATCTTTATCGGCTGTTACAACGCTCGACTTGAACGTACATGAGGTGCTTTCGTTTCTTTTCGCCCCTTGACATTAAAGAGCCTGTTTGCAGGGCAAGGTTTCACACCCCGCCCACTTGACCTCCACAGGATGGATCGCGTTGTCCCTCACAAAGGCGAAGTTCACCTCGCCCTCGGCCTTGATGTAGTAGGTCGTGTGGAGGCGGCGCACGTGTGAAACGGCTGCGGCCACGCGGGAGGGCAAGCCGGGGTCGGCGCCCCCGTTTCTCCACAGGAGAACCAGAATCACCGATAAAATCATAGTGGCCCCCAATGGTTCGGACGCTTTCTTGGGCTTGCCGCATAAAGTTATTCAAGTGATTGAGGGTTTTTGCCGATAGAAACAATAGACCGGGTTTCACACCGGCCGCGCCTGCTACCCGGGCATTTGAACACCCCGGTATGAGCACCAGGGTCTCGGGGGTCAGTTGCGTGCAGATCCGCCAGGCAGGAGGTTCGTGTGCCGTCAGCTGGTAAAGGACGCGGATTCGGGTGCGTATGAAACCAAAGCCCGATAATTCGCTCTATAAAAATAAAGATATGATTTCCCCGAGCCCTTGATAAGGGCAGGAACAGTCGGGGAGCAAGGAGAAAGAGAATGGGCAAAAGAGTTGCATCGGCCCTTGCGGCCTTTATCATGGTACTGGCACCCCTCGTCGGGAAGGCCGCCGTAATTTCCGTCTCCGAGGGGGACTGGATCGGCGGAAGGGCAAGTGACGACGGCTTGCTCGTGACAGGCGGGCGGTGGGCTGAAACCTCGAACAACGGCATCGAGGTCCAGTGGGAGATCAACTTTGATGGAAGCCTGTACGACTACACGTACAGCTTCCAAGGCGCCGGAGGCAGTCCCCTTTCCCCGGACATCAGCCACTGGATCCTTGAGGTGAGCGATCCATCGGTTCCAGGCGACTTCATCGACCCGAGCGTGTCGTTTTCCGGGGACAGTCCCGGAACCTTTGTCGAGCGCCAGGGCAATCCCGACATGCCCGACACCATTTACGGGCTGAAATTCGAAACAAAGGGGAAGAAGGACTCGTCGTTCACCTACGCCTTCCAGACCGCCCGGGAGCCGGTTTGGGGCGATCTCTATATCAAAGACGGGAAAAAAGGCAGGCAAGCGTTCACCACAGCCTGGAACACCGGGTTCGGCGAGGACCCCGACCTGAACACCTCGGACTTCGACCCATGGATACCCCGCCCGGACGGCGGCACCACGGCCGTGCCCATTCCGGCAAGCGTTTTCCTCCTGGGCGGCGGTCTCCTGGCCCTCGTGGTCGCGCGCAGGCGGCCGAACCGATAACCCGTTGTCAGGAAGGTAATGGCCTTTGCATGAGATCCCGGTCTCCCCGTTCTCGTGCCTCCCGGGATCGGGGATATGCGCCTTATGGTCAGGGTGGAACCTCTTCGAAATGCGAGGTCTCGATCAGGGACACATTGTGGGTAATGAAAAGAATACCTATGGAAACCGCGTCATCCCGGTATCGTCCTCCCCGGCCGTCTTGAGAACCGCGTCAATCAACTCCCGGTGTATATAAATGCCCTTTTCAACAAGAGCGTCAATGTGCGGTCTGATGTGGTGTAAAAACCCCCACTGTTTGGCCCGCAGCAGCAATCCGATGGTGCCGATCTGTCTTATGTTTAATCGTTGGGCAATCTTTCTGGCCCGAGCATCATCCAGCAAAATGGTGCAATCGGCAGTGGTTTGCGCCAAGGCGATGGCTTCGGCCTCTCCGGCGTCTACAAGAATACTCAGGGGCTTGACCAATTGGGGATCTGGCGCTTGGATGGTCAGCCATGTCGCCTGGCTCACTTCATATGCGCAGGGATGACCGTGGCCTCTCACAGTCACTTCATTCCAGGCTTCCGGTGGGATCATAATCTTAGAAAACAAACAGGGCAGCAGCTCGAGCTGCTCAATTATTGCAAGGCAAATCAGGGGACCACTGTCGGCAAGGGCTGCGGTGTCACGCATTGTTCAGCTCATCTTGGATCTGTTCATCGTCAAGATTGATCACCGGTATGCCCATACGCCCCATTTCATCCATGAAAGCTAATTTGGGCATTGAGCACAGTTGGGCTGCCTTGCCCAGTGAAAGACGGCGTAGTTCGAACAGCTTGACCGCCAGTAAAAAGCGCAGTTCCTGCTCAAGCGCTTCTTTTGACTTGCCCGTGGAGACCAAAAGGTCGTCGCTGTAAGGTATTGAAAGTGCTTGCATAGTCTTGTTTGCCTCGTTTTGCCCGCATGGCGCATTGTTAGTTGTCACTATAAGATATATTGATCTTTTAAATCCAGCTTTTTCGGTGGCTTCGGCCAGCCCCCGATTTGCGAAGATTTCTCAGCCATAAACCCCTGACTTTCATATCTCTCTTCCGCCACAGGTCTTCATCCAGCCGATCAGGGTCTCCAGCTCGTAGCCCTCCCAGGAGCGCCGCTTGCTGAAGGCGACGTTGTTCGTCGCGTCCACCCTGAGCACGGGCCCGTGGACCGTCCATAAGACGTCCGCCTCCACCGGGTCGCCCCCCTTCACCCGGATGGTCTCGGCCCGCTTCTCCATCTCCTTCCACGCGCCTTGGTGCCGGTACTCGAGCGTTGGGCGCTGAGTTGACCGAGGGAAGGGGGTCCCGAATCCGGGTTGCACTGTCCGGTGTGAGGGCCGTTTTTCTCCGGCCCCATCCGGAGCGTGTGGCCAGCCCATCCACCTGCCCCAGCACTTCCAGCACTGTGGATCAAAACCCGGCTTCCCGGCTTGATATTCATCTCTTTTCGCATCTGCGCCAGCAAAACAATGTACCCTCTTTTAGATACGGTGACAGTTTCTGATTTCATGCTGCAATCCTCCCCTTACGCAGATGCTTTCATAATATGCAGCATAGGCTGTCAAGCCAACATAACGTCCCAGCTCCCTAGCTTTTTTCTTGATTTGTTGCCTCGGCTATGGTAAAAGACCAAAAATATTCCTCTTCACCCTACAATCCAAGGAGCTTCGCTCATGGAAAGGGTCTGGGTATTCGTGATCGCTTTTGTTGCTTTGTTGGGTTTTTCAGGATCGGCGAATGCTGACTTGTTCCAGATTGGAACGGCTCAGTTCGATGGAGACAACTCAGAGTACAACCTATTCTATGAAGAGTATGCAGATGAACCGGGACTCGTATGGCTGGACTTTACTAATGCCATGGATACCTGGGATAACCAAGTTTCATGGGCTTCCGGTTTGGAGCTTTCTATCAACACCGAGGCTTATTATGTGAGTTGGAACAGCAACTGGCGGTTGGCGAGCGCTGGTGAAGATCCTGGCGGTGATTTATGGTATGAGACCTCGGAGTTCGGCCACCTCTTGATTACGCTGGAGACTATGTATCAGGATAAAGATGGTGAGTATTATGGTGAAGAATTCCCCAGCCCTTTTGAGAATGTATTGCAACAGCCTTACTGGTCGAGTACGGAAAATGATAGTGATGATACTCAAGCATGGGCCGCTTATCCCGATAGTCATGTTTCCCACCCCAAGACCGACTCTCTAGTCGCCGGGCCGGTTCGCCGCGCAGAGGTCTCCCCGGTTCCGGTCCCATCAGCCCTTCTACTCCTCGGATCCGGCCTGATCGGCCTTGTAGGCTGTCGCCGGAAAATGCTCTTCAAAAAGAACTGATTCGATTTCAGCCTTGTCTTCCAAACGTTCATGGTCACTGCATGTGGGCCGCCCCCGCGCATGAAAATGCCGGGGCATCCTGTAGGAGCGAGGTTCCCCTCGCGACCCCCATTGGTCGGGAGCAGGAGCTCCCTCCTACAGTTGGAGGCTCTTTACGCGGTCGGGCTTCCCGTAAAACGTAGCGGGGGAGATCTATTGGACAAGCGACGAAGCGCCCCGCTATTTGGCGCGGACCTTCTCCTCCGGCATCAGAAGGAAACGCTGAAAGAACCGATTAACTTCATGCTCCAGGCAATGGACACTTCGACCCAGACATCGTCGTTGCTTTTCGATGTCCAGTTCCTTTGCCGTTGATTCAGGGATGCTCGATATCGAGCAACAAAAAAGGCAGCGTTCCCGGAACCGCTGCCTTTTTGTTTCCCTGTCTTATTCCCTGTCTTGTGCGCTGTCCCGGTTCGCGGCAACCTCATCAGCTCAGCCCATCCAGTGCCTTTCGCGCCTCCTCCTTGCCCGGAAACACGTCCTCGCTCTCAACCGCCTTCTTGAGGTGAAAGGCGGCCCGCTCTGGTTCTTCCAGGCCCAGGTAGATCATGCCCAGGTGGTAGTTGAGCACCCCCGTGTCCCCGATCTTGTCCTCGACACGCAGCATCAGGTCCCGTGCCTTTTCCAGGTCCCCCACGCGATAGTGGATCCACGCGGCCGTATCCACGATGTTGGGCGAGTCCGGCCGTTCTGCAAGGGGCCGCTCCATGAGCTTCAACGCCTTTTCCAGGTTGGCCGCATCGGGCCTGTACTCGGCATAGTAAAACGCCATGTTGTTGGCCGCAAGGATGGAGTCCGGGTTGGCCTCCAGCACCTCCCGGTACACCTCCATGGCCTTCCCGGTTTGCCCCTCCCTCTCGTACAGGGTGGCCAGGATGAGCCCCAGGCCCTGGTTACCAGGCTCGCGCTTCCGCATCTCCCGATACCGCTCGATCGCCTCGTCCACCCGGCCCAGGGTCTGCTCCAGCCGCGCCAGGTGGAGCAGGGGGGCCTGGCTCGCAGGGGCAAGCTCCAGCGCCTTCTCGAACTGCTCCCTGGCCTTGTCCGGTTCCTTGCTCATGGCCAGGAGCCTGCCCCACGTCAGGCGGAAATCCGGGTTCTCGGGCCTTTTCTCCACCTGCTCCCGGGCGCGCTCGAGGGCGGCCTCGGC
>CAZQCK010000168.1:0-6117 GCA_964591925.1 uncultured Desulfobacterales bacterium
AGGCGGCCGAGGCCATCGGCACGGCGTTGGGGAGCATCGTCAAGAGCCTCTGCTTTGTCGTGGCCGGTCAACCCGTGATCGTGCTCACCGCCGGGGATCGGCGCGTGGACGACCGGAAGCTCAGCGCCCTGTACGGCGTGGGGCGCAAGAAGGTCAAGATCGCCGATGCGGAAACGACGATCGCCACGACCGGCTATGGCCCCGGAGGCGTGCCTCCGGTGGGGCACCGGAGGGCGCTTCCGGTGTGGATCGACGAGACCCTGGCGCGCTTTGAGATCGTCTACGCGGCCGCGGGCTCGGAAAACGCCATCTTCGCTGTCCCCTACGAGACCCTGGTCGAAATCACCGGGGGAAGCGTCGCGGATGTGGCGAAGGCGTGAAGAAAAAGGGGACGCCGTCAGAAGTTTTATTTCTCGGCAGTACGTCCGTGTGATGATGAGGAAATAACCCTGATAACTTTTGATAATATTGCAACTTAACAGGCTTTATTGTTGACATTGGAACGGTTTTTCGAGTATCCTCCCTTGTATGGACCCCCTGACTTACCAGGTGTTTCTTCGGCTCAACCCCTGGGTAGAAAACCCGACGCTGTGGCCCGGGTGCGCAAAGGACCGGGTGCCCGAGGACTACATTCCACGGAAGGCGTCCTTTTCGTTTGAGAAGGACCGGGCCCTGCTGGTCACCGGCCCCTGCCAAGCCGGAAAGTCCACCCTGATCTGGCATCTTTTGAGTGGTGAGTTCTCTCCTTGGGTCTACCTCAACTGTGAGGAGACCTCGGTGCGGGAGCTGTGCCGGTCCCCCGGCCTCTTCCTCGACGAGCTGGAGCGGGTGGCGCCCGGTGCCGTGGGCGTATTCTTCGACGAGGTTCAGCACCTCGAGGAGGCGGCCTTGTTCCTCAAGGGGGTGGTGGACTTGAAGCCGGGTGTGTGCGTGGTGGCCACGGGGTCCTCCAGCTTCCATCTGCGGGCGCGGACCCGGGAGTCCCTGGCCGGTCGCGCAAGGCGGTGCCTGCTGCTTCCGTTCAGCCTGGCCGAGGTCTCCGCGCGTCTTGGAGCGCCTACGGTCAGGACCATGGAGCGGCGCCGCATGGCGGAAACCCTCATGGTCCGGGGCGGGTACCCGGAGGCGTTTCTCAGCAAACAGCCCCGGGATATCCTGGGCCCGCTGGTGGAGGCCTTTGTGCTGCGGGATGCCTCGGACCTCTACCGCATTCGGAATCCCCGGGCCTTTCGGCGGCTGCTGGGTCTGGTGGCCTCTCAGACGGGCGATCTGGTGAACTTCTCCCACTGGGCCGAGGTGCTGGGCATCAGCGTCAGCACGGTCGGTCAGTACCTCGCGATCCTGGAGGAGAGCCACATCATCCGCCTGCTTCCCCCTTACGTGGGGGGGAAACGCGCCGAGCTCACCTCCCGTCCAAAGGCCTACTTCCTGGACAACGGGCTTCGTAACTACCTTTTCGGGGGGCTCTCCCCCCTGGGCGAGCGGCAGGATGCAGGCAAGGTGGTGGAGCACTTCGTGTTCACCGAGGTTTCCAAGGCGATCGACCCTTTTCACGACACCCTCTACTACTGGCGGAGCGTTTCCAACGCGGAGGTGGATTTCGTGCTCCTGCGGGAGGACCGGCTGACGGTCTTCGAGGTCAAGGCCGCGGCCATGAAGCGACCCGGGATCCCACGCGCACTTCGCAGCTTCATCCAGGCCTATGGGCCGGCCGAGGCGTTCGTGGTGAACACGGGCCTTCAGGCGGAGGTGGATGTGGAGGGTACACCGGTGCGCTTTGTCCTCGTTTCGGACCTTCCGGATCTGATATGAATGAGACGCCTTGTTAACTTTTCCCTCCTCGGAGCTCGATCAGGGGTTTTATTTCTCGGCAGCACGATTCGGAAGACCTTACTGCTATGTCCGGGAAATCGCCCGTGTGGAAGGAAAACCCAAGTTCGTCAACCAGGTCTGCCTTGGCACCGCAGAGCGAATCCTGGAGATGGTCCATGGGGAAAAGGAGCGGGGGCGCATCCGCAAGCTCGAGACCCAGGAGTTCGAATAGCCGGCAGACAAGGAATTCGAGTGGTTCCAGAATTGATGGACGGACTTTGCGAAGAAGAGACCGGAGGATAACAAGTCATGGACAGAACAGTAACTACCACCATAGATGAGGCGCTCTGCACAGGGTGCGGCCTTTGCGTGGAGGTCTGCCCGAAGGAAACCATCACCATGAAGGGCAAAAAGGCCGTGGTGACAGGCCTGGAGTCCCTCAATTGCGGCCACTGCATGGCCGTGTGTCCAACGGGTGCGATCAAGGTGGCGGCCCTGGATCCGGCCCTGTCCACCTTCGAGAACCTCGAGGTGCCGGAGGAATGGCTGCCTTTCGGGCAGGGGGATATTCGCGGTCTGGTGAACCTGATGCAGTCCAGGCGCTCGTGCAGGAACTTTCGGGACAAGCCCGTGCCGGCGGACTTGCTGGAGGACCTGGTGAAGATCGGAATCACCGCCCCGTCCGGGTCCAACTGCCAGATGTGGAGCTTCACCGTTCTGCCCGACCGTGGGGCCGTGGAAAAGCTCGCCCGGTGGGTGGGGGGTTTCTATGCAGACCTCAACCGAACAGCCGAGAAGGCGTGGTTGAGAAAGGGGCTCAAGCTCCTGGGCAAACCCGAACTGGACCGGTATTTCCGAAACTATTACCAGACCGTCAGGGAGGCCCTCGAAAAAGGGGAAAAGGGAGGCAGGGACCTGCTTTTCCACGGCGCTCCGGCCGCAGTGGTGGTGGGTTCCAGGAAGGAGGCCTCGTGCCCGAGGGAGGATGCGCTCCTGGCCACCCAGAACATACTCCTTGCAGCCCACGCCCTCGGCCTGGGGACCTGTCTCATCGGATTCGCCATCGAGGCCATGAGGAGGGACAAGAGCATCCTCCGGCGCATCGGCATACCGGGCGATGAGTCCGCCTATGCGGTGATCGCTCTGGGATACCCGAAGGAGGCCTACCAGCGTGTCACCGGGAGGAAGCAGGTCTTGATGCGGGTTCATGAAAGAGGTCGAACCGATCCAGCCCAAAAAAATACTGATTTTATTAGATAAATTAGTCAAAACCCAACTCGTACAGGATGAGGGCTGGATCATTTTAGCTTGAGATTTTGTGGCCTATAACCGTCAAACAGCATAAGATGAGTATCGGCCCAGCTTGGTCTTCCCGCCGGGGGACACCCTGCTGGAGACCATCGATGCCAGGGGCATGTCCCAGGCCGAGCTTGCCGCACGCATGGGGGTCACTGAGAAGCATGTGAGCGCTGTGGTGAAGGGCAAGTCGTCCCTGTCAGAGGCAAAAGACAAAGGGACGCCGTTGCGGATTGCAAGTTTTTCCTTCAATCTGCCAAAACAAGTCAAGGAGCCCTGCTGGACAGGCTCATCCGGTCCCGCCTTGCCAGGATGCCCTCGCAGATGTTGGGGACCGGGTCGGGACCAGGTTCCGAGCGGTGTTCGGAGAAGGGGGGGGCGGACCCGGGAGGTCCTGGGCCCGCTGGTGGAGGCCTTTGTGCTGCGGGGAGTTTGCCCAATACGCGGAAACAAGGTGAACCAGCCCGCAGGAAAAGAGGCCGGGATGAAGCGTGTCCCCGGAATTCCCGACAATTACCATCTGAAAGAGGTCTATGAGAGCGGTGAGGTTGACCCGGAGGCAACTATTCGAAATTTTCGAATAGTTCGGCAGGAAGGCTCCCGGGAATTCGGGGGGGAGAGCGCAGAGAGCCATGGGTCACGCGAGGAGCAGCCTGAGCCGATCCCTGAGAGTTGCACAAACGTGGGATTGCCTTTATGCTGCTATACCCTTCAGTGTCAGTATTATGACCGATTCATTCTTTTTTGGCAAAATTTTGCGAGCGGGACGATCAGTCCTTTTGCGGGTGTAGGGAGGTACTACAGGTACGGCTCGATCGCCTCGTAAAAATGCCGGGCCATGACCGCGTAGCCCCGGTCGTTCGGGTGTATGGAGTCGTTCATCAGGTCGGGCTTGCCCAGGATGTCCTCGTAGACGTTGGGTATCAGGACCGATCCGGTCTCCTCGGCCAGGACCCGGTAGGCCTCGCCGAACCCCCGGCCGTAGAGCGGGACGTCCACCCCGCCGATGACCACCAGGGCCCCGGCCTCCTGGATCGTTTTCACGATGGTCTTCAGGTTGGAGAAGGCCTTTTCTCTGGGAACGCGGTTTTTGAGGTCATTGCCGCCCAGGGTCAGGAGTACCATGCGCGGGGAGCGTGAGAGGACGTCCCGGTCCAGCCGATCCAGGGCGTCGGCCGTGGTGTCCCCGGGCACCCCTGCGTTGATCACGGGAAGGTCGATTGCGGCTGCTAGCCGGGAGGGGTAGTCGTGTCCCTGGGAGGCGCCCGTGCCGGAGGTGAGGCTGTCCCCGAAGCAGATGACGTGGCGGCCGGTGGAGTTGGTGTTCTGGATGTCGGGACCCGGCGCGAACAGGGCATAGGCGCCCCAGAGGGCCAGGAGGGCCAGGAGGATGAGGGGGGCCTTTTTCATGGGGTCCTTTCCCGTGGGCGTCAAGGGATGCGCGCGACAGCGGATTGGTTTCCCGCGTCTTTTCTCCCGTCCGGTTCCATCGTGTGAGGTGCATCGTGGGCCCGTGAAGGCGCAACATCGCATACGGGTTGAGCATACGAGGGTTGATCCCGGGATGCAATCGCGAAGAGGTTCCCAGGCCGGGACCAAGTAGGGACCAAGTCCTGAGGGATCCCCAGGGGAGGCGCTCGGTGTCCGACCGGGAGATCAAGGGCGTTCAGCGGACCTTCGCCGCTGACGCCAAATGTACAAAGACTGTACCGTAATACCCGCAAAACCGGGCCCCACTGAAAGTCATGATACGATGAGCTGTTCGTAATAATCATATGCCGGGTTGCATATTTTAAGATGACTTCGGTGGGCGATCAAGGAGTGTAGGGTAAACATGGAATCGGCGAGCCTGGCAGTATTCAACACGACTTATTCCTTCGGTCGAGGGGCTCCTCCCGGATAATAGAAGTTATCATGGCAGGGAATTGGCTGTTCAGCTAGCCTCCTTACATATGAAGTTATCAAGAAACCATACAATCACTTGTTGGATTTGATATGATATGAGGATATTATGATGAATGATGAAAAATTTGATTTCCAGCCGATAGGGCTTATCCTTTCCCCATATAAAGAATTATCAAAGATTCCGATTCAACCTGTTTTTTGTGAAGGCATTGAAGGTAAGGTTATATTGAATCCTCGGTATGTTGACGGTTTGAAAGATTTAGACGGATTTACTCATATTTACTTATTTTACTATTTCAACCGATCACAGAAAACCTGTCTTCGCGTAAAGCCGTATATTTCAGATGAGGAACATGGTATTTTCGCTACTCGCGCTCCTCATCGTCCCAATAAATTAGGTATGAGCCTTGTGCGGTTGGTAAGGGTTGAAGATAACATTATTTATGTCAGCGATATTGATATATTGGATGGAACACCATTGCTTGACATCAAACCCTACATACAAAGATTTGATTCGAGAGAAACTGCTAAATCTGGATGGCAAGATGCTGTTACGAATGATGCGGCTTCCGTTCGTGGCTTGAGAGATTTTAGGAAATAGATAAGAATCTAACAAAGCAAATTAACTCGGATGCAAACTCCGCTGCGCTCCATTTGCACCGGTTATTTGCAACGTTCAATGATTGCTCTGTAATCCTGGCAATTCCTGATCCTGCTGGATGTGCATGATACGATAAGGCTGTACGTAAGAAACGAATGCTGGGTTTCGTATTCTAGATGACTGCCCTGGGAGCTGGAGTTGAGGTGCGGGCCTTTTTCTGCTCCCATGAAGCCGGGATTCCAGCAGGCTGCATGATAACTGCCCTAATCCGGTATCAATCCCATATACCGGCGGGGTTGTTGCTTTAATGCATGAAGGGCGTCTATACTCAGGTGCGGGGGACACGGTGTGGCGCCGGGCCGGTGATATTTCGCACTTGCAAAACTCCCTGTTTGAGTATATTTTTTATACCATGATCCGCTTCGAATACGACGAGAACAAGAGCCGCTCGAACCTCGCCAAGCATGGGATCGATTTCGCTGATGCTCAGCGCCTGTGGGATG
>CAZQCK010000169.1:0-6105 GCA_964591925.1 uncultured Desulfobacterales bacterium
TGACAAAAAATCCTCCTTTCTGAATTGGAAACTTAGCAGTGCCCAAAATTCGTTTCTGGATGGGCACTATTTAGTGCAACACCATCCAAGTAATAATCATCTCCAGTCTCTTTGGCGCGGTCCATCCCTTCTGTAGCTCGTTCGAGAGTATGCTCGATCTCAAGTAGTTCATTTCGTATGCGCATCGCCAGATGTCTTAGGCTCTCGCTCATATCTCTATCCCGTGCTTTTGGATCGATTCCCTCATAGCCGCGCGGCAGGTATCCGGCTCCACCAAATCAATCTTGAAATCCGGACTCAAGCCAGTCACAGCAGCCACGGCCGAAAAGAATCTCTCTGGTGCTATGCCCCAGGCGGCAAGATCGATATCGGACCAGGCGCTAAAAGTATTTGCCGCTGTCAGCGATCCAAATACCACCACTCGTTTCGCCCCATACTTTTGTCGCAACAAAAGAGAAGCCTCTTTGGCCACTCCAACCGCTTTTGCCCGGCGATCTTCTAAATGGTTACTTTCAGCAACGCGAGTGCCAATCCTTTTTTCAGGTTTGAACTTTCGCCATTCTTCAGGTGTCATTTCTAGAGCCGTTGCCATTTCTATTCTCCGGAACAAGCTCATCTACAGGTAACATTATCGGGGACGTTATGTTGACTTCGTTGACTTGCTCTCTTTTGTGGACACGAACTTCTTGTGCTAAGCGCTACGGAACAGGGCGGGATGGGAACTAGTGGTCCAGAACGCGCGCGGCAGAATCCCAGGCAAAAACCCTGACGCCCTTGCGGGTAAGATTGCGGTCTCCGCCGTAAACAAGGGCCGGGGCAAAAGCCTGCCCGCCGGCCAAGGCCAGCCATCGCTCAAGGCCGGTGAAAAAACTCCGATTAAGCGTCTTGCCTGATTTTATTTCAACCGGCATCAGTCTGCCGCCATAGTCGGCAATCACGTCGACTTCATTGCCATTGCTGTCGCGCCAGAAGAAAAACTCCGTGTTTTCCATGGAGTTTAAGCGGGTCTTGACCATTTCCGATACTGCAAATGTTTCAAATATGCTGCCGCGAAGCGGGTGTGTTGCAAGCTGTGCCGGCTCCTGAATACCCAGCAGCCGGCACAGCAGGCCGGTGTCATAAAAGTAAATTTTCGGCGATTTGACCAGCCGTTTGCGGAAATTTGCATGGTGAGGCCTCAGCCGAAACAATACATAGCTTGTTTCCAGTACGGAAATCCAGGCCTTGGCCGTATTGTGGGTAACGCCGCAGTCTGTTGCCAGGGAGGAAAGATTAAGTATTTGCGCGCTGCGCCCGGCGCATAAGCGCACAAAATGCTGAAATGTGTTGAGGTCCTGTACCTGAAGAATCTGCCTGACATCGCGTTCAACATAGGCCGCTATATATGCGGGAAACCAAGTACGAGGGTTGAGATTGCGGTCATAAAGAGGCGGATATCCGCCTGTAAAAAGCATGATGTCCAGTTCGGACGGCTTTACGCCTCCCTGTTCCAGCTCCCGGATGGAAAACGGCAGCAGCTCAATAAAGGCGGTTCTACCCGCCAGGGATTGGGTGATATTGGACATCAGACCAAAATGCTGTGATCCGGTCAGCAAAAACAGCCCCATCCGGCCATCGTTATCCACCTGCGACTGCAGATACGAAAGGATCTCAGGCGCACGCTGCACTTCATCCAGTATCCCGCCGTCGGGCATTTGGTCGAGAAACGCGCGCGGGTCATCGGTGGCAAACCGGCGGATATCGGGATCCTCCAGTGAAAAATATGGTTTTTCAGCAAATACGGCTTGTGCGAGTGTGGTCTTCCCGGATTGCCTGGGCCCGGTGATGGTAACGATCGGAAAACCTTGTAGCTGAGTGGATATGATTTTTTCTGCATCTCGTGGGAGCATGGTTTGTGGGTATCATGTTTTATGCAAATTGTAAATGCTTTTTATAAATTACATAACCAATAGGGAACGTTGTCCCAAGACATACTTCGCCGGGTCTAGGCGTCATCGATCAGATCCATAACCTCCTTGTTCTACGCTTCTGGACCTGATTTTATGCCAAGGGGGGAAACATCATGCTGCTACCCCGCTTCGAATATCACGAACCTCCGGGGTTGGAAGAGGCCTGCCGAATCATGGCCGACCTGGGCGAGGCGGCGGATCCTGAACGCCGTGTCAGATGCCGTAGGCGTCCAGATTCAGGAGCTTCCCCTGACCCCGGAGCGGGTCTACATGGCCAGCAAGAAGGCGCGGGAGTAAGGACCTCCACCGGTCTGTCATTCGAGGTCGAAATGAAGTTCTCCCACTTCATTTTTCGAGCGGATCCTTACGCTGTCTCTTTCAATTCCGGTCACGGTGACGCCGTCCATGGACCCGCCCACCCTGAGAATGTTTCCGTTGATCACGGCGAAGCGGCTATCAGGATTGTTGGACCAGACGATGGCCTCCAGTTTGAAACGATCACTGTCAATACTCCCGGTGCCGGCTGATTTTTCGGTGGCGGCGGAGGAAGTGGGAGCTGCTTGAGCGACCTCCGAACCGCCGGCCGGGGTGGCCGGCCTTCTGCGATCTTCCTCCGAAACCGAGGAGGACTCTGAAACCGAAGCAGGCAAAATCGAACCATCAGGACTCAAAGGCCGGGGCCGGGATTCCGATTTTACAGCCGTTTCCGGGGCCGGGGCCCGTTGCACCGACACGCGCGCACGAGGGCCCACTCGGGCCTCAGAGGAGGCCTTCTCCTCGACCCCGGCGGTCACTCCGGCTACCCTTTGCCCAGAGTCTTTCCCCGTAAGCGGTTGAGTATAAAACCACCATACCCCCGCCCCCAAGACCAGCATCAGAAGCAGGAGCGCAAAGGCCTTTCGAACACCTCGTGATCTTCCGGCTCGTTTACGAATCGCCTCCGCGGTGTCGAACCTGTGCGACCACGCCTCGGTGCCCCTGGGTTCAGGCTGCGTTCCATCAACTTTCTTGAGGGCTCTCAAGATCGAGCTCAAGCGCGACCTCCTTCTTGCAGGGGGCAACGGGCGTGGAACCCAGGGCTGTGCGCCCTGTCACCGGCGACGGCTCCGGATGCCGCCGGACTCCTCCATGACGCCTTCCCCGGCTTTGTTTGCATACGATTCGACAATGTTCGGAATCCCCAAATCCCTCTTCTCGTTGTACAGCACGATTTTTGTGAGCGGACCCACCACGCCGTCCACCGCGATGCCGTTGCGCCTCTGCACCGCCTGCACGGCGTCGCGAACGGCCGCGTCATAGTAAGGTGTGAGCTCGATGTTCTCGAACCCGATGTCCTGGAGCAGCATCTTCAAAGTGATCAGCGATTCCCGGGTGGCGTGCTCCGGAATCTTTCCTTCGCAGTTCAAGAAGTTCTTCCAGAAAATAAAGGCCTCACCGGTCCACCTCGAGGACAGCACATCACTCCGGGTTTGAATGGTTGCGCTTTCGAGCCCTCCTCCGTGAAGAGTAACTTCCTCCCCGCGGATGCCGCTCAGGGTCACGTACCTGGGGACGACCCCTCCAGGCAGAGACATCCGCAGAACAGCCGGGACGTTCAAGCGCTCAAGCAGAGAAAGGTCCGCCCGAATGCGGTGGGCAAGGAGCCCGTTCTGTTTGGCCGCAAACTCGAAGATATCTCCGTCGCGTTCCATGGATTCCAGGTAGGGGCTCAGGACGGGTTCCGAAAGCCATAGCTCGAGCACGGCCCGAAGAGCCGCCCTGCGGGAAGTGACGGCATCCACGCCCTCCATAAAGCGATCCAGCTCTTCGGGCGTTTGCGCCACCGGCGCAGGCTGGTCCGTTTGGCTCTTCGAAATCTTTGCCGCCGGGGGCTTGTCGAGACTCGCCAAAGCCGGAGGGGTCTCTGTTGCAGGTTCGTTCGTGCCCGAAGAAACAGGCGGGGAGGGGGAATCCACGGAACGGCCCGCAAGTGGGGTGGATGTTTCACGGTAATACAGCCCCCCGGCCACAAAGACCAGAACCACCAGGGCGGTCGCCAGGATCGGTTTCCAGGAAAAGGGGACATTCATCCGCTTGATCGCCCGGCGATCCGCAAGCTCCCTGACCGCCGACTGTGCAATGCCTCGGGTCACCTTTCTTCGATTCAGGCCGAAAGCCGTGAGCAGGGCCCGGTCGCAGGCGATGTTGATCAATCTCGGAACGCCTCCGCTGTAGCGGTAAATGACACGCATGGCCGGCGTGGTAAACCGGACCACGCCTTTGCGCGCAGCCACCCTCAGCCTGTGAAGAATGTACTCCCGGCACTCACGAAAGGATAAGGGGCTCAGGTGGCAACTCAGCGTGATCCTCTGCCCCAGCTGCCTGAGATCGTGGGAGTCGAGCATCTCCCCGAGCTCGGGTTGGCCCACCAGAATTATCTGGAGCAGCTTGCTGGTCGTGGTCTCCAGGTTGGAGAGAAGCCGGAGCTGCTCGAGAACGTCCTTGCTCAGGTTCTGGGCCTCGTCGATGAGCAGGATGACCTTGCGGCCTTCCGAGTGTTTTTGAAGGAGGAACGTGTTCAGAGCGTCTATCAGGTCCTTGATGTTATCGTCGCTCGAATCTATCCCGAACTCGTCGTTGATCGCCTTCAACAGGTTGAGTGCGTCCAGCTTGGGATTGAAGATGAAGGCCGCCTCGGTCCCCTCCTCGCCCAGATTCTCCAAAAAGGCGCGGCAGAGCGTGGTCTTTCCCGTTCCCACCTCACCGGTGATCTCTACGAACCCGTCCCCCCGGCTGATGGCATACGTCAGATGTGCCAGGGCCTCCTCATGCCCCCGGCTGAGGTAGAGATAGGCCGGGTTGGGCACCAGCTGGAAGGGTCTTTCCTTGAAGCCGAAAAAATTCTTGTACATGTGTGCAGTTCCCATCCTCGAGCGACGAGCGTTGTGCGATCCTGAACCCGGGGGCAACGGGAAGGGTTATGTCTTGCGGACTCCCCGCCCGGGCTTCGGATCTGCATAATGCTTGTAATGGGTCTTCAGCCAGTTCTCGATGGCCCCTTTATCGTGGCTCAGGTCAACACGCAGGATCCTCTTCTTCGGTGTGGCGGGGCCTTTGTACACAAAGAGCCGCGCCTTTCGTGAAAGCCGGACCGAATACACGTCTTCCACTCCCTGATATTTATGAATGTTGGCGCCGGGGGAAGTCATGTTGTCCCGGTCGAACTGTATCAGCTCGTTCACGAGGTGGGTAAAGACGTCGTACTGTCTGTAGTAGATGCTCTCCAGGTCCTCTATGGCATAGTCGGTCATCTCGGAATTACGAAGGATGTTGTCGATGATGGACCTCAGACTCTCGAAAGCCCTCTTTCCGTCCGTACCCTCCAAACGGTCCCGGATCTTGTCCCGATCCTCCTCGACACGCCTGACCTCTTCCTCCAGGAGGGTTTGATACTCCAGGTGCTCCTGAATCCGTTTTTCCAGCTCGTTGACCTCCCGAGCCTCGTGCTCTCCTTTGCCCACGTAGAAATCGATCATCTTGATGAGCTGCCCCCCGGAAACGGGCTTTGGAATGAAGTAGGTGTTGGCAAAACCTTCCGCCTCACGAACGGCTTCGGAGTCCATGCCTGTGAGCAGAATGATGGGCACATAGGGCACCTCTTCCTGAATGAACGGAATGGCGTCGAGGCCGGAAAGCCCGGAGTCCTTGAAGTGGATGTCCAGGAGGATGACATCGATGGAATCATCAGTGGTTTTGAGGTACTCCAGGAGGTCCACCGGAGTGTAGAAGGATTTTAGCTCCTCGAGGACCGCGTTCCTCTCCATGTAGAGTCGAATCGTGTGATGGACCTTTTCCTCATCATCCGCCAGGACGACAAAATATCCTTCCGACATGGTATGATCAAGCTCCTTGGACTGAGGAGGCCGGCAAAAATAACTTGAACATCTTGCATCTCATCTTCAGGCCATCTTCGGCTGCGGCTCAATCGCAAAATCCTCGACGTAGTCCAGCTACGCCTGCGGTTTTGCTCAATCGCCGCATCCAAATATGACCCAAATCTGAGCGCAATTTTGTCCAATTTATTTTTGCCGGCCTCCTGAATTGGGTTTCCCGTGTGTCGCCTGCCCTTCGAGCGGCATCTCGAGGATCACTTGAAAGCCTTTTCCGTACTCGGTCA
>CAZQCK010000170.1:0-6104 GCA_964591925.1 uncultured Desulfobacterales bacterium
ATCACGGCAGAATTGTCAAGGGTTGATGCGGCTCAATTTAAGGGACGCAATTTAAGGGACGTTATATTTTTATACTGAATTTGCCGGGTTGGATTGGAGTGTCAAGACAAAGAAGAGGGTGGGACGAGAGTGGCGCCCTTTACAAGGCATGGGGACGCACGGCGAATTCGAAAGTGAGAGGCAAGGGTGCTCGGATCACCTGCCTCAGGAACTGCGCAAGCAGGCCGAAGATATGCCGGCGAGGCTGGTGACGATCAGTTGCCCGAAGTGCTCGAACAAGAGCAACAGATTGTGGTTGATGCCCTTGGAAAATTCCTTTAATATTTCGCTGTGATAATGAGGAGGCAAGAGCGTCTCCCGTTGCGGCCCTTAACCCGCCACAGGGGTTCACAAATGAATAAACCCAAGAACCTGACAGCGCTCACTCGTCCACTGCAGGAGATCTGCCGGCGCTACGGTGTAGCCGACCTGTACGCGTTCGGGAGCCGGGCGAAAGAGATTGAAGACCTGATCAGCGGCAGGCAGGCTTCGCTGGAACAATCGACGTCGGACGTGGACATCGGCGTGCTTCCCGCAACAAGGGCCGAATGGAGCGCCGAAAAGCGGGTAAGATTGACCATCGAGTTGGAGGACTTGTTCCTGGTAGGAAGAGTGGACCTGGTGCTCTTGCCCGAAGCCGAGCCCTACTTGGCTCTGGATATCATTCGGGGGGCGTTGCTGTACACCCGCGATCCTGACAGTCAGGCGAGATATGAGCTGTTCGTATTGAGGAGGGCCGGCGACCTTATGCCCTTCAAAAAGGAAAGAATGCGAATGATACTGGAAGAGGGCGCCCGATGACACCCGCCCGTATTCGATCCGGCGTTGTCCTGGAGCGTATTTCCTGGGTCAGGGAGATGCTTCGTTCAGTAAGGACCCTGCCGCTTTCCTCCTACGACGAATTTGTATCCGACAAGAGAAACGTCGCCTCTGCCGAGTCTTTTCTGCGCAGGGGCATAGAGGCCCTCCTCGATCTGGGACGCCATATCCTGGCCAAAGGGTTTGCGGTGGTTGTTGCCGAGTACAAGGAGATCGGCCTTCGACTGCATCATGAGGGCGTTCTTACCGAAGATCAAGCCGAGCTTTTTCGCGTGATTGCCGGGTATAGAAATCGGATGGTGCATTTTTACCATGAGGTGGCCGACAAAGAACTCTACAACATCTGCACTCAGAATCTACAAGATATTGAGGCCCTGCTGGAAGCCCTTATTTCCTGGCTTCGAGCCGACCCCAAAAAACTGGACCGGCGGATCTGAGAGGTCAGGGACCTTCAACTTCCATCTTTAGGGGGGCGCAGGTTGTTTCTGGAGATCACATGCGCTGCGATGCCAATGCAGGACTCGCAGGCGAGATGCAGGGTTCTTTCAATAAACCGCTGACCTTTCTTTTTCTTGACATATTCCTCGATTGTTCAGTATCACCTGTTTTCCAGCTTCTTGTTCATCTCTCCCATGACTTTTTCCAGTCTTGAAGTCTCCTCGAGTATGACTCCCACATAACGGCTTCCCTCCGAATCAGGGCCCATGGTCTTGGCCAGCCTTGTGACGAACCCGCCCACCACCATGAGGGGGTTTCTGATTTCGTGCATGACCGCCTGAAGAACCTCGGTGGCGGAGGATGGGCTTTGATCCAGGGTCTCCACGGTCGGCAGGGTTGCAGGGGGGGGCGCGGAGTATTGGGCCAGCTTCTGGGAAATGCCCATGAGTGCGGCATTGGCCTTTTCCAGAAGCGCCACCATGTCGCCGTCACGATCCACCTGGATCTTGAGGTGAGCTCCGATTTCCTCCACCTCTTCAAAGACCAAAGAGACGATCCGGTTGATTTCTTCAGTGGGGATGCCGGCCTTGCGGGCTGCCCGGGATATGGATGAGGCCAGTCCGCCTTTACTTGAAGTCATCATTCTTGCAAGAAGGATTGCTACATCGCATACAAAGAGGAGCGGTTCCTCGGGCCGGGTTTCAGGGCGGTCGGTTTTTGTCCCTGCGTCCTGACAAATGAGGATCTTTTCCGGAAAGGCCCATTGGGAAAGAACGAATTTGCCTGTTTCCCGGTGATCGATTCCAAAGGTCTCCTTTTCCCAGCGCAAGAGCTTATCCAGGTCGTCGAGATCAAGAGGTGGATCGGAAACTCTATCCTTGATAAAGAGGTCATAGAATACGAGCAGGCCTATTTCCTCGAGTAAGGCTGCTATAAAGGCCTCTTCCGGGTGGACAGAGCCGAGGCGCGTGGCCAGGGCTTTTGCGATTAAGGCCCGATACAGGGAAATTCTCCAAAACTTCTCATAATCCATGGGCCCTTTTTTGCCCATGGGGAAGGTGTCCCTGAGGGAGATTGACAGGGCCATCATCCTTGCCCTGTCAAAACCTATCTTGACAATGGCCTGGGTCAGTGTGCCCACAGGCAGGCCGGTCTTGAAAAAGGAGCTGTTGGCGAGCTTGAGGAGCCTTGCCGCCAGAGAGGGATCCTGCTCGATAACCCCGGCAAGCCTTGCAGCAGGGACGCCCTCTTGTGATGCCAGATCAACGGCCTCCATGGCCACAGGCGAAAGGGAGGGCAAGTTGTATCCGTCGGCGATTGCGACCCTTATTTTGTCTACACCATCATCCATATGGGAGTTCTTCGGGCCTGAATTCAGGCTGGTTACGCGGTTGTGTCGGAAGGTCTTTTTCCAGTTTGATATATCCCATGGCAAATTGTCAATGCCGCAAGAGGGACGTTATGTTGCGCCTCTTTTGGCAGCGATAGGAAATCTTCAAGGCGTTGGCCATGCCGGTCATGGTCAGGCCGAGGTCCGTGGTGCCCCAACTCCTCCTCGGCCTCTGCCGGTGTCATCCGCTACAAAATCACCCTCGCCCCACATGAGATTGCCGTGCCCTTCGGGCCCGAGATAGGGCTTTCAACGGGGGCGTTGCTCGGGGCCGGCCGGGAATGCCTCAGGGCAGAACTTCAATCCCTTGTGAAAATCTCTGAAACTCAGTAGGGTGGTATTCAATGCATTTGTGGTGATCACGGCAGTGGATTCGGGATGGTGAGGGGTTTTTTCCCGAAGAGGGCAACAAGCATGCGACTGGCGATTCTATCGGACATTCACGGCAATCTGGAGGCCTTCAAGGAGGTTCTGAGAGATCTGGACGGGCAGGGCGTGGACCGGATCGTTTCTTTGGGAGACAACGTGGGATACGGCCCAGAGCCAGAGGGAGTGGTGAACCTTCTGCGGGAGCGTGGCATTCCTTCGGTCATGGGGAACCACGAGTGGGCCCTGTGCCGGCCTGAGAATCTCGGGTGGTTCAATCCCCTGGCGAGAAAGGCCCTTTTTCGGACCGAGGAGCTCATGAGCAGGGATGTCCTGTCCTTCTGCTGCTCCCTTCCGAGGTTTCACACCTGGAAGGGCTGCCGATTCGTGCACGGGTTTCCTCCGGACGACCTGGTGACCTATCTCTTCCAGGTGGATCACGAAACCGTGGAGCAGGCCCTGCTCAGGATGGAGGAGGAGATGTGCTTTGTCGGGCACACCCACGAGCTTGTTCTGGTCAGCCTGGAGGCGGGGCATGTGGAGGTTCGGGCCCTTGGGCCGGGAGTGGTATCCTTGGAAGACCAGGGCCCCCGGCTGATCAACGCCGGCAGCGTGGGTCAGCCCCGGGACGGAGACAGCCGGGCCAAGTATGTGATCTGGGATTCGCAGGCCCGAACCCTGGAGGTGCGGTTCGTGGTGTACGACATTCAAAAGACGGCCGAGGCGATTGCGGCGGCTGGTATTCCACAGGTGTATGCGGATCGGCTGTGGTAGGAGGTGGGGACGCCCTTTATATTTTTATATTTAGCAGGTCCACAAGTGAGTAGCCGCGTTCGAGGGCAATCCGTTCGCCTCTTTTGGCAGCGATGCTGCGTTTCCGGTACTCGAGGTAAAAGATCCTCAGGCTTGGATTTCCCGAAGCACTTCATCGATGGCCTCGACGAAGGCATCGGTCTCCGACCGGAGGTCGGGCACTTGATCGGCGAGGCTTTTCAGGAAAGCCTGTGCTGACTCGCCCGCCCACTGCGTATAGGTCAGGACCTCCTCTTCGGTGAACTCCCAACCCGCAAAGCGCGAGTACTCCGCGGTTTTTCTTCGATCGTAGAGGTTGCCCATGTAGCGGGCCACCTGGACCGGAATGCCGCCGGTCTTGATGAAGTGGAGGCTGAGCATCCTGCGAATTCCCTCGTGGCTCTGCGGATCGATGCCCACGGATAGCAGGAGGGCCTTGGCCGCGTGCTCGGAAAAGAAGTACAGATCCGAAGTCGCTTTGCGGAAACGCTTCGCATGCCGGTTGTCCCTGTAGGATTCCCAGTTCTCCCGGGCTAAACGGAGTTCTTCCTCGACCTCTTGTCTTTGTTCCTCTTCCATAGGGAAACTCCCTCGCGCTGAAGAGTGCGGGAAAACCGGTTGCGGCTATGGAGTTGCTTTTGGGAAATGACGACGAGATTGACATAGAGAGACGCTTCCGGGTAGAGAGACCGCCATTTCGCCTGTTCCACGGCATCGGCGGTCACGCGGTTTGCCTCATCCACAACCACGGCCACGTCCAGATCGGAATGCTCTGTGGATGACGCACGGGCGCGTGAACCAAAGATCACCACAGATTGGACCGAGGGCACTCGAGAGAGGTGGTCCTTGAGATGAGCCAGAATTTGGCGCTCAAACGGAGAAAAACGTCCCACCGCGGAGAGAGTTTCCTGAGAGGTCTTCATGGAAGGGATCGTTCCACTGTCGGTTGTTTTTGTCAAGGTGGACGTGGGGACGCCCTTTATATTTTTATATTTAGCAGGTCCACAAGTGAGTAGCCGCGTTCGAGGGCAATCCGTTCGCCTCTTTTGGCGGCGATGCTTGCCGTTGATACTGAAATCTTCAAGGCGTTGGCCACGACGGTCATGGTATGGCCGAGTTCCGTGGTTCCCCAATAACAGATAAGACGCCTGGCCTTCACCTTGTCGGGAGATTTCCCCGCACCAATGATTCGTTCCCGCGGCATGGACAGCAGGTCAGCTACCAGATCCATCACTCTCTGCAGGTCGACCCCTTGAACTGCCAGAGCGGCTTTCCTTTCCATCGCCTCTTCGGCCTCTGCCAGCACATCCGCTACAAAATCGCTGTCGCCCAGGATACGTTCATCGCTTTTAGTGAAAACCCTTGCTTTACCAAGCGAACTCACAGCAGCCCATCCGCCCGCACTCCGAACTAACCCGCCCCCGATAAGGTCCCAGCGCCTTCCCTTCTCGATCCCCGCCTCCAAATATTTCTCATAGGCGGGCCTGGCCTTAAACTCCCGGCTGTCGAACAACGAAAGCACATAATCTACAGACTGCCAGCCGCGGTCTTTCTTCCCCATGACTGCACTGTGGCCTGAATAGGGATACGAGGCAAGCTCCTTCATATCGGCCACAATACCGGCTCTCAATGGATTCAAATGGATGTAACGAATCAGCTCCTTAAAATAGACGTCTTCCTGGCAGAGGATTGACTTGTACCTATTCTCGAAGAGCTGTCCGGTTCGGTCATGCCGCCTATTGAACCGCATGGCGTGCCCGGTCAACAGACGGCGCATAACCGTTGCGATGGGAACATTGCCGGTTTTCAGCAGCAGATGAAGATGGTTTCGTACTAAACTCCAGGCATAGCAGGAGGTATGCGTCTCGGAAACGAGGCTTTCCAGTCGTTCCAGAAAATCATCACAATCCGCATTATCCGTAAAAATAATACGACGCTCAATTCCCCTTGCAATAACATGGTGCAAGGCACCTGGCGCATCTATTCGGGCTTTTCTCGGCATGCAGAGTATATAGCATATCGGATTTCTCTCGTAAATAGAGTCGTCGAAGGAAACCCCATTTACAAAAGTGGTGGTGGGGATTTAATGAAATGAGTTCAATCCGAATGAGGGCCCTCCGTCAGAGTGGGATTTTGAGGGAATCTTACCGGTTGCGCTCAAGCGCTAAGGCGGGCCATGGCCCGCAACCCAACAGACGTTATGCAGGCTCCGGAGGTCGGGGCTTTCCTCCACTCCCTCCGCTCCCGGCCTGGTCATTGC
>CAZQCK010000171.1:0-6002 GCA_964591925.1 uncultured Desulfobacterales bacterium
GGCTTGGCAACACCAAGAAACCACAGCTTCCCATCAAATCAATCTGGGTCTACCCACTCCATAAAAAGTTTCGACAAATCCTCTGCTCATAAATTGAATCCGTCCGGAATCCCCCGGCTATGCCTGGACTTAATGAGAAGTTACGATTTTTCCGTCTACACCCTGGAAATCTTTACGAAGAAGGAAAGCGGAAAACCTCTGTTTTCGCGGCTCTTCACCTACTCCGGGAATCGCTGCTTGAGTGATATACATGTCGGTGCGCTTTTCAATTTTTGACACGGCCGCCTGCTTTACCGATAAAGTTTGTGCCAGCTGCTCCTGGCTCAAATTCCTGGGTTGAATTCACTCCTCGATAAAACGGCTTCGACACTTTGCCTTGACCCTCGATGATCGTCGAGGTATACAGAGACCATCGATCCCAACCACAAAACACCATGCCGCTGCGGCGACCCGTCCGCCCGCCGGAAATCACGATGACAGAAAAGCGCTCTCCCATAAAGGACCTTCGACAGCAAACCGCTCGAAGCATCGAGTTTTTCACCACAGACATCTGGCGGATTCGAAGAAAAGACCTTCCCCGATTCAAGGCCTTTTTTCTCCGCCTGGCTCGCATCACCCTGCTCACCTTCCGCGGTCTGGCCGAGGACCGCTGCCAGCTGAGGGCCTCCTCTCTCACGTTCTATTCATTGCTGTCGGTGGTGCCCGTACTGGCCATGATCTTCGGCATAGCCAAGGGATTCGGGTTCGAGCAACACCTCCGGGACATCCTCCTTGAACGCCTCGCCGGCCAAGAGGAGGTCGCGCTGCGCATCATCGATTTTTCCCATGCACTCCTGGACAATGTCAAGGGCGGTCTGGTTGCAGGAATCGGCGTGGTGGTCCTGTTTTACACCATCATCAAGATTCTTTCACACATCGAGAACGCCTTCAACGACATCTGGGGCATCAAAAAGCCTCGAAGCCTGGGAAGAAAGATCACAGACTACCTTTCCATGATTCTCATCTGCCCGGTGCTCTTCCTCTTGTCCAGCGCCGCCACCGTGGTGGTCGCAAGCGGCGTCCGGCTCGTGATGGAGAAAATCAGCCTGCTCGGGGCTATCGGACCCCTGATCTCCTTACTACTGAATTTCCTTCCCTACTGCGTAATGTGGATCCTTTTCACCTTCATCTACATGTTCATGCCCAACAACCGGGTGCGTTTGACCTCGGCGATTCTGGCCGCCATCATAGCCGGCACCGCCTACCATCTCTTCCAGTGGGTGTACATTCTCTTCCAGGTCAACGTGAGCCGGTACAATGCGATTTACGGGAGCTTCGCAGCCCTGCCCCTCTTCTTCATCTGGCTCCAGGTGAGCTGGCTCATAGTCCTGTTCGGCGCTGAGATATCCTTTGCCCACCAGAACGTGGACACCTATGAGTTCGAGCAGGACTGCCTCACGGCCAGCCACGCGTTCAAGCGCCTTCTCTCTCTGAGAATCGTGCACCTGCTGGTTCACAATTTCTCGGCGGGTATCCCGCCCTGTTCCGCCCTGCAAATCTCCCATAAACTGGAGTTTCCCATTCGCCTGGTACACCAGCTCGTCTATGAACTGGTGGACGCCGGCGTCCTGTCGGAGTCCTGCAACGAAGAAGACAGCGAGACGGGTTACCAGCCCGGCCGCGATCCTAACACCCTGACGATCAAGGCGGTCCTGGACGCCCTGGATCACCGGGGAAATGAAGCCATCCCGGTCGCCTGGTCCGAGGAAATGGAGCGCCTGTCGCAGACCCTGCGTACATTCAATGAAGCCGTGGAGGCCTCTCCGTCCAACCGGCTTCTCAAAGCTGTATAGCGCCCACCGTGGGGACCCGGCACGACTCTGATGAAGTTATCGTGATCCGATCAGGAGCCGCCCATCGACATGACCCCACAAAACAAAGGCCTTCTCGAGACCGACTTCGACCACCTCATCGGAATGGAAGTGGGCACCTCCACCCTGCTGCAGAAACTGGCCCGGGGAGGAATGGCCGTGGTGTTCGAGGCCTACCAGCGCACCCTGAAGCGCCGGATCGCCGTCAAGATCCTGCCCAAGAAGGAGATGACGCCCGAGGCCGCGAAAGGCTTCCGCCGGGAAGCTGAAACCTCCGCTATTCTGTCGCACCCCAACATCGTTCCCATCTACGAGGTGGGAGAAACAGACGCATTCCTTTTTTTCACCATGCAGCTCATTCAAGGGCGCCCGCTGTCTCACCACATCGCGCGGGCCCGACGCCATGTGGTTCCCTCGAGGCGATTCCTTCCCCTGAAAAAAAGCCTGGACATAGTGCTCCAGGTGCTGGGCGCCCTGGACCACGCCCACCGTCACCATATAGTACATCGCGACGTCAAGCCCGCCAACATCCTCATGGAAAAAGAGTCCGGCCGCCCCTTGATCACGGATTTCGGAATCGCGAATCTCACGATGGTCCCGGGCCCGGCGTCCGGTGCGATTCAAGGGACGCCCGTCTACATGCCTCCTGAGCAGATCCTGCAGACCCACCTGGATGGA
This sequence comes from uncultured Desulfobacterales bacterium, assembly GCA_964591925.1. Lineage (GTDB taxonomy): Bacteria > Desulfobacterota > DSM-4660 > Desulfatiglandales > HGW-15 > JAIPEI01. The sequence continues at coordinate 2,529 of CAZQCK010000171.1, forward strand.
CGGGCGGACATCTACGCCACAGGGGTGCTGCTGTTTGAGCTCCTTGTCTCCACGCTTCCCCTTCCCCCCCACGAATCGAGGCGGGAGCTCGTGAATAAAAAGCTCGAGCTGAAGGATGGTTTCTTTCAACAACGCCCTTCGGCGATGAACCCGGCCCTGGACAGGGCACTGGACGCAGTGGTGATGAAGGCGGTGGCCTTCCGGCCTGACCATCGGTTCGCCGACTGCGGGGAGTTTCTCCATCAACTCAAGAGCTTTCAGGATCGTGTGTCCGGAAGGTAAGGATAAGGTATTATTGTGCAGGATTTAAAAGGATTCAAACACCAACTGGGGCAGTTCGGACGTTCCTGGTCCCTACTGATGAACCGCGCCACCATGTACCAGCCGGACCACCCTTACTTCAGGGACGCGCTGGAGTCCTTTTTCACGGTTGCCGAGGACCTCGTCCAACAGATGTCACCGCTCGTGTTCATTCTCCACCAGGAACGGTTCTTCATCGATGAGGAACCGCTTGATCCTCGCGTCCATGTGGACCGGCTGGTGGACCATTTCAAGAAAGCGGGCATTCAGTCCGTTTCCTTCTACCGAGGTCTGCGAAAAAACGAGCTCCGCCTGTTTATGGAGGTGTTCATCTCCCTGCATGAGTACTCCGACGCGGACGCCATGATCAGGGCCCTCGATCGAAAAGGCATTGAACACCTGCGAATCAACCACGTCTTCTACCAAAAGGTCACGAGCGACGACGAGGTGGTCTCTCGAGAAGCCTTGACCAGAATGACGCCCGAGATGTCCTCGGAAGCGGAACGCCGATCCAAGAAGATTTTCCTGGACGCCCTCCTCGAAACTGCGCTGGCGGAGGAGTTTGAAAAGACCATCACGGTCCGAAACCTGGTGACCAATCCCTCGGCCTTATCCAATGCCATGATCGACAACGATCTGACCGGAAAACATTCGGTGCAACCAGGGAGCGTCCTGGCGCACCAGCTGGACCTGGTCAGCGGGGAGATCGAGAAGACCTTCAGCGGAAAGAGCGACGTCCCTATTCAGGAACTGGCCGTAGCGGTCTTTCAAATGAAGGCCGAGCTCATTCAGGGCGTCGAATCCCGGAAGATCCTGGGGATCGCCTATGAAAACGAGCAAGCCATTCTGGAAAAGGCCCATGAGCTGACCGACAGGGTGTTTTTTCAGATCGTAAAAGACGAGTACCGCTCCGGCGGTGTGTCCACCGAACGGATGGCCCGGATCCTGCGAAGGCTGCTTCCGGATCCGGATGAACTCCGGCGGCTGCTGCCCGGGATCAAGACCGCCCTTCTGGAGGCCGGCATGTCCCTGCCTGATTATCTCCAGCTGATCAAGGACCTGGGCTGGGAACTTCAGGACGAAGGGCTCTCGCGGGTACTCCAGGAAGCCGGAGAGCAGGTGGGTGTGGACGGGGACGACCTCATCGAGGAGATTAAAAAGGATCCGCAACACGCCGCCGGGCTCATGGCGCTGGCCGCAGAGATCCGAAACGCTCAGGGGGACGATCAGGCCCTGACCGATATCCTGGTGGAGTATGTCGAAAGCCAGGGCCTCGACACGGGACCGGACTCAATAAACGGGCAAGGGGAGGAGGAGCGCCTTCGAAAAACGATCACCGGCGTGAAATCGACACTGTTTCGGCAGCTTCGGGAGTTGGACGTGCAGGAGGATGTCCTCGCGCGCATCGAGAACAAGCTCACAGAGCGACTGGATGCCATCGAAGGAAGTATCAAGCTGGATTACATGCGCTCCTCCGGCCCTGCACCCGGCGACAGAGAGATCGAGAAGCCGACCGTACTGCAAACGCTGGAGAGAAGCGTGGGCGAGAGCGACGAGCTGGGGGAGATCCTTCGAGCTGTGAGACGGAGTGCGGAGGCCGGCCGAGTGGACGAGGATGATTTCGCCCGGATCTATGCGGAAATCGAGCGCCAAAAGCAGATTCAAACGGAACAAGAGGCAAATCGAGAGATGCCGCCGGGAGTCCTCAACCGGGCCAACCTGAGGATTTTCGTCGACAAGGAGATCAAAAAGGCGCTCAGGTATGAGCTCCCTTTTTCCGCACTGGCCTTCACTGTAATCCGGGCCACATTCAAGGAAAAGCGCCCGGGCAGGAAGATCCCCGCTCAAGCCCTGGTGGACCGGGTGCTTCATCGACTGGCCGTAATCGTACGGGACACGGATCTGGTGGGAACATTCAAAAAAAACCAAATGGTCGCCATGCTTCCCTTGACTCCTTCGGCAGAAGCCAAGCCGGCCCTTCGCAGGATCATGAAGCTACTCCACAACGAGCCCTTCGACCTGGAAGGCGTGCCTTTAGAGGTAAAGCTCGCTGGAACGGCGCTGGCCTTTCAAAAGGGACGAACCCCGGACACCGATTCCTTTCTGGAGTTGCTCTCCGCTGACCTGGTGGAGATGGCCAATCGTGTGAGAAACATCCACGCCCTGATGTAAGGAGGCCGGCAAAAATAACTTGAACATCTTGCATCTCATCTTCAGGCCATCTTCGGCTGCGGCTCAATCGCAAAATCCTCGACGTAGTCCAGCTACGCCTGCGGTTTTGCTCAATCGCCGCATCCAAATATGACCCAAATCTGAGCGCAATTTTGTCCAATTTATTTCTGCCGGCCTCCTAAGGTAGAAAACACACAATGACGGGATGGAGGAGAACCATGGAGATCAAAGTGCTGGGCCCCGGGTGCCCGAAGTGCCAGCAAACGGAAAAGATCGTAAACGAAGCCGTGTCCGAGTCGGGCCTGCCCGCGGACGTGGTCAAGGTGACCGACACCATGGAGATCGCCAAGCACGGCGTCTTCGGGACGCCTGCCGTGGTCGTGGACGGGGAGGTCAAGAGCGTGGGCAAGATCCCCACCAAGGACGAGATCAAGGAGTGGATGGCCAAGGAATAGGAAGGAAACGGGATCATGAATGCGAACGGGGATTTCGAGGACAGGATCCATGAACTGGTCCGGGAGAGGTACGCCCGGGTGGCTGAAGGAGGCGGAAGCGGCTGCGGGGCGTCCTGCTGCGGTGAGACCTTCTCCCTGGAAGCGATTCGATCATACGGAGAAGCGCTCGACTATGAGCAGGAAGACCTTCTTCTGGCGCCCGGTGAGGCCAACCTGGGCCTGGGGTGCGGAAACCCCATCGGCATGGCCGACCTGAAACCGGGCGAGACAGTGTTGGATCTCGGCAGCGGGGCGGGGTTCGACGCGTTCCTCGCGGCCCGGCGTGTCGGGGAGGCGGGAAGGGTGATCGGCGTGGACATGACCCCGGAGATGGTTTGCAAGGCCAGGGAGAATGCCGAAAGCCTGGGCCTGGGCAATGTCGAGTTTCACCAAGGGACCATCGAGAAGCTGCCCGTGCCCGACGATTCCGTGGACGTGGTCGTCTCCAACTGTGTCGTCAACCTGTCCCCGGACAAGTCCGCCGTCTTCGGGGAGATGCATCGCTGCC
>CAZQCK010000172.1:0-5956 GCA_964591925.1 uncultured Desulfobacterales bacterium
GCCGCCACAGAACCACTGGAAGAAGCGATTTCCCGAGCTCGAAAAGGAGCTCTTGGACACGTATTACAACTTCAAGGGCTGGAACGAGGACGGCATTCCCACTAAAGAAGCCCTGAACAAGCTGGGTCTGGATTATGTGGCCGAAGATTTTGTGTCAAGGGGTATTTTGACGGATGATGAAGATGCGTCTTCCAAAGAACCTTCTGCAAAAGAAGAGAATAACTGATGTGAAGAGGCGGAAACCGTTATGAGTGAAAAGAAAACAAAGATCGTTAAGACCATAAAGATCAATGCGGACGAGTGCAACGGGTGCAGGGCCTGTGAGGTAATATGCTCCGCCTTTCACTCCCTGCCCAAATACAGCAGCAACAACCCGGCGAGATCCCGGATTCGAGTGATTCGTGATCCCCTCCGCGACATCTACGTGCCCGTCTACGCGGGGGAGTATGCGCCGGCCGAGTGCATGGGCCGGGACAAGTACGTGATCGACGGAAAAGAATATGATGAGTGTACCTTCTGCCGGGCGGCATGCCCGTCCAGGGACATCTTCAAGGAACCCGACTCCAATCTTCCCCTGAAGTGCGATATGTGCGAAGGCGAAGACGAGCCCCTGTGTGTCAAGTGGTGCCTGGTGGACGCCCTGACCTATGAGGAAAGGGAAGAGGAGGTGGAAGAGGAGGAGGTGCAGGAAGAGCGGGAGGAACTGGAGATCGGATTGGAATCCCTGGCGAACAGACACGGCATGGACAAGATCATGGAGACCATTGTCCGCATGTCGGAGTCCAAGAGAGGCTGAACCATTCCGGGAAAGAAGGGGTTGAGGAACGACCGTGGAGAATGTAGCCGACTACAAAGAGATCGTCGATGTGATCAAGGCGAGCGGCGGGGACGCCTTCAAGCGATGCTTTCAATGCGGATTGTGCGATGTGGTTTGTCCCTGGAATCGGGTTCGGAACTTCAGCATGCGGAAGATCGTCCGAGAAGCCACTTTCGGCATGACGGACATTGAAAGCGAAGAGATGTGGCTTTGTACTACCTGTGGAAGGTGCCCCCAGCAGTGCCCCAGGGATGTCCAGCAGATCGAATCCGGAGTGGCCTTGCGTAGAATCGCTACGGAATACGGGGTGTTCCCCACGCCTGTGCAGCCCATTCGAACCGTGAGCGGAAGCCTTGTCGGTGAAGGCAATCCCCTTAGTGAAGAGCGGGCCAAACGGGCGGACTGGGCCGAAGGCCTGTCCGTGCCGATCTTCACCGAAGACATGGACCTTTTGTACTTTCCCGGCTGCTACCTGTGCTATGACCCTCGCCTGAAGAAGGTCGCCAGAGCCACCGCCGAGATCCTGAACAAGGCCGGTGTGTCGTTTGGAATTCTGGGCCCCGAGGAGAGCTGCTGCGGCGAGAGCATACGCAAGACGGGCGACGAGGAGGTGTTCAAACGCCTGGCCAGGGAAAATATCAAGACGTTTATCGATCATGGTGTGAGAAGAATCCTGGTCTCCTCGCCCCATTGCTACCACACCTTCAAGAACGAGTACCCCGAGTTCATGGTGGACTTCGAGGTTATTCACATCACACAGTACCTGTTAGAGCTGATTCGAGAGGGAAGGCTGGAGCTCACCCGGGAGGTGGGGAAGAAGGTGACCTATCACGATCCTTGCTATCTGGGACGGCATAACGGGATATATGATGAGCCTAGGGAGGTGTTGCAAAGGGTTCCCGGCCTGGAGCTGAACGAGATGCCCGAGTCGCGTGAGGACAGCCTGTGCTGCGGCGGGGGCGGCGGCAGGATCTGGATGGAGACCCGGAAGGGGGAGCGATTCTGCGACCTCAGGGTGGAGCAGGCCATGGGGGTGGGGGCCGAGGTGCTGGCGACCTCCTGTCCGTACTGCATTGCCAACTTCGAGGACAGCAAGTTGACCCTGGATGTGGTGGAGGACATCGAGATCAAGGATATTACGGAGATCATTCAAGAAGCGTTATAGCGCCGGTTGGGCCGTATGGAGGCGGTGTTGACGCCTTCGAGAACATCCAACGAGGGGATGGACCGTGGAAAAGGAACAATTGCTGAAAGAACGCATTCAACAGCTTTCGAAACGTGGTGGAGAGCACGAATTTGGAGACGTCATGGTGGTCGGCGGCGGAATCAGCGGGATTCAAGCCTCGTTGGACCTCGCCACGGCCGGGTTTCGTGTGTACCTTGTGGAGAAATCCCCGGCCATCGGGGGTCACATGGCCCAGCTCGACAAGACCTATCCGACCAATGACTGCTCCATGTGAATCCTCTCACCCAAACTGGTCGAGGTCGGCCGGCATCCCAATATCGAGGTTCTCACCTACACGGAAGTGGATCGTGTGGAGGGAGAGGCGGGGGACTTTCAGGTCACCCTGGTCAAGAAGCCCAGATACATCATAGAAGACAAATGCACGGGTTGTGGTACGTGTGCGGAGTACTGTCCGGTGGAGTACCCGGACCAATACAACCAGGAAATTTCTTCGAACAAGGCCGTGCATATCTATTTTTCCCAGGCCATTCCCCTGATCGCCTACATTGATGAGAGCTGCCTCTACTTGAAAGAGGAGAAATGCCGGATTTGCGAGGGGGTTTGCGCGAACGACGCCATCGATCTCCAGCAAAAGCCGGAGAAGGTCGAGATAAAGGTGGCGGCGGTTCTCCTCTCCCCGGGTTATGAGCCGTTCGACCCGAGGGTCAAGGGTGACTATGGTTACGGGACGTTCGAGAACGTGGTCACCAGCCTGGACTTCGAGCGGCTGCTGTGCGCCACCGGGCCCTACGAAGGGGAGATTCTGAGGGCTTCGGACAAGAAGCATCCGCACAAGATCGCCTGGATTCAATGCGTCGGTTCGAGACGGGTCACACCGGGGGACAACAGCTACTGCTCGTCGGTGTGCTGCACTTATACGCAGAAGCAGGTGATTCTGACCAAGGACCATGACGCAGAGGCGGAGTGTACCATCTTCCACAACGACATTCGGTCTTATGGGAAGGATTTTGAGCCTTACTACCGAAGAACGGAGCAATTGCCCGGGACCCGGTTCATTCGAAGCTACGCCTCCGTGGTCCGGGAAGACCCGGAGACCAAGAATGTCATCATACGGTACTCCACGCCCGAGGACGGGGTCAAAGAGGAAGAATTCGAAATGGTGGTCCTGTCCGTGGGGTTGAATCCCCCTGCGGATCATGATGCCTTGGCGGAGACCTTCGGCATCGATCTGAACGAGCATGGTTTCTGCAGCGCCCGCTCCACCAACCTCATGGAGACCAGCCGCCCGGGAGTTTTTGTCAGCGGCGCATTCCAGGGCCCCATGGATATTCCCGAGTCGGTGTTTTCCGCCAGCGGCGCGGGCTCACAATGCGGGGAGTTTCTGGATTCCAGGCGCGGGAAGCTCACCCGGGAGAGGCTGTATCCGGAGGAGAAAGACGTCTCCCGGGAGGAGCCGCGGATCGGTGTCTTTGTGTGCCATTGCGGGGCGAACATCGGAAGGGTGGTGGATGTCCCTTCGGTGGTGGACTATGCCCTGGGCCTGCCCCATGTGGTGTACGCCCAGGAACAGCTCTTTTCCTGTGCCACCAACTCCGCGCAGGAGATCACCGACATGGTTCAGGAAAAGGGTCTCAATCGCGTGGTGGTGGCGGCCTGTTCGCCCCGGACCCTGGAGCCTCTGTTTCGGGACACGCTGCGCGAGGCGGGCATCAATCAATACTACTACGAAATGGCGAATATTCGGGAGCAGGACTCCTGGGTGCACTCCAAAGAACCCGAGGACGCCACGCAAAAGGCCAAGGACATCACCCGCATGTCGGTGGCCCGGGCTTGCTATCTGGAGCCTTTGCAGGAGATCGATCTGCCGGTGAACAAGACGGCGCTGGTGGTGGGGGGAGGGATCGCCGGCATGACCTGCGCGCTCTCCATCGCCCGGCAGGGGCATGATGTCTATCTGCTGGAAAAGGAATCCCGGCTGGGAGGGACGGCGAGAAGGATCCATTCCACGCTGGAAGGGCTGGATGTCCAGGCCTATGTGCATGATCTCGTCCACCGGGTGTATCAGAACCCTCTCATTCATGTGTGCACGGATTCCGTGATCACGGAGGCGACCGGTTACGTAGGCAACTTTGTGACCAAGGTAACCTCTGAGCGGGGGCGGCAGGAGATTCGACACGGTGCAGCGGTGATCGCCATTGGAGCGGATGAGTATCGGCCCGCGGAGTATCTGTATGGAGAGCATGACCGGGTGTTGACCCAGTTGGAGCTGGAGGAGCGCATAGCCCAGGGAGAGGACGATCTGCGCAACGCCCGGAGTCTGGTGATGATCCAGTGTGTCGGATGCAGAAATGAGGACAGGGATTACTGCGCCCGGGTGTGCTGCAGCCATGCGGTCAAGAACTCCTTGAAGCTCAAGGAGCTCAACCCCGAGGTGGACATCTACGTTTTGTTTCGGGATATGCGCACCTATGGGCTTTTGGAGGATGCTTATCGGGAGGCCTCTGATCGGGATGTCAAGTTCATCCGCTATGAGCCGGAGGATCCGCCTAAGGTGGAGGCGGTGGAGTCGGAAGGCCGGTCCGTGTTGCAGGTGGCCGTGACCGACCCCATTCTGGGCCGGCCGCTGGCGATCGACGCTGATTACCTTGCCTTGTCCGCCGCTGTGATTCCGCCTTCGGGCAACCAGGAAATCGCTCAGCTCTTCAAGGTCTCCCTGGGCCCGGACGAATTTTTCAAGGAAGCGCATGTCAAGCTGAGGCCGGTCGAGTTCAGCGCGGAGGGGGTGTATCTCTGTGGCATGGCCCACTATCCCAAGCACATTCCGGAGGCGATCAACCAGGCGTATGGCGCGGCGGGCCGGGCGTTGACCCTTCTCTCCCACGATATCGTAACGGTCTCGGGTGCGGTCTGCGAGGTGGATGAAAAGAAGTGCATGGGTTGCGGGGCCTGTATAACCGCCTGCACGTATGGGGCCATAGAGTTCCGCGAGACCCGGCAGGGCAAAAAGGCCGTGGTGAACCCTGTGATCTGCAAGGGAGACGGTCTTTGCAACGCCAAGTGCCCGACAGGGGCGATTGTCCTGAAGCACTTTACCGATGAGGAACTATTGAGCCAGGTGGATGCGGCGATTCCGGAACAAGAGGGTATCCGGCAAATGGACGCGGCAATCGGGGACGAGTAACAAAGGGTTAACCCCAAGGAGGTGAGAAGGCATGGGTGCAGGACCGAAATTCAAACCCAAGATCATCGGCTTTGTCTGTCATTGGTGAGCATACGGGGCCGCTGACCTAGCTGGAGTTTCCAGACTACAGTATACGAATGAAATCAGGCTGATTCGCGTTATGTGTTCAGGGAGAGTCGACCTGGATTTTGTGCTCAGAGCCTTCTCGAACGGAATGGACGGGGTGCTGATTGGTGGTTGCCGCCTGAATGAATGCAATTACATCACGCATGGCAATTACCATGCACTCAACATGGTGCTTCTGTGTCGAAGAATCATGGAGCATGTGGGCTTGAATCCGGAGAGGTTGAGGATCGGGTTTATGTCCGCTGGGGAAGGGCAGCTTTTTACTCGGGTGGTAAATGAGTTTACCAGTAAAGTGAAAGAGTTGGGGCCTCTTGGTGCAAGCGATGAAATCGAAGGAGAGGCGTTGAGGTCCAAGCTCGATGACGTGAGCAGGCTGATTCCCTACATCAAGATCGCGAAGCGGGAAAAGCTGGACGCGCGCCTGGAAGACGAGGGGGCCTACGAAGGGTATTTCACGCGAGAGGAAATCGACACGTTATTTCGTGAGGTTCCCTCTTATTATATTGATCCGGAAAAGTGCCGGGCCTGCATGATGTGTTTGCGCAAATGCCCTGCGGAAGCGATTGACGGCGGCAAGAACCGGATCCATGTCATTGACCAGGACAAATGCATCAAGTGCGGAACCTGCCTGGAGGCTTGCCCGCCC
>CAZQCK010000173.1:0-5835 GCA_964591925.1 uncultured Desulfobacterales bacterium
GGGCGTGGGAGACCACGGGTGCGAGTACATGACCGGCGGCCGTGTCGTGGTCCTGGGCGAGACCGGGATCAACTTCGCCGCCGGCATGAGCGGAGGAATCGCCTATGTGTACGATCCTGAAAGGCGGTTCGACAGCCGGTGCAACCTGGACATGGTGGATCTGGAGCTGGTCACCGACTTCAGGGACATGGAGGAGCTCCGGAGTATGATTCAGAGGCATGTGGAGCTCACAGAGAGCCGCCGGGCCGCTCACGTCCTGGAGAACTGGGATGCGTGCCTGCCGTTCTTCGTAAAGGTGTTTCCCATGGAGTACCGCAGGGTCCTGGGCAAGATGAGCAAGGAGGACGAGGCGACCGAGCGGGAGGAGGTGGAGCACAAGTAAGGCCGGTTCCGGGACAGCCTCGCAAAAAGTCAACATTTCGCGCCAAGACGGCTTTTTCTTGGCGTCTTGGCGTCTTTGCGAGAGGACGCAGTTTTTACGAATTCGTCAAGGGGTGAAGTCATTCCATGGAAAACAGGGAGCGAGGGTTTTTGGACATTGCCCGGGTGGATCCCGGTTACCGTTCTGTAGAGGAACGCCTGCAGGACTTTCGTGCCGTTGAACGCCAGCTCGGGCACGAGCAGGTCCATTGGCAGGCAGCCCGGTGCATGGGTTGCGGAACGCCGTTCTGCCATGCTTACGGCTGTCCTCTCGCCAACCTGATCCCGGAGTTCAACGATGCGGCCTTTCGCGGGCAGTGGGAGCAGGCCCTGAATCTTCTGCTGTCCACAAACAATTTTCCCGAGTTCACCGGACGGGTCTGCCCGGCCCCGTGCGAAGCGGCTTGCGTAGCCGGCATGGACGGGGACCCGGTGACCATTCGTCAGATCGAGCAGACCGTTGCGGAGATGGGATTCGAACGGGGAATCATCACCTCCCGTCCACCGTTTGCGCGTCGCGAGGGAAGGGTGGCGGTAATTGGTTCGGGTCCGGCCGGGCTGGCCGCTGCAGACCTGCTGAACCGCCACGGATACAATGTGGTGGTTTTCGAGAGCGCTCCCCGTGCCGGCGGCATCCTCAGGTACGGCATTCCGGATTTCAAGCTGGAGAAGTGGGTGGTGGACCGCAGGGTGCGCCTGATGCAGAACCAGGGGGTGGTGTTCGAGCTGAGCGTGACCGTGGGCGAGGACATCTCCCACCGCTATCTTCAGCGAAAGTTCGATGCCGCGTGCCTGGCCTGCGGGGCCCGGGAGCCGCGGGATCTCCTCGTGCCGGGACGGGATCTGCGCGGGATTCACCCGGCCATGGATTATCTGACCCTGGAGAACCGCCGCATTGCAGGCGAGATCGTGGATCCGGCCCATGCAGTTCAGGCCCGGGGAAAGCGGGTGGTGGTGATCGGGGGCGGAGACACCGGATCGGATTGTCTGGGTACGGCGCTGCGTCAGGGCGCGGAGCGGGTGGTACAGCTGGAGATTCTTCCGCGTCCGCCCAAGAAGCGGGACCCGGCCACCCCCTGGCCTCAGTGGCCTCGACAGTTGCGCCTGAGCCACGCCCACCAAGAGGGTGGAGAGCTCCTCTGGTCGGTCATGACCACCGGGTTTTCGGGACGGGACGGCCGGCTCACGGGTCTCCGCGGGGTCCGGGTGGAATGGAAGCCCGAAGGGGGAGGGCCTCCGGCGCCCAAACCGATTCCCGGGACCGAGTTCGAGATCGACGCGGACCTGGTGCTTTTGGCCCTGGGGTTTACGGGGCCGAGAAAAAGCCCTCTGGTCCACGCCCTGGGCCTGGAGTTGAACGAGCGCAACGCTGTTCGGACGTTTGACGACAACCGTACCTCAGTGGCGGGGGTGTTCGCCGCCGGAGATACGGCTCTGGGCCAGTCCCTGGTGGTTCGGGCCATGGCGGACGGGCGGAGAGCCGCCCAGGGAATCATGGCTGATCTGCGGGCAAAGGGAAGGGCCTCTTTTACCAATTCAGATTGCAAATGAGTGGATGATATGGAAGCGTCGGCATGATCGCCATCGTGGACTACAAGGCGGGGAATCTGCGAAGCGTGGAACGCGCCCTGAACCGGCTGGGCAAGGCCTGCCGCATCACCGCAGACCCGGAAGAGATCCTGGAAGCAAGAAGAGTGGTCTTTCCAGGGGTGGGAGCCGCCGGACGGGCTATCGAGGACCTGAAAGAGGCCGGCCTCGACCGGGTGCTCCACAGGGTGTTCAGTCGAGGGACCCCCTTTCTCGGGATCTGCCTCGGGGCCCAGATCATCCTGGAGCACAGCGAGGAGAACGACGCCGAGTGCCTGGGGCTCCTTTCCGGGACGGTAAAGCGTTTTCCGTCGCCGCTCCTCGACCGGGCGGGCCGGCCATTGAAGGTGCCCCACATGGGGTGGAACGGGGTGCAGGTCAGAAGACCTCACCCCGTGCTCGAGGGCGTTCGAGAGACGGATGCCTTCTACTTTGTTCACGGGTACTATCCCGTGCCGGCCCGGGAGCGACATGTCCTCGGCACCACGGAGCACGGGCTGGTGTTCCCCTCGGTAATCGGATGGCGAAACCTCGTGGCCATGCAGTTTCATCCGGAAAAGAGCGGGGCCCCGGGACTGCGCATGCTGGAGAACTTCACCCGCTGGGACGGCCGCCATGCTGAGTAAACGCATCATTCCCTGCCTGGACGTGAGGGATGGAAAGACCACCAAGGGTGTGCGGTTCAAGGAGAACGTGGACATCGGCGATCCCGTGGACATGGCCCGCTTCTACTACGAGCAGGGTGCCGACGAAATCGTTTTCTACGACATCACCGCCTCCAGCGACGGCCGGGACATCATGATAGAGGTGGTGGACCGGGTCGCGCAGGAGATTTTTATTCCCTTTTCCGTGGGCGGAGGCATTCGGACGCTCGAGGGCATGCGAAGGGTCCTCCTGGCGGGGGCGGAAAAGGTGAGTGTGAACAGCGCTGCGGTCGAGGATTCTTCCGTCATCGAACAGGGAGCCCGGGCCTTCGGCCGCCAATGCATCGTCCTGGGTATGGACGTCAAGCAGGTGGAACCCACTCCCGGGATTCCGTCGGGCTATGAAGTGGTCATTGAGGGGGGAAGGACGAAAACGGGAAAGGACGCGCTGGCATGGGCCCTGGAGGCGGAATCCCTGGGCGCGGGGGAGATCTGTCTCAACTCCATTGATGCGGACGGGACCCGGGAAGGGTATGATCTGCAGGTGACCGCCCTGATTTCAGGCCGGGTGGGGATTCCGGTAATCGCCTCCGGAGGGGCCGGGACCATTGATCACCTGTTTGACGCCCTGACCGAAGGCCGGGCCGACGCCGTGCTGGTGGCCTCCATTGTGCATTACGGGACTTACACCATAAGGGAGATCAAGGACCGGTTGAGCGCCATGGGGGTGACGGTCAGGCGGACCTGGGATTGAGGGACCGCGTTTTTCTCGCAAAGACGCCAAGACGCTAAGAGAGATTTATCAACGCTCTGCCACACACTTGGAGCTGAATCAATGAAGGCGCTGCTTGCACTGGAGGACGGGACCGTGTTTAGGGGCCGCTCCTTCACCGGACCCGTGGAAACCACGGGGGAGGTGGTGTTCAACACGAGCATGACCGGGTACCAGGAGATCCTGACGGATCCGTCCTACTGCGGTCAGATGGTGACCATGACCTATCCCCTGATAGGGAGCTACGGGGTGAACGCCCGGGATGTGGAGTCCTCCCGTGTTCAGGTTCGGGCCCTGCTGGTGCGCGAGTACCAGGAAATGCCCAGCAACTGGCGGTGCCAAGGAAGCCTGGCCGATTATCTTCGGGAGGCCGGGGTGCCCGGCATCGAGGGCATGGACACGCGGGCCCTGACCCGCAGGATTCGTGAGGCGGGCGCCATGCGGGCGGCCCTGTCCACCGGGGACCCGGATCCGGACTCTCTGGTGCAAAAGGCCCGCAGATCGCTGAGCATGGAAGGGCTGGACCTGGTCCGGGAGGTCACCTGCGCCGGGCCGGCGCTGTGGCGGGAGGGCCGGGCCGTTCCCATCCACGGGACTCTCGACGACTACCGCTGGCCCGAGGGAGAAGGCCGGTGGCGGGTGGTGGCGGTGGACTACGGGATCAAGTCCAACATCCTCCGTTCCCTGGAAAAGCGGGGCTGCACCGTGCTGATCGTACCGGCCGATATTGCGGGTGAGACCATCGATCGTCTGGCGCCCCACGGGCTCTTTCTGAGCAACGGCCCCGGAGACCCCGCAGCGGTGACCTATGCCGTGGACATGCTTCGAGAACAGCTGGGGCATCGTCCCACCTTCGGCATCTGCCTGGGTCACCAGTTGCTCGGGTTGGCCCTGGGGGGAAAGACCTTCAAGCTCAAGTTCGGGCACCGAGGGGGTAACCAGCCGGTCAAGGACCTCACCACGGGCAGGGTGGAGATCACATCCCAGAACCACGGGTTCTGCGTGGACATGAACTCCATTGAGGATCCGGACGTGGAGCTAACCCACGTGAACCTGAACGACGGCACCCTGGAGGGGTTGCGGCACAAAAGGATTCCGCTCTTCTCGGTCCAGTACCACCCTGAGGCCTGCCCCGGTCCCCACGACGCCGGATACCTGTTCGATCGGTTCGTGGCCATGATGGAGGGGCGGCAGCGCGAACAACAAGGAAAACGAAAGGTACGCCGGCGGTAACCCATGCCTAAACGAACCGACATTCACAAGATTCTCATCATCGGGTCCGGGCCCATTGTCATCGGCCAGGCCTGTGAGTTCGACTACTCCGGTACCCAGGCCTGCAAGGCCCTCATGGAGGAGGGCTACGAGGTGGTGCTGGTCAACAGCAATCCCGCGACCATCATGACGGACCCGGAGACGGCCCACCGCACCTATATCGAACCCCTCGAGCCGGATATGGTGGCCAGGATCGTGGAGCGGGAGCGGCCTGATGCACTCCTGCCCACGCTGGGCGGGCAGACGGGGTTGAACACCGCGGTGAAGGTCGCAGAGACCGGCCTGCTCGATCGGTTGGGCGTCGAGGTGATCGGGGCGTCCATTCCGGTCATTCTCAAGGCGGAGGACAGGGAGCAGTTCCGCGACGCCATGATGCGCATCCATCTGCGGGTGCCCGAAAACGAGATCGTGCGCACCATGGACCAGGCCAGGGCCGCGGCCGAGCGGATCGGCTACCCCCTCATCATTCGTCCCAGCTTCACCCTGGGCGGTATCGGTGGCGGCGTGGCCTACAACCGTGAAGAAATGGAGAGCATGGCCCACAACGGCCTCGAGGCCAGCATGATCAACGAGATCATCGTGGAGGAGTCCCTCATCGGCTGGAAGGAGTACGAGCTGGAGGTCATGCGGGACTTCAAGGACAATGTGGTGATCATCTGCTCCATCGAGAATCTGGACCCCATGGGGGTGCACACCGGGGACAGCATCACCGTGGCCCCGGCCCAGACCCTGACGGATGCGGAGTACCAGGTGATGCGGGACGCGTCCATTGACATCATTCGCGAGATCGGGGTGGAGACCGGCGGCTCCAACATTCAGTTCGCGGTTCATCCGGCAACGGGCGAGATGGTGGTCATCGAGATGAATCCCCGCGTGTCCAGGAGCTCGGCCCTGGCCTCCAAGGCCACGGGATTTCCCATTGCCAAGATCGCCACCAAGCTGGCCGTGGGCTACACCCTGGATGAGATCGCCAATGACATCACCCGGGAGACCCGGGCCTCGTTCGAGCCCACCATCGATTACTGTGTGGTCAAGGTCCCCCGCTGGACCTTCGAGAAGTTTCCCGGGGCCGAGGACCGGCTCACCACCTCCATGAAATCCGTGGGCGAGACCATGGCCATCGGCCGCACCTTCAAGGAG
>CAZQCK010000174.1:0-5833 GCA_964591925.1 uncultured Desulfobacterales bacterium
CGCCGGTCCTGTAGGGCTCGACCTTCGCATCCTGGCCGACCATGCCGTAAAGGGGATGCGCAACGCCGTCGCCGGCGGCAATCAGGCTGATGTTCATTTCAGAAACGTCAACCCGGATCGGGACTTCAGCGTGGACCGCTTCGCAGACCTGCGGGTGATCAGGCCGGAGGACCCCTGCCCGAGATGCGGAGGCGGCCTGCAATTCAGCCGGGGAATCGAAGTGGGGCACATCTTCAAGCTCGGGACCAAGTACAGCCTATCCATGGGGGCCACCTACCTCGATGAAAACGGACAAGAGAGCCCTATTGTCATGGGATGCTACGGCATCGGAGTGGGCCGAACCGTGGCCGCCGCCATCGAGCAGAATCACGACGATGACGGCATCATCTTTCCCGTGCCCATTGCACCGTTCGAGGTAGTCATCCTGCCGCTTCAAATGAACGAACCCGCGGTGGTGGAGGCCGCCCAAGCACTGTACCTGGAACTCCAGGACCAGTCCATGGATGTCCTCCTGGACGACCGGGACCTCCGTGCCGGGGCCAAATTCAAGGATGCAGACCTCCTGGGTGTCCCCCTTCGTGTCACGATAGGCTCCAGGAGCCTCGGAAACGGGCAGCTGGAGGTCAAACTCCGGGGCGAGTCCAAGGGGGAGTCCATCCCCGTTGAAAACGCCTTCAATTGGATACACGAGCGGATCCAGGCACTCTATGATTCGCTTACATGATATCACAAGCCGTCTCCTGAGCTACCACCCCAAGGCGGACAGCAGCCTCGTGGAGAAGGCCTACGTGTATTCGGCCAAGGTCCACAAGGGGCAAGTCCGCCTTTCCGGAGAACCCTACCTGTCCCATCCACTCGAAGTCGCCTACATCCTCACACAAATGAAAATGGACGTGATCAGCATTGTGGCGGGGCTTCTGCACGACACGGTGGAGGACACCTTTGCGGAGCTGGTCGAGATAGAACGGCTGTTCGGCCAGGAAACCTCCAACGTCGTGGACGGCGTCACCAAAATCAGCAAGGTCCATTTCACGAATCACGAGGAGAGGCAGGCGGAGAACATGCGCAAGATGATCCTGGCCATGGCCACGGACATCCGCGTCATCATGGTCAAGCTCGCCGACCGGCTCCACAACATGCGCACCCTGGGCTTCCAACCGCCTGAAAAACAGGCGTCCATTGCCAGGGAAACACTGGAAATCTACGCCCCCCTGGCGGGCCGCATGGGTATCTACTGGCTCAAGAGCAGCCTGGAGGATCTATGCCTGTTCTACCTGGAACCGGAGATTCACGAGCAAATCCGGACCGGCATCGCGGAGCGTCGCGGAGCCCGGGTATCGTTCATACGGGAGGCCAAGTTCCTCCTTTCTCAGAAGCTCCAGGAGACCGGCATCGACGCCACCGTCAAAGGCCGGCACAAACACTTCTTCAGCATCTACAAAAAGATGAAGGAGCAGAACCTGAGCGTGAACCAGGTGTACGACATCGTCGCCTGCCGCGTCATCGTACACTCTCTCAAGGAGTGCTACGAGGTCCTGGGTGTAATCCATGCCATGTGGAAGCCGGTTCCGGGCCGCTTCAAAGATTACATCTCCATGCCCAAGGCGAACATGTACCAATCCTTGCACAGCACGGTGATCGGCCCGCTGGGACAGAGTCTGGAGATCCAGATTCGGACTTGGGAGATGGACAAGGTCGCGGAAGAGGGCATAGCCGCACATTGGAAGTACAAAGAGGGAGCGGCGGCCAATCGGACCGAGGAGCAACAGTTCTTCTGGCTTCGGCAGCTGCTCGAGTGGCAGCAGAACCTGGAGGACCCACAGGAGTTCCTGGAAAGCGTGCGCATGGATCTCTTTCCCAATGAGGTCTACGTGTTCACGCCCCAGGGACACGTGAAGGAGTTCCCCAGGGGAGCCACCCCTGTGGACTTCGCGTACAGCATTCACTCGGACATCGGGGACCATTGTGTGGGTGCCCGGGTAAACGGCAAGATGGTCTCCTTTCGTCATGAACTGCAAAACGGTGACATCGTCGAGATCCTCACGTCGCCGAAGCAGCAGCCCAGGAAGGACTGGCTCGATTTTGTCAAGACCCCCAGGGCAAAGACGAAAATACGCAACTGGATCAAGCGGCAGGAGCGGGACCAGAGCGTGCAGCTGGGAAAGGAACTGCTTGAAAAAGCTCTGGAGAACGAGCGGATGAATGTTCCCAACATCACCAAAAACAACGACCTGGCCGAGGTGGCCGAGGCGTTCAGCTTTCACAACATCCAGGACCTTCTTGCCAACATCGGATATGGCAAGGTCTCGGTGAAACAGGTGACCGGACGGCTCAAGTCGCGCCTGGGAATCGAAGACACTCATCCGGGACTCATGCACAAGATGGTCTCCAGGATCAAGCGGAAAAAAAGCACCCATGGCATTAAGGTCAAGGGCCTGGAGAACATGCTCGTGCGATTCGCCAATTGCTGCAGCCCCCTTCCCGGAGAGGATGTGAAAGGCTTTATCACCAGAGGCCGGGGGGTCACGGTCCACAAACGCGACTGCCGCCATGTGCTCAACGCCGACCCCGAACGAGTCGTGGACGTGGAGTGGGAGCCCACGGAGAAAGAGGTCCACCTGGCCCGGCTGCGAATTACGTCTATGGACAAAAAGGGCATTTTGGCGCAAGTCAGCGCCATAATGGCCGCCAAGAACGCAAACATCATTCACGCCGAGGTGCACACGACAGCCGATAAGAAGGGGGTGTCTTACTTCACCGTTGAAGTGGAGAACTACCAGCAGCTGCAGGATATGGTTGCTGCGGTGAAAAAGGTGAAAAACGTAATGATCGTGGAGAGGATACAGGCCATGGGAGACGTGGAGGCCCACTGAGACGGATCTTCAGCCCAAGCATCAAGGGCTCTTCACTTGGAAAAAAGACCCGGGACAGCCGTACTCAAGGCTTGATCACGGCACCGGAGCGGATGCACGACGTACACACGTTCATTCGCCGGGTACGGCCGTTTTGAAGGGTTCTCACCCGCTGGAGGTTCGGATACCAATGCTTCTTGGTCTTGTTGTTGGCGTGGCTTACATTGGAGCCCACCATGGGGCGTTTTCCGCAGACTTCACATACCTTGGACATCACTATCTCCTTCATATTTGAAATTGGTAATCTGTCCTTATATTCGGATTGGAAACAAATGACAAGCCTTTTTTACCCTCTTCCAACCCCTTTGGCCCGGCCCACCTTGAACACGGGCCCTGATGCGGAAAGAATGTCATGAAACCAGATCTTCCGCCCGATCAGACGACCTTCGGGCTGCGGCCGGATCGCAACACCCCTCCCCGTGCGGTGCACCACGTCCACCTGATGGGCATCTGCGGGACGGGTATGGCCTCACTGGCCGGGCTCCTGAAACAGCGGGGATACCGGATCACGGGATCGGACCGGAACGTCTACCCTCCCATGAGTGTCTTTCTGAAGAGTCTGGGGATTCCGGTGTTCCCGGACTACCGACCTGAGAACCTTTCGGCGCGGCCGGATCTGGTCATCGTGGGAAACGTGATCACCCGCGATAACCCGGAAGCCCTGGAACTCGTACGCCTCGGGACATACTACCTGAGCCTGCCCCAGGCCCTTCGGATCTATGCCATCGGAGACCAACGCAGCATCGTGGTGGCCGGCACTCACGGCAAGACCACCACCGCCTCCCTGGCCGCATGGTTGCTGGAGACAGCCGGACTGAATCCGGGCTTCATGATCGGAGGCATGCCCGGCAACTTCCCGGCCAACTTCAAGGAGGGAACCGGCCCCTGCTTCGTAATCGAAGGGGACGAGTACGACTCGGCCTTTTTTGACAAGGGGCCTAAGTTCCTCCACTACAAGCCCTGGGCTGCGATCTTGACCAGCATCGAGTTCGACCACGCCGATATCTACCGGGACCTGGAACACATGCTGTCCGGGTTCCGGGCTTTCCTGGCCCTGCTTCCGCCCGCAGGTCTTCTCGTCGCCAATGCGGACGACCCTCTGGTGGCCGCCGAGGCCCGGAAGGCGCCATGCCGGGTGGTCACCTACGGGTTGCGCAACCGAGCCGACTGGTCGGCTGAAAACCTGGCGTTCAACGGACCCCTGACCCGGTTGACCATACGACGGCCTTCCGGAGAACCCGTGACCGTGGAAACCCCCCTCTACGGCCGGCACAATGTGGGCAACCTTCTGGCCGCGGGCGCACTCTCCGAGAGCCTGGACATCCCCCCGAATGCCATCCGGAAAGCGGCGCGCACCTTCAAGGGCGTCAGCCGTCGCCAGGAGGTACGCGGGGAACAGCGAGGCGTCACGGTGGTGGACGACTTCGCCCATCATCCCACGGCGGTCCTGGAGACCATAGCCGCAGTGCGGGAAAAGTATCCACAACAAAGGCTCGTGGCGGTGTTCGAGCCGCGGTCCAACTCCAGCCGCCGGAGCATCTTTCAGGACCGATACGCCGAATCCTTCGCCCGGGCCGACCTCGTCTTCATTGCCGAGCCCCCCCTCATGGACAAGATTCCGCCCGGGGAACGCTTCTCCTCGCAGACCCTGGTCGAGGACCTCCGTGGGAGAGGCCTGGACGCTGCGTACGCCGGGACTACGGAAGCCCTTCTTTCGAGCCTCCTGGCGCGGCTCCACCGGGGGGACGTGGTCCTCATCATGTCCAACGGCGCCTTTGACGGAATCCACAACAAGCTATTGAATGCTTTGGAAAATTCCTAAGGCTTCTTTCTCAGGGTGCGGATGGGGGCATTTGGGTGCGCCTCGGACTCCTCTTTTTTGATGGCGTTGTCCAGGTCGTCAACCTCAAATTTGAAGCGTCCAGGGACCCAATGCGCGTAGGTGTCATAGGTGATCGAAATCCGGTTGTGCCCCAACTGATAAGACACGTCTCCGATGTTGCGGCCTCTCAGAAGCCTCGTGATCGCATAGGAATGCCGCGAAGGTCATGGACACGGATACGGCGCAGCCCGCGGCCTTCAAACAGGCTTCCAGGACGTTCTTGAACGTGTCACGGTTGAGCATGCCGCCATCCCGGGATGCAAAGACCCAATCGGGAACCGGGCGGCATTCGCGGAGGGCTCTCCGCTTGTGGGAGGTGAGCAGGGACTTCAAGGTCTCGGCCAGAGGTGTCATATCCACCTGGCGCCGCTTCCGGTTCTTGGTATCGGTGACACGGCCTCGTCTGTGGCTCCTCCGCACTTCGATGAACCTTCCTTCAAAGTCGATATCTCCTACCTGAAGCGCTTCCATTTCTCCGATCCGCATTCCCGTGCGCAACGCGCATAGAATCGACGGATAGTAGTGCCCGCCGAGAAAATCCTTGGCGGCTTCGAGCAACCGCTCCGCCTCAGGCTCGCTCAAAGGATCCACCTCCAGGGTCTTTGCCCCGCCGAAACCATGGCGAACGTCGCGCATGGCGTTGTGCTCGATCAATTCCAGGTCGAGAGCATACTCAAGGACGTTGCTGATCGCTGCCTTCGTAACATTCATTTTGCTCAGGCCTTTCTTTTCCAGACGTTCGAACAGCTCTTTCAGCGTACGCCTGGAAATATCGACCATTCGCGCTTTCCCAATCACAGGATAGGCATGCTTTTCAAGGCTATGCCGGTAGTGTTCGATGGTGGAAGCCTTTCGGCCGCGTAGCCCGTGGGGTCTGCTTCATTCCTCGAGCATCAGTGCCAAGGCCGCCTCAGCATCCCTTTGCGGCCACTCCCGAAGGTCGCAATGATGCTGTCCAGGGCCTCCAGCTGGACGGGCAAAGTCTCCCGTGCAGGGCCAATGCGAGCGGGTGTGAACTGGCAGCAGGGAGCAAAGCGGG
>CAZQCK010000175.1:0-5684 GCA_964591925.1 uncultured Desulfobacterales bacterium
TGATATATTAGGTGTTTTTTCGATAGACTGCAATTTGAAACGCTCAATTCAGGTACGAGGAGGTGGAAACGAATGCGCGGAAACCTTGGAAGACTCGTACGAGCCCTGGCCAAGGCTGCGGCTGTATGCAGCCTGTTCCCGGCCATCCTGGTTCCGCTTGCCTGGGGGGCGGAGCCGGAGGACGGGCGTTTTCAGCGGCTTCGGCGGAGTATGGTGATGGATCAGATCTCGCATCCGCCGGACTACCGGGAACCAGTGCAGAATACCGCCGTGCTGGATGCCATGAGCGGCGTGCGGCGTCATCTGTTCGTGAAGCCTTCGGACAGGGACCGGGCTTACGGTGATCACCCCCTGCCCATAGGGTACGGACAGACCATCAGCCAGCCCTACATCGTGGCCCTGATGACGGAGATGCTCGAGGTGGAGGCGGGGCACAGGGTCCTGGAGGTGGGGACCGGGTCGGGGTATCAGGCGGCCGTTTTGGCGAAACTGGTGGACGAGGTTTACACCATGGAGATTGTGGAGTCCCTGGGGGAGGCGGCGGCACAGCGCCTGGACCGGCTGGGGTACGACAACGTCCACGTCAAGACGGCGGACGGTTACTTCGGCTGGCCTGAGCACGCTCCCTATGATCGGATCATCGTCACCTGCGCCTCCAGTCTGGTTCCCCCGCCCTTGATCCACCAGCTTCGACCGGGAGGACGCATGTGCATTCCTGTGGGCGGGCAGTATACGGTCCAGTACCTGACCCTGGTGGAAAAGGCCGAAGACGGCGGGGTGACCATGCGCAAGGAGCTTCCCGTCCGGTTTGTTCCCCTCATACGCAGCTCCCCTTGATGTAAAAGGTCTCCATGAATGCGAGGAGGATATGACCGGTCCGCGTCATGCGGTCCTGCTTTTTGCGGTCTCGGCCTCGGTGCTTGCGCACGAAATTCTGCTCATGCGCGTGCTCTCCTTCGCCCTCTGGCACCACTTCGCCTCCATGGTGATCAGCATGGCCCTCCTGGGGTTCGGGGCTGCAGGGTCGTTTCTTTTTGTGGCGCACGATCGCCTGCAGCGGAATATGGACGGCTTCCTGGCGGTCCTTGCCGCAGGCGCCGCCCTTTCCTTTCCCGGGTCCCTGCTCCTGTTC
Source organism: uncultured Desulfobacterales bacterium (assembly GCA_964591925.1). Taxonomy (GTDB): domain Bacteria; phylum Desulfobacterota; class DSM-4660; order Desulfatiglandales; family HGW-15; genus JAIPEI01. The sequence continues at coordinate 1,133 of CAZQCK010000175.1, forward strand.
CGGGCTTCGGGCCTGGACCCCCTTCAGCTCGTCTGGCAGGCCGGGGAGTGGCCCCACATGGCATGGGCTTACCTGGCCCTTTCGCTGCCGTTCCTGTTTGCAGGAGGGATTACAGGAACCGTCCTGAGCCGGGCGGGTAAGCGCACACCTTTCATGTACGCAGCAGACCTGGGGGGTGCCGGAGCCGGGGTCCTGGCCGTGATGCCGGCCCTCTACCTGGCCCCGGCCTGGGATCCGCTTCCTGTGCTGGGCGCGATGGTGCTTTTAGCGACCCTTCCGTGCGCCCGGGCTGCAAACTTGCCGTTTCGGGTCTGCTCGGTGTTGGGTCTTGCAGCGGTGCTCCTGGCGGCAGGCGCCGTATTCGTACCCCTCTCCCCCAAAATCCACGAAACCAAGGGGCTTCCCCAGACCCTCGCTTTTCCGGATGCACAGATCGAAGCGGTCCGCGTAGGTCCCCTGGGATTGGTCCACGTGGTGGGAAGCCGTTACATCCACAATGTGCCCGGGCTCAGCCTCAGGTACGGCGAGGTGACAGAGGCACCCCTGCCCGAGCAGAAAAGCCTCTTTGTGGACGGCTCCGGGACCGGAAGCATCACCAGGTACACGGGAAAGCCCGAAGAGCGGCTTCCCCTGGATTATACGACCCCGGCCCTTCCTTTTCATGTCCGTCCGCCGAAGAGGCTTCTGGTGGTGGGCGCAGGGGGAGGCGACGATGTCCTTCGGGCCCTTCATCACGCCACTCCCGAGATCCACGCCCTGGAGGCGAACCCTCAGGTGGCCTCCCTGCTGACCGGACCCATGGCAGAATATTCCGGCCGGTTGTTCGAACGACCCGGCGTGCGGCTGATTGTGGATGAGGCCCGACGGTTTCTCCAGGGGACAGGGACACGCTATGACCTGATCCAGCTTTCCATGCTCGGCTCCTTCGGTGCGGCCTCCGGAGGGCTGCACGCAGCAGCCGAGGAGTACCTTTATACCGTGGAGGCCTTCGAGGCTTGCCTGGACAGGCTTGAACAGGGGGGGATCCTTGCCGTCACGCGTTATCTGAAGGTTCCGCCCAGGGATTCCCTGCGTGTCTTCGCCACGGCCCTGGAGGCGCTTCGACGGGCGGGCACGGACCGGCCCGAACGCGGTGTGCTCATGATCCGAAGCTGGAACACGGCCACGATTCTGGTCTCCAAGACCGCCTTTTCTCCTGAGGAGACGGATGCGGCCGTGGCGTTTTGCGACGAGAGGAGCTTTGATGCGGCCTATTACTCAGGCATGCCCCCGGAGCGGGCCAATCAGTATGACATTCAGCCCCGGCCCTGGTTCTATGAGGGGGCCATGGCCCTGTGCGGTCCCGAGTCCCGCTCCTTCATGGATGCCTACTTGTTCGACATCGCTCCTCGATTCGATAACCGCCCCTATTTCTCCCGGTTCTTCCGTTGGGATCGGGCGATGGAATGGTTCGGGCAGCTTCGCCGGGAGTGGCTCCCTCGAGTGGAATCGGGATACGTGTTCCTGCTGGGTACCCTGGTCCAGGCCACCCTGGCCGGAACCGCCCTGATCCTGCTCCCTCTCCTTTTCCTGCGAAAAGGAGAAGGGGTCAAACCGCCGGCCGGGTCGACCGGCCCCTCCACGGCCGGGACCCTGCTTTATTTCGTGTTTCCGGGGTTTGGATTCATGTTCTTCGAGATGGCGCTCATACCCAAGTTCACGCTTCTCCTGGCCGACCCGGTGTATGCCGCTGCTGTGGTGTTGAGTGTGGTCCTCGTGTTTGCGGGTCTGGGAAGTCTCTGCCTGCCGCGGGTGAGCAGGGGTAGCGCAGGGATCCTCTGGTTCGGGGCGGCCGCTCTGGGTCTCTGGCTGGGGATCATGATAATGCTGGGCGACCGCTGGATCCAGACCGCCCTGGCCTGGAGCGCACCGGCCCGACTGGCCGCAACCGGTGGATGCCTGGCCGTGCCCGCCTTTTTGCTGGGATGGCCCTTTCCCCTGGGGCTGCGTGAGGTGTCCAGGTCCCGCCCGAGGCTTGCTCCCTGGGCCTGGGGAGTGAATGGATGCGCGTCGGTCATAGGGGTGATATTGGGGAAGTGTTTGACTATGGACCTGGGTTTTCAGACGGTCATGATCATGGGGTGGGTACTCTATGTTCTGGCGGCGTGGACTTTTCCCGGTCCCCGGTTTTCTTTTTCGTCCCACTCTGGTATTTTATGAAGGACAGCCGCGGGCCGGAAGCCCGGGGCATGATTCGTACAACTTGACACCCGGGATGTGGACCCTGCATGAATGAAACCGGCGCGTCACAGGAACACCCAATCTACTCTGGGCGGTTCGTGGTGTTGGTGGCGGCCTTTGTTGCCTGCCTGATCGCAGCCAACATCACTGCGGTGAAGCTCGTGGTCCTGGGAGGGTTGGTCCTGCCTGCGGCGGTAGTGGTCTTTCCTGTCAGTTACATCCTGGGAGACGTGCTCACCGAGGTCTACGGCTACGGGCGGGCCCGTAAGGTCATATGGCTGGGGTTTCTCTGCAACCTGTTGGTGGTGAGTGCCGTGTGGGTGGGGCAGATGCTCCCTCCGGCCCCGTTCTGGGACGGGCAGGCGGCGTACGAGCGGATTCTCGGGTACGCGCCGAGGATCCTTATGGCCTCGTTTGTCGCCTACCTGGTGGGGGAGTTCGCCAACGCTTATGTGCTGGCCCGAATGAAGATCGCCACCCGGGGCCGCTGGCTCTGGACGCGGACCATCGGTTCCACCCTGGTGGGGCAGGGCCTGGACTCCCTGGTGTTCATGACCGTGGCCTTTGCAGGGACCATCCCGGCCTCCGGCCTGCTCCAGGCCGTGCTGGTCCAGTGGCTGGCCAAATCCATGTACGAGGCCGCTGCAACCCCCCTGACCTATCTCGTGGTACGGCACCTCAAGCGAAAAGAGGGCCTGGATGTATACGACCGGGGCACCCGGTTCAATCCCCTCCTGATCACCGGATCGCAGAGATCTTCGTAAGACGCGGAACCGGGAGGACCCCTTTCGTGTTCAGCCGTGAGGAGGTTTCATAAGGCTTTTCCATCAGAGGCCCGGTCCGTCCGGGCAGAGGTGAAGGGGCTTGTTCCCTGTGCAGGAAGGGCCCTGGATCTTTTTTTACGATGCGGGAGGGAGCCATGAACGCGTTGCTGGGGAAGGAAAGGCGAAAAGAGGAGGACAGGCGATCCAGCCGGGATCGAAGGACGTGGCATGATCCGCGTTGGTGCGAGCAGGACCGCCGGCGTGCCCGGGAGCGACGCTCCGGCTTGGATCGAAGAAAAGTGGAGCTTTGGATGCCGGAGATGTGATCGGTCCCCTGGAGGCCGGCTGAAATCTTTCACGGAAGGGTTCGGGCCATTCCTCGCCCTACTCCCCGTAGATGGTCTCCTCCACCAGCCGGTAGGCCATCTCCGTGGGCGTGACCCCGGAGCTTTGCGCCTCCTCCAGAAGCCGCCGGGTCTCCTCCCGGCAGATCCGCTCGATCCGGTCCATGACAATCTCCATGTCCGCCTTGTCCTGGTGCAGGTACTCCTCCCATCCGGTCATGACGCCCCCGATGTTGTGCCACCAGTCCAGTACGAACAGGATCCCCGCCTCCTCCAGCTTCCTCGAGAGCGCGATCTCCTCCTCCTGGCTCGAGGCCCGAATCTGATTGTTGGCCGGTCCCGCAATCACTCGAAACCCCATCCTCGGAATCCTCTCCTCCGTGAGCACGCCACCCAGAGCGGACGGGCTGAACAGATCCGCCTCCACGAAGTAGATCTCCTCCGGATCCACCACCCTCACCGCAGCCCCCGGATGGGCCTTCACAAAGGCCTCCATCACCTCAACCCGCACATCCGTGGCCACCAAAGAGGCCCCCTCGGACAGGTAGTACTCAGCCAAATGGAAACCCACCGACCCTAGCCCCTGCACCGCAATGCGCTTTCCCTCCAGGGACTCCGTCCCTTCCAGAAACCGCACTGCCTGCTTCATGGCATGATAGGTCCCCCAGGCTGTGGGACGCCCCGTGGGCCCCAGATACCCCCTCGTCCCCCCGGCAAACCCCAAAGAGAAGTGCTTCCGCACCACATCGGCCAGCTCGGCCGGGTAGTTCATGTCCGGACCGGTGGTGTTCCTGGTCCGGTCATTGGCATAGGCCAGAAACCCCACCTCGTCCAGATCCTCCAGATCAACCTGCCCCGCATGCACAGTGATCTTGCACCCCCCGCACGGCACATGCGCAGCCACGTTCTTGAAGCTCATGCCCCGGCCCAGGTTCATGCCGTCCACCAGCACGTCGAACTCCGCCTCCTCGGGCTCGTGCCGCCGAATGCCCCCCATGACCACGGTCTGGCTCCGGTTGTGGATCCCCTGCTTCACGCTGTGGATGCAGTTCACGAACCGCACGTCCTTCTTCTTCCAAAAAAACCCCTCCAAAAGAAGATGCCGCCCCTTGCGCATGAGCTCGATCACCCGCTCCAGGTATTCACTCAACCCGTGCTTTTCAAAAAGAACCCGGCTCTCGGCATCGTTGCGATAAACCGCATGCTCCGTCAAAGCCGAGTACA
>CAZQCK010000176.1:0-5579 GCA_964591925.1 uncultured Desulfobacterales bacterium
TCCTTTCTGAATTGGAAACTCAGCAGTGCCCAAAATTCGTTTATGGATGGGCACTTGATAAATGCGTTACCACGACCTGCCTCTCCATATCCCCGGTCTCCATACCTGTTCATCCTTCGATATCCCCTGGGGCCATAATTAACCCTGTTTTCACTGGAGCGCAACCCCGCCTGCAACGCTCCTTACTTGAACTACATAAGGCGCTCGCCGGCCATGGAACCCTTTCACTGCCCCATCCTGAATTGAGCTCAATTCAGGTCCATGTGTGCTCATCGCTCAAACACGCTCCAGGAAGTAGAAGCCGACGCGGCGAAACTCCCCGGCCTCCCCCAGGTCGGGAAGGGTGTCCGCTTCCATCACACGGATCCTGCGGTAGCCCGGGATGTCGTCGATCATCACCCTGGAGTCCGCCACAAGAACGCGGGATGCGAGCCGCGGGAAGACCTCCAGCAAGGGACGATTCTTCCGGTCGTAGAGCAGATCCGATGCCAGGATGAGGTCGGCTGGGCCTTGGATCTCCTCCAGCGAGGCGCACACGGATATTTCCACCCCGTTGAGACGGGCATTGGCGCGAACAGCCTCCAGGGCATCGCCGTCCAGGTCGCACGCCACTGTTTCGCGGGCGCCCGCCATGACCGCAGCTACCGCCGCAACCCCCGATCCAGCGCCCACGTCCACCACCCGCATGTCCCGGCACAACCCCTGGTTCTCTAGAATGAATGCGGCCAGGGCGTGGCCCGCCGCCCAGCAGAAGGCCCAGTAGGGCGTGTTCTCCAGGACGGAGCGCGCCTCGTCCGGCGAGAAGGCCCGGTCCATGTTATCGGGGGATACCAGGTGAAGCCGTACCGAGGGACACAGATCCAGGGGCCGCACTTCGACGCGGGCGTCGGGAAGTGTCTTTCGAAGGATGCGCTTGAGGCGGTCCCGGTCGGATGTTATCGAGGCCATAAACAGACCTGCTTTTAACCGCGAAGAATACGAAGAATCCCGAAGCCGGCTGTCAGCTCTCAGCCGTCTTTTCCCTCATGTCCCCTGTCTCCATAAACCGCTCGTGAAAGGCGAAGGCGTCCCTCAGGAAGTGGGGCTCGTGTCCACCGCGGTCCCGGACCGCCCTCTGGTAGTAGTCCCACAGAAGGTCCCGGTATATGGGATGCGCGCATTTTTGAATAATGGCCTCAGCCACCTGCCTGGGCGCGAGGGGGCGGGTGTCCACAAGCCCATGCTCTGTCACCACCACGTCCACCGAGTGCTCCGAATGGTCCACGTGGCTCACCATGGGCACGATGGAGGATATCTTTCCGCCCTTGGCCGTGGATGGTGTAACAATGAACGACACCGCCCCGTTCCGCTCGAAGTCTCCGCTCCCGCCGATGCCGTTAATGAGCTGCGATCCCATGACGTGAGTGGAGTTCACGTGGCCGTAAATGTCCACTTCGACGGCCGTGTTGATGGCCAGGACGCCGAGACGACGGATCACCTCGGGGGAGTTGGAGATCTCTACAGGCCGGAGGATCACCTTGTCCCGGTAGCGGTACAGCTCTTTGTGGAACCTGGTACGTCCGCCTTCCGACAAGGTCATGGCGGATCCGGAGGCCGCCCGCACCTTACCCATGTCGATGAGGTCGAGCACCGCGTCCTGGAGGACCTCGGAGTAGATGTCCAGGTCCTGGTAAAAGTCGTCGTCCATAAACCCCGTGAGCACGGCGTTCGCCACCCCGCCCACGCCCGACTGCCAGGGCAGGCCCGGAGGCATCCGGTCGCGCCGGATTTCATGGCGCACGAAGTCCAGGATCAACTCGGCGATGCGCCTGGAGGTGTCATCAGGTTCGGGGAAAATGGCACACCGGTCCTGCTCGTCGTGGGACACGACGGCTACGACGCGGTTCGGGTCCATCTCGATATAGGGTTTCCCGATCCGGTCCCCCGTCCGGTAAATGGGGATGGGCATCCGATAGGGCGGGTCCTCCGGAATGAAAATGTCGTGTATCCCTTCCAGCTCTGGTGGCTCCGCGTTACTCATCTCGATGATGACCTTGTCGGCCATCTTGAGGTAAGTCGGCGTGTTGCCCACGGACATGGAGGGCACCAGGTGCCCCTTCTCGGTGATCGCCACAGCCTCCACCACGGCCACGTGGACCCGGCCCCATTCCCCGGCTCGCACCTGGGCCGAGAGCCGGGAGAGATGGTCATCCTTGAAGGCGATATCGCCGCGGTTGATTCGCTCCCGCATTATGCGATCGCCCATGTAAGGCCGCCGCCATGCTACTACGCCCGCCTGGGCGAGGACTCCATCCACGCATTCCCCCGTGGACGCCCCGGCGTACAGGTTTACCTTGAATCGCTCTCCAGCCCGCGCCCTTTCAGCCAGTTGCTGGGGGATCATCTTCGGATACCCGGCCGTAAACCCGGAGATGAACAGGTTGGTGCCGTCCTGGATGTGAACGGCTGCCTCGGCCGGATCGGTCAACTTCTCTCGCAGGGACCCGCAGCGAATTCTTTCCCTTTTCATCCTTCGGTACCTCCTGGATCCATAATTAATCCCACCCATAAACGAATTTTGGGTGCTGCTGAGTTTCCAATTCAGAAAGGAGGATTTTTTGTCAAGATCAAGGAGCCTCGCTGATCGACGATGAGATTGGCAAAAAAGACCCTTTCTGGATGGAAACTAGCGAAGGCCTCCCCGGACTGGACCCGTGGCGACCAGATAGAGAAGGCGGGAGGTACCACCGAGCGTCAAAAGTTCCCCGGCTTCACCGTCGTAAAATGCCCCGATACCGCAGCAGCCCAGGTTGAGGGCTGTTGCAGCCAGGTAGACACGATGGCCGATTCGGCCCGCCGCCAGCATGGCGTAGCGATAGCCGCGGGCGCCCCAGGTCCGGTCCAGCGCCTCCAGATCGGCCAGTACCAGGACGTGCAGGGCTGCGCGGGCAAGCCAGGCCTGGTCCAGGCATGTCCGTGACATACGGGAGGTAAGATCCCCGTTTTGTATGGTACCCATTTGCGCCTTTTCCGGATCCAGGAGGTAGAACCCCGGCGGGGTTCCCTCCACCCGTCCGACCAGCAAGCCCAGGCCCACCGCGGAGTAAACATTCCGGCACCCGCCTTCATCTTGTTCATGGCGGGCGGCGGACAGCGCTGCTGTAAACGCGGAAAAGGCCCTTGCCGAGATGGGCTCCAGGGAAAAGTTTCGACTGGAGCGGCGATCCGCCACGGCTTTTGAATAGGGGGGGTCCGAAGGCCAGGAACGCACGGGAGGCAAGGAAATCCAGTCATGCGGCTCCGGTCGCAACTCCCGGACCATGGAAAGGGCTGCTCCTTGTTTTCCACAGGGGGACAGAACCTTGCCGTTTTCATGGATCTCCCGCACGTCCGCATAATCCACTTCTCCGGTGCTTACACGGCTTGCCCGCTGCACATGTTCAGGCAGGGGTGGTACGTGGGGGATATCCTGCACCGTGTCGCCCTCGGGACCGGATGTGACCCAAGCCATGGAGACCTCTCGGGCGGAGTCAAGTCCCAGTAAGCGGTTCAACCTGTCGTCTTGGAAGTCCAGGTGCACTGCCCGGCGGCTCTCGAGCGCAGTGAGGGCCAGGACCAGGGCTTCCAATGAATGCCCCGTATCGAGAAGGTGATAGCGGTAGGAACGGCTGCGGTATTTCCAAGCGCTTCGAAAATAGATGGCGGAGAGAAAGAAACGAACAGTCGAATCCCCGTGATTCGGGAAGGGGTCTTCAGGGCGGAGCCGATGGAGGCGCATTTCGATCGGGTCGTAATGGTAGACCCCGTCGTCCAGATCACGGAGCCCGCTGCATGCCAGGTACATCTCTGTGGGGTAGAGGGCCCCGGCTGACGGAACGCTCCGTAAGAAATGCCCGCCGGCGCTGTGACGCATTACGGCCGTGGGGGCACAGGCGAGAGACAGCGTGTGTGACAAATCCTCGATACTGGAGAGGCGCTTGCCGTACGACCGGCTCCCGTCGCACAGCAGAACACTGCTGCTTTTTCGATCCAAAGGCTGGGAAACGCGCGGGAGGGGGACCGGTTCCACACCGGAATAGGACTTGCTCTGTGCGGGTTGACGGGCCCAGTCCAGCCTGTGGGGGGACATGGCGTCCCGGTCGTAGCTCACCGTGTCGTGGTATGTCTTTGCGTCTGAAGGCATTACATTCTTTATCCTCCAAAGGCCCGGAGCATGAGCGGAATCGCTACGAATGTTCCGAGGGAACTGCCTATGTTAGTGAACACCACCACCAGGAGAATTCGAGAGATCTTGTTTTTCCAGAATCCCCGCACTGAGGAGAGATCTTCGGTAAGCGCTTCAAAGTCCCGCACCTTGGGTTTTCCGATAAAGGCCTCCACCAGCCCGGAAACCCAGCCCGCGGCCATCATGGGGTTCAGTGAGGTCAGGGGAGCGGCGGCGACCGCAGAGAGAACCGTCAAGGGATGGGCCAGTGCGGCCGCTGCTCCCAGCCCCCCCAAAACCGCGTTGGCCAGGATCCACCATTGAATCATGTGCGCGCCCGCAGTGGGTCCCGCCCGAAAGAATCCGACCGCAAAGATCGCCACGATCAGAAGGGGCAGGCCCCATTTGATCAATTGTTTCCATGGTCCTGCAGGGGGAACCACATTGAGCTCGTCGAGGTCCACGGGCGTTTCCCAGTACTTTTGAATGCCGGGCACATGACCGGCTCCCACCACAGCCACCACCTTTTCGCCGGGGCTGTTGCGGATTCGTTCGGCCAGATATCGGTCCCGTTCATCGATCAGAACCGCACGTATTTCCGGGAGGCTTTCGCCGATCTCGTTGAGCAGGGTTTCCAGAACGTCCTTTTGTTTCAGCTCCTCAATGTCTTCCCGGCTCAGATCATCCAACCCTCCTGAGGAGGCAAGAAGCTGGGCGAACAGTTTTAGTTTGCTCCAGAGCCCCATGAGCCGCCAGGCCCTGGAGAGGGTTACGCGGATGTCCCGGTCGGCCAGGTGAACGGTGGCTCCTGTCTCCTCGGCAGCCTGCACCGCCCGAAGCATCTCCTCCCCCGGCCGAATGCCAAGGTTGCGGCCGATTTTTCGCTGAAAGTAGGCGAGGATCAGGTTCATGAGAAGAAGAAAGGCCTTCTTTTGACGAATCGCCTTGATGAGATCGGTCTCCTTCCAGCGGTTTCCCTGCGTCAGAGCCTGATATCTGGAATCACAAAGCTCGACGGCCACCGTGTCCGGTTTTTCCTCCCGTACGATTTGCTCCACGAGCTCTGCGCTCTCCATGGAGACATGGGCGGTTCCCACCAGGTGGATTTCCCGGCCTTTCCAGGAAAGGTGGTGTATGTCCGCTTGATGCTCGTCGGTCATGAATGAGACCCTTCTTATGTGATCCGGAATTCAATGATGGTGGAGTTTGCCGGAGATGCAAGGGGGCGGGTGAGGTAGGGGCACTCCCGTAGAGCCTCTCCATAAACCCGCGAATCAGGCCTTTTATCACAATCCTCTTCGGTTTCCAACCCCCACGAATGTAGACACGACTAAGGCGGGCCATAGCCCGCAACCCAACAGACCTTATGCAGGCTCCGGAGGTCGGGGTTTCCTCC
>CAZQCK010000177.1:0-5543 GCA_964591925.1 uncultured Desulfobacterales bacterium
ACCTCGCTGATCGACGATGAGATTGGCAAAAAAGACCCTTTCTGGATGGAAACGACCTATATTCTACGTTCTTCCTTTGGGGCGTATTTCCGCTTGTAGCATATCGCGTCGCATCGTGCAATGCGGCCTGATTTGCCCACGGTTGTCTCCTGCCCCTTTTTCCTGTATGAAATGAAGGCTGATTCAGGATCCATTAAGAAGCTTTGAGGGAGAATAATGCCATGAAATACACAAGCTTGAACCATATACACTTGCAACGGCTCGGCTCCCTGGTGGCTTCGGATCGCATTTCGACCGGCAGTTCCAACCTGGAGCTTCACGCCCGGGACGAGTCCCACCATGAGGCCTGCCTGCCCGAGGTGGTCATCTGGCCGAAGAGCGCGGATGAGGTGGTGGAGATCATCCGTTATGCCGATGAGCACCGGATTCCGGTAACAGGGTGGGGTTCCGGGAGCAGCCTGGAGGGCAATCCCATTCCGGTTTGTGGGGGCGTGGTCCTGAACTTCAATCTCATGAACCGCATTGTGGAGATTCGGGAAGAGGATTTTCAGGCGGACGTGGAGCCCGGAGTGGTCTACCAGGATCTCAACGAGAAGCTTCGCCACAGGGGCCTTTTTTTCCCCCCGGATCCGGGCGCCCGCGCCACCCTGGGGGGCATGATCGCGAACAATGCGAGCGGCACGCGCACTGTACGCTACGGCGCCACACGGCACAACGTGCTGCGGCTCGAGCTGATCACGGCGGACGGGAAAACCCTTCGGATCGGTACCCGGTCCTCCAAGACCTCATCCGGCCTCGATCTGATCAACCTCTTCGTGGGATCAGAGGGAACCCTCGGCATTGTGGTGGAGGCCACGGTGAGGCTGGTGGGACTCCCGGCGGCTTTTTCAGCGGCCGTGGCCTCCCTGCCCACGGTGGACGCCTGCAGCCGCGCCGTGTTCCAGATCATGCGTGCGGGTCTGGATCCGGCGGCCCTGGAACTCATGAGTCCGGAGTGCATCGAGGTGATGAATCAGGAACGTGATCTGGGATTGCCCGTCTCCCCCACCCTGTTCATGGAGTTTCACGGCACCGCCGAGAGCCACCTGGCAGATGTCCTTTCCATGGCGCAGGAGATCTGCGAGGAGGAAGGTGGAAGCGGATTTCGCACCGGCCTGGGCCGGGAAGAACGGGACCGCCTTTTTCGCGCCCGGCACGAGCTGAGCGAGATGATTCGAAGGCGGCATCCCGATCGGACCCACATCACAGCGGACGTGGCGGTACCCATCTCCGCTTACCCCGACCTCATCGCCTGGAGCCGCCGTGCTCTGGAGGAAGCCGGAATACCCGGCTACATCTTCAGTCACGCCGGGGACGGAAACCTACACCTGGTGTTCATGGGAACCACAGGTGATAAAAAGGAATGGGCGGAGATCGGCCGCATCTACGACCGGCTCGTGGCCCGGGCCCTGGCCGCGGGAGGCACGGCCACAGGAGAACACGGGGTGGGGCTCGGCAAACGCAAATACATGGAGGCCGAGCATGGGTCGGGGCTTGCCTGGATGCGCCGCCTCAAGGACCTGTTCGACCCGAACCATATCCTGAACCCTGGAAAGGTGTTCCCCTGAAATCTACAGGATGGAACGTATTGCGTGGATCCGCCTCCGGGTGTAATCTATTACTTGCTGTCCCCGCAAAGGTCAAAATCACGCGCCAAGCCGCAAAGTGAACTGATCAATATTAAAAGGTCTTTTTTTGGGCGTCCTCGGAGTCTTTGCGGGAAAATGCAGTCTTTACGAACTCGTCGTTTTTGGAACTGAAGTCTACTTACCACCTCTTTCTCAGTAGAAAGGAGGCTTGTATGCAGCTGACCAGCAGTGCATTCGAGCACGAGGGGCTGATTCCCCCCAAGTACACGTGTGACGGTCAGAACATCAATCCCCCGCTCACCATCGAGGGTGTGCCGGAGGTCGCCAAAAGCCTGGTCCTGATCATGGACGACCCGGACGTGCCGGTGAATGTGCGGGAGGACGGCATGTGGGACCACTGGATCGTGTTCAATATCTCTCCCACCATACGTCTTATAGCCGAAGGCAAGGAGCCCCTGGGCAAACACGGCAAGGGTACAGGGGGCGGGAACACCTACCAGGGTCCGTGCCCTCCGGACCGGGAGCACCGGTACTTTTTCAAGCTCTACGCCCTGGATTCCGAGCTCGACATTCCGGACGGGACCGACAAGGTGTCCGTGGAAAAGGCCATGGCCGGTCATGTGCTCGACCAGACCGTGCTGATGGGCCGCTACGAGAGGTCCTGACCGGCGCAGGTGTGCTTCCTGAATCCTTTTCATGAGCCGGGAGCTATGTAGTGTGCGGGACGGCGTGAGCCGTCCCGTTTTTTTGTCCCTGCGTGGAGGTTTGACCCGCTTTCGTTTCCAGGGTAAAAGGAGGAGGACGGACAGGGGGTGAATGAATGGATTTCAAGGGCTGAGGCGTTTCATGACCGAGAACCATGGAAAAGGCGGGGTGGGGCGGAAGTTCAACCTGGACGATTTGGAGGCTGTTCCCTCTTCCTTTCGCGCACTGACCGAAAGGCTCGGTGTGGGTGTGTACCTCATTCAAGACGACCGTCTGAAGTTCGTGAACCGAAACCTGGCCGGGACGTTCGGATACGAGGCGGCCGAGATTACAGGAGCGCCCGCAGCAGGGGGTCTGGTCCAATCCGAGGACCGGGCCCGCGTCGAGCGCAGCCTGAGGAAGCCGATTCAAGGGGAAGAAGATACCATCCACTTCCAGTTTCGGGGGGTTCGAAAAGGCGGCGAGCTCATCCATGTGGAGGCCTATGGGGCGCGCATTCTTTTGCAAGGCCGTCCTGCGGTCATGGGCATCCTGCTGGACGTCACCGACCGGGTCGAGGCGGGCTGGCATGTCGAGTCCCAGCTCAAGAAGTTCCAGGCCTTGTACAAGCTGGCTCTGGCAATGGCGGGGGACAGAACGCTGGACGAAAACCTGTCGGTGATCGTGGACGAGAGCCGGGAGCTTCTGGGAACGGATACCGCCTGGATCGCCTTGCACGATCATGAGGCCCGCGAGCTCTGCTGGCACATCTCCTCGGGCCTTAGGACCGAGGCCTTCAAAAGTCTGCGGGTCCCTGTGAACATCGGCCTGGCGGGAAAGGTGGCGCGAAGCGGCCACTGGCTGATCGTGGAGGACTACTTCGAAGAGATCGGCCCTGAGCTCCACCAGGTCACCCGGGCCGAAGGGTTGATCTCGGGCATCGCCGTCCCCGTCCAGATCGGCGATGCCAACTTCGGGGTTCTGTTTGCGTTCAACCGCAGCAAGACCCGGTTTTCCAAGGCCGACCTGGATACCCTGTCCCTGTTCGGAAACCTGGCGGCCGTGGAGATCACTCGCAAGCGGGCCCTGGAAAGCCTCAGTGAAAGCGAGCAACGCTACAAGGACCTCTATCGGGAGTCCAGGCGGCAGGAGGAGCTCTACCACTCTTTCCTGAGCTCCACGGTGGATGCGATCGTCATATACGACGCCGAGGGCCTGGCCCGGTACGCCAACGCGTCCTTTACGCGCATGTTCGGGCGGACCCTGGAAGACCTGAAGCAGGGTTTGGTTCCTCCCGCCCCGGACGGGGAGGCCGAGGCCGACCGGTTCCTGACGGAGAACGTGCTTCAAAAGGGACAATCGGTGAGCGGTTTTGAAACACGCCGTGCAGCCAAGGACGGTACCGTCCTGGATGTGAGCGTCAGCGCTTCACCCTATCACGATCCGGACGGCCGGGTCTCGGGAATGACCCTCATTTTTCGGGACATCACGGCGCTCAAGTCCCTTGACCGGGCCAGAAAAAAGGCGGTCAATCATCTCTCCCACGAGCTGGTCACCCCGATTTCGCTCATGGAGGCGTCCCTGAAGCAGCTGGGAAAGCCGAAGGTCACGGACGAGAAAAAGTCCAGGATCCTGGAAAGACTTCAGCGAAACCTCAAGCGATTGATGGACATTCAAGAGATCGTTCAGGAAATCGCCGTGCCCAAACCCTATCGGCCTCGGACCATTCAGGTGGACCGATTCGTCGAAGATATCCTGGAGGGGTTGCGGCGGAAGATAAAGCACAGGCATGGAGAGCTCCTGTCCTCTCTCGCCCCTGTGCGCACGGACGCTATTGATCCGGTCGTGCTCGAGCGGGTGGTCCACACCCTGGTCAAGAACGCCATTGAAAACACCCCGGACGAAGGGAGGATCACAGTCACTCTCACCCCGGAAACCGAGGGGCTGGTCCTGAAGGTGGAGGATCGGGGCGTGGGCATCGATCCTGCGGATCGGGATTTTATTTGGCAGGGCTTTTACCACACCCAGCCGACAGCATTATACGCCACTCGCAAGCCCTTTGATTTCGGCGCGGGCGGCAAGGGGCTGGAGTTGATGCGGCTGCGGCTTCTGGCCGAGGAAGGGTTGTTCGATCCGGATTTCGAATCCAGCCGCTGCATTCATATAGCAAGCGGTGAAAAGGACTGCCCGGGAAAAATATCAGCCTGCCCGTACATACAGGCACCCGAGGCGTGCCGGCGGTCGGGAGGCACGGTGTTCACCGTCAGGTTTCCCTGGAGCGCCTCATCGGAAGAGGCCGGGTGAGCACAGTGCTCGGTTTTCTCCTTATTCATACGACATGCCCTGCTCCTGCGTGCTTCAACCACCGGGGCGGGCGATAACCAAGGCGCAAAAAGAGGTGGGAGTATGACCAGTGCGGAGACGTGCCGCCGGATCGTGGAAAACATTTCGCGGGTGGTGGTGGGGAAAAACGAGGCTGTGGAAATGCTGCTGGTGGCGCTTCTGGCAGAAGGGCACGTATTGATCGAGGATGTTCCCGGTCTCGGAAAGACGCTGATCGCCAAGTCCCTGGCCTGGAGCTTGAGCGCGTCGTTCAAACGGGTCCAGTGCACTCCGGATCTTCTCCCTGCGGATATCACCGGCTTCAACGTGTACAATCAGAGCACGGGCGGCTTCGAGCTCCGCCGCGGTCCGGTGATGACTCATATTTTGCTTGTGGACGAGATCAACCGGGCTATTCCCCGGACTCAGTCCAGCCTCCTGGAAAGCATGGCCGAACGGCAGGTGACCATTGACGGGAAGACCCTGGTCCTGCAAAAGCCCTTTTTTGTGATTGCCACTCAGAACCCCATCGAGCTGGAGGGCACCTTCCCGTTGCCCGAGGCCCAGCTGGACCGTTTCCTTTTGAAGATCCGGCTCGGCTATCCGGACAAGGCGGAAGAGGTGGAGATTCTTAGGCGCTTTCAAACCGAAGATCCCCTGGAGGACCTCGGGCCGGTGGTGGGGATGGACCAGGTCACGTCGATTCAGGAGGCCGTCAGAAGGATCCACGTGGCCCCGTCCATTTTGGAGTACATCGGAGAGATCGGAGCGGCGACGCGGGCCGGCGGGGGATTCCGATACGGAGCCGGCCCCCGCGGGACCCTGGGCCTCATGCGGGCGGGCCAGGCTCTGGCCCTGCTGAGGCACCGTTCATACGTGCTACCGGACGATATCAAATATCTTGCCCCC
>CAZQCK010000178.1:0-5265 GCA_964591925.1 uncultured Desulfobacterales bacterium
CGCAACCTCCGCCTCTGCCGCAAACCTTTTCCCAAGCCCGAATGCTTTCTGCTCTTCTAACCATTTTGTGAAGCCCATCCTTCGAATCAAAGACAGAAGGTGGAGCTCGGACGCCACCGGGCGCCTTGCGGAAGAAAGGATGATGGAGTCGCAAAAAGCCGAGACCTGAAAATTTGCCTCTAACGATTCCAATTACTTAAGTGCAGCCAATAGGTGGTCGAGCGGATTTTTTGCGAGACAGTCAATGATTTGTTGACAGATATTCCATCATAGAATAGTCTATCGTGGAATTTTACGGTCTCCTAAAAACCGGCTCGGCAGTTGTGGACGACGCTGTGACAAACGCAAGGAACCACGCTGTTGGTCATGGGCTTTTTACGAGAAAGAAAGGCAGGACTTGTGGAAAATCCCTGCAAAAACAAGAAAAGGCTTTTTCAAAAACGGCTCGTCCCTTTTGCTCTGGCCGTGTGCTCATGCCTGTGGGCCATGGATTCGCATGGCCGGGACATGTTCCCTGTCAACATAGCGGTGGAGTTCACGAATCACGCGGCATGCGCTTATGTGGCCCTGGATAAGGGCTGGATGGAAGATGAGGGCTTAAAGCCGATGGTTTACCGCTATGTGACCGGTATGTCCCTGGCCGCCGCTTTGGGCCGAGGCGATCTCCAGGCTGCGTATCTATGCCTGTTGCCTGCGATCAACGCCCATGCAAACGCGGGAGTCCCTCTCAAGATCGTGGCTGGAACACACAAGCATGGGTACGGCCTGGTGGTAAACCCCCGAAAGGTAAAAACCCTGGGGGATCTGGAAAAACCCGGCGTTCGCATCGGCTGCGTACGGCAAGGCGGCCCGGCCGATGCCCTCCTGATGAAGGCGATAGAACGCTACGATCTGGACCGGGATGCCGTGCTGCGCAAAATCCGGCGGATGAACCCGGCCAAGCAGATCCTGTCCATCAAGATGGGCCGCCTGGACGCCGCGTTCATTCCGGAGCACTGGCCAGCCCTGGCGGAGAATCTCGGCTTTGAGATGCGGCTCACCAGCCGGGATGTATGGCCGCGAATGCAGGGGAGCGTTCTCATTGTCAAACAGGAATTGATCGAGGATCACCCGGAGATCGTGAAGAAGCTTGTCCGGGTTACGTGCAAGGCCACCCAATGGATCCAGCAGCACCCTCGGGACGCCGCCCGCGTGGTGGCAAGGCAATTGCAGCAATCCACCGGCAAGCGATTCCCTTCCGGAGTCGATGGGGAGTCACTGAAAGGCGAACTCACCCCGGAGATGATGCTCAAATCCATGCACCGAATGGAGTACTGCTTGGATATGGATCCGGAAGGGGTCCAAGAGACAATCGATTTCGCCGCACGCCAGGGGAATATACGGGCCGGCGTTCAGGCCGTGGATCTGCTTGATTTGAGGTTTCTGGATGGCCGGGGGCGCTAGGCAACGGCATGTTCAATCGGCCCTGGGCATGATGCCCGTGGCGGTGTTCCTGATTGCCTGGGAATTCGCAGCAAGGCTGGAACTCTTCCCCGGAGGATTCTCGTTCCCAGCCTTCTCGGCTGTGGGGAAGGAGTTCTACCGGTTGACCGCCAATGGCGTTCTCGGGGAAAACTTCCTGCGCAGCCTGACCCGGGTCCTGGCGGGATTTTCGAGCGGTTCGCTGGCAGGGATCGCGCTGGGCGTTGTCATCGGATGGAAGGACGCGGCCCGGAAGGCGATGAGCCCCATAGTCAGCCTGTTGTACCCCATTCCCGCCCTGGGCTGGCTGCCCCTGCTCATGCTGTGGATCGGCATCAATGAAATGCTGCCTGTGACCATCATCTTCCTGTGTTCTTTTTTCCCGGTCGTTTACAACACGGCTACCGGGATCCGAAACGTGGACAAAAAGTATGTGCAGGCCGCAGAGACCCTGGGCGGCTCGCACGCGTACATCCTTTTCAGGGTGGTCCTCCCTCTGGCGCTTCCAAATGTATTCACCGGCCTGCGGTTGCAGGCGGGCATGGCGTGGCGCGTCCTGGCGGCCGCGGAGATGATCGCGATCCCCACCGGCATAGGCGCCCTTATCATGCTGGCCGAGAGCCTTGTGAGGATGGACATGATCCTGGTGTGTCTGGTCGTTCTTTCGGTGATGTGTCTGGTGTTCGACCATGCTTTCCTGTTCCTGGAAAGACGTTTGGTCGGCAAATGGAGCCGCAGTGCCTGACATTCAACTTGCCGGCGTCACCAAGCATATCTGCCGGGATATCCACCTCTCGATCCGGGACAAGGAGCTCTTTGTCATTGTGGGCACCACCGGCGCCGGGAAGACTACCCTGTTGAATGTCATCGCCGGTGTAACGGATTACACGGGCCACGTGCTTCTGAATGACGCACCGGTGGACCGCGTCCCGCCTGGAAAGAGAGGCGTGGGCTACGTGTTCCAGGATCCCGCCCTTTTCCCTCACCTGACAGTGGCGGAGAATATCGCTTTCGGCCTTCGGGCCGGGCGGTATGACCAAGGTGCCACGCGTCGGCGCGTGTTCGCCCTGATGGAGATGATGCGCCTTCAATCCCTTGCCGATCGGTATCCTCACGGGTTGAGCGGAGGTGAAAAAAAACGGGTGGCCCTTGCGCGTTCCCTTGCTCCGTCTCCGCGTATCCTGCTGCTTGACGAACCCACATCGAGCCTGGATCGCCAGACAGCAAAATATTTGCGGAGCGAGCTGCGTTCTCTTCTGAAGAAGCTGGGGATGACGACCGTTTACGTGACCCATGATCTCAGAGAGGCCGAGGAATCAGCGGACAGGATCGCCCTGATGTCCCATGGGGTCATCCACCAGGTATCGTCCCCTGCCGGTCTTTTTTTCAGCCCGCTCAATCGGGTGGTGTCGGATTTCACGGGCATGCCGAATATTTTGGAGTGCGAAACATGCCGTGTGCTTTTGCCCGGGCTCGTGGAGGTGGTCTCCGGTGCGATTCGCGTGGTTTTGCCCTATGATGGGGACAGAATAAAAAAGATCGCCGTCTCCCCGGAGGATATCTACATCTCCAAGGCGAGGCCCCCCGGACCTTCGCTGAACCGCTTCATCGGAAAGGTGGAAGAGATCACGCCGCATCATTCCAAAGTGCAGGTGAAGGTCCTGGTGGGGAAAAGCCCCCTGGTCGCTGAGATGCCTGCAGCCGCCTTTGATGAGATATCCGTTGAAAAAGGCGGAAACGTCCACGTGGTGATCAAGCTGAGACGATTGCGTTATGCGGAGGCGTAGGGAGGGCTTTTCTATCTGTCCCGGGAAGTCCGGTTATGCATGCTGCTAGGTCTTCGAATGTCGAAATTCACGTGCCGCCTCTCTTACAGTTGCCGCATCATTTTCCAAGTCATCGAAAGCGAATGGGTTCAGGAATTGACGGCCCCAAAAAAATGAGCGATCCGTTTTGCTCAGTTCTGCTTCCTCACAGACGCGGCTCCAGTTTTCGCCGATGACCGAAACCTGATGAACGACAATGGACAGTGCCTCTTCACGCGAGAGCAGGAAATGATGCGCAGCTTCAAGGCATGAAGAAACACGGCTCATGCGGTTCCCGCCGGCGATCAGCATGCCCTGGGTTGCCTCATTGCCAGCTCGGACCTGCGGGCAGATATCGTATGCAGGTGTAAGAGAAAGCACAGACCCGTCCCAGAAAGCGGCGTGGTTTCGGGCATGGTCGTCTGTATTTCCGCAAAGGATGTTGAACACCAACCGGGAAAACAACTCGTTCAGTGTTGTTGAGACATGCGTGAACTTGTGGCGGATGAGTTCTGCAAAATCCTCATAACTCGCGTAGCGGGCCATCATTTCATCCAGCCTCAGAAGGGTAAGCGCCGAGAGCAGGGAACGGCGTTGCCAGCCCGCGCCGGTGTACCGACGGTCGAAACGGTCGATCAATAAGACATCCTTATTCAGAGACTTCGCAAGCTGAACAGAAGCCACATTCAGCCCACAGAGTGCAGCCAAGCGCATGGCGATAAACTCGGCCTTGACCAGGTTGTAGATATCCGTGCTCGATGAAAACTTGGTGATATGCTTTTTTTTGGGGCCGTGGATCAGCGCCTTGGGTCGCGCACCTCCGATGGAAGTGCCGTGAAGGAGGGCCTGATCGAGCTCAGGGGTAAGAGGGATTCCTTTCTCGACTTTTTCCGCTGAGAGGAACAGATCGTCCAACGATGCCTCGCCCACCGCTCGTGGGATGTACTCCGTTGGCGATCGCTGGAAATCCAGGGCACCGATCCGGTCCGACCCGGACTCCAGAAGGCAGGTCAACTCATCCAACTCTGTCACATCGGCATCATGACCTTTGACTCCCGCCAGTCTGTTCAGGAGGACACGTCTCCCCCAGGCGTCCGGCGCAGAATCCCGAATACACCCCGGCATGCTAAGGCCTTTGTGAAGCGGAAGTACCCCCGTTTTCAGCGGCAACTCGGCATCATAAAGTGAGATGGCATTCTCTCGCTTCAGGTAGCTCCTGCCATAGTTAAAAAGAAGGGTGCGGCCTTCCGCCGTCAGCTTCCCTGCGACAACCGGATCGGTTGCGCCCGGCAACCAGATCCACACATAGGCTTCCTTTGGTCGTTTGTTACTAAAAGTCATCATCTACGGCGCTATGCCTGGGGGCATGGATATGTTTCGGGAGCAGGGAAAGCCGTGCATCGGTTTCCGCACGGTGCCTCTTGAGGTCATCGATGTCCGCATCAAACAGCCTCACAGCCACAAGAGCAGCCACTTCGAAAACAAGGCCGATGGTCGTTGAAGGATCTCCCTTTTCGATTTTCTGGAGTGTTGCCCTGGAGATGCCGGCGCGTTCCGCCAGCTCGTGCTCGGACCAACGCCGCAGCTTGCGTCCCAGCTTGATCTGTCTTCCGAGTAACCGGGCGGCCTCCGCAGTGTATTTCGAGTAGGGTCTCGCCTTTGGCATGTGTCGCCCCAAAATCAAATGGCTATAAAAATATTCAAATCGCCTAAATATGCCTACCATAGCAGCCATTATAATGGATTCAAGGGTCATGTCAAGGAAGAGATGATCTATCGCAGGTTGGAATATTTTTCGGGGACACTATTGCCTGAATTGAGCGATTGTCGAATTTGCCGAAGATGCAAGGAAGAGGGTGCTTCGCTATACTCTGGTATGCGAAGCACCTGATGACGCCGCAGATTCGGTAAAATCGGCAATCCCGCAGGGTTTTAAATTGCAGTTTTTTTTCGAAGAAGCGCATTCATGCAAAAAGTGATGCTCAAACCGGCCCTTTTT
>CAZQCK010000179.1:0-5230 GCA_964591925.1 uncultured Desulfobacterales bacterium
CTTTCTGGCGATATCCAGGACGATCTCCGCGTGGCCCCGGGTGTAGCCGTTGCCTATGAGCATGCGAACGTCTTTTCCCACGCCTTCAGCCCCCAGTGCCGCCGCGGTAAAGCTTGTGGCCATGCTGAAGAAGTAAACCGTGCCTCCCTCCCGCGTGGCCAGAATCGAGGCCATCTCCGTCCCCGGGACATCCACGCAGTTGATGGTGACATCGGCCGGATCGCCGTTCAAGGCGGTGGAGACGGCATGGTGGAAATCGAGGGGCCGGGTGGCGTCCGCCTGAAGAACCACATCAGCGAAGCCCGACTCCCGTATCCGGTCACAGCCCCGTTCACTGAAGGACACTCCCATGACCCTGCCGGTGACCCCGGCCCGTCTCCCGGCCTCGTACAGGCACAAAAGGCCCGACTTGCCTCCTCCGCCGATCACGAGCACGGTCTCTCCGGGACGGACGAGCTTAGCCGTCTGGGCGGGGGCCCCGGCCACGTCCAGCATGGCCAGGGCGAAATCCTCGGGCAGGTCATCCGGCAGCACGGCGTAAATGCCGCTGGCAAAGAGAATGGCCCGGCCCTCCACGCGGACCTGATCACGCTCTTCGTCCACGTCGAGGATACGTTCGATGCTCAGTGGTGTCAGGCTCAGAGAAACCAGGGTGGCGATTCGCTCTCCGGGACGAACGGACCCCGGGAAAAGTCCCCCGGCGCGGTTTACCGACCCGAGCAGCATGCCCCCGGATCCGGTGACCGGATTGTGCTGCTTGCCCCGCTCGGCCACGGTCCGAAGAATGATCTCCTTGATCTTCTCGGAATCTCCTTCGGCCTCTTCTCGAATCTGCCGAAAGCTGGCCGCATCCACGTTCAACTTGTCCACATCGATCAGGAGTTCATTGTCCTCGGGCTCCATGGTGTTGTCCAGTTTCCATGCCGCCTGGGGAAGAACGCCCGGGGGTTGAATCACGCGATGGGACCCGAAGGGGCATGCCTTGCTTGTCTTGACCACGGTTGCTCACCTCCTGCTCACCTGAATTGAGCGTTTTATCGATTGCATCATTCCGGCCCGAGGCCGGCTGTCACGTCGAACACCGGCATGCCGGGAAGGGCCTTGCGCACGGCCTGAAAAAAGGCTCCGGCATCGAAAGACCAGCCCTCCGGGGAATGTGGATTCACGGTGACGGCGACGAGCCGGATCGGCTCCACCACCTCCACCCGTCCTCCAGCCCGCTCGAACCGATCGAGCAGGCGGTCATCCAAAAAAAGACAAGTGGAATCGCGCACCACGATGCGAACACGCTTACCCATCAACTCCAGCAGAAGGGAATCGGTCAGGGCCCCTCCCACCAAAACCTCTTCGGCCCCGATTTCCCGAATCCGCGAGCGGATTCCGCGCCCCCCTTTCAATACCTCGGCGGCGGTGAATATTTCCGTTCCACCACCGCCGCGAACAACGACCCGGCCGCTGTGCCATGCGCGACAAAGTTCCTCCGGGGCCCTGGGCAGGGTGAGCTGACGGACACGTTCCCGGGTCAGACGTACCGCCTCTTCCGGAATCTCACTCAGAATCGCTCCCGTGGCCAGAACGCAGGCATCCGTCACCCGCGGAGACGCCAGGCCTCGGCGGTCTATGGCACCGTCCACCAGGACAAAATCCGCACCCAGGCCGATAAGCCGATTCACGACACCGGCAAGTCGCCTCAGCCGGCTGGGCCCTGCCAGTTCCACCCGCCCGGATCGGCGAACCCGGGCCACGTGAACCGGTCCGAGGGCGGTGGCTATGTTGGTTTTTTCCACGATCTCGAGATCGGCCGTTCCCGCCCTCAGGCAGGCCTCGGCCGTGGCAATGAGCGTCCCTTGTTCCACCCGAATGGACGGCTTCCGGCGATGGGTGAGTGCGTCCCAAGCCTCCCCGTCCCGACCGATGGATGTCATACCCAGGAGCAATTCTTCTCGACCGGCGGAGGAGGCCAGGTGATTCAGGGCCACGGTCTTTCCAGCATTCTTGGCCATCCCGAAAACGGCCGCGGAAGAGCCTTCGCTTTTCCGCATGACATCCCAGAGGTCCATCACCCCAGGCCCAGAATGCTGCGTGCATCCACCGGCCCGGCGATCTCTCGTCCCAATTCGCGGGCCATGCGAACGGCGCGTTCCACCAGCGGAGCGTTTCCCTCTGAGAGTTCCCCCCGGCGATAGAAAATATTGTCCTCCAGCCCCACCCGGGCATGCCCCCCCATGAGCACGGCCGCCACAGACATGGGAAGCTGGTGCCGGCCGATTCCGGCCACGGACCAGGTGGCCGTGGAGGGGATCGTCTCCACCAGATAAAGAAGGCTTTTCATGCCCGCCGGCAGCGCGCCGGGCACACCGAGCACGAAGTCGAAATGAAGCGGTGGGGCCACGAGTCCCTGTTTCTCCAACCAGAGGGCGTTGGCCACCATGCCGGCGTCGAAGATCTCGAGCTCCGGCTTGACCCCGTGCGCCTGCATGGCCTCGGCGAACTGAACCATCAGATCCCGCGGGTTGAAGAAGACGTCGCCCCCGAAGTTCACCGTCCCTGCAGTCAGGCTCGCCATCTCGGGTTCGAGGGAGACGGGTTGAAGTCGTTCCCGTGCGGCCATGCCCACCGCCCCCCCGGTAGACACCTGGATCACCGCATCGCAGCGCTCCCTTACCCGGTCGATTATCTCCCGGTAGGTCTCCCGATCCTGAGTGGGCCGTCCCTCGGCGTCCCGTGCGTGAAGGTGCACCACCGACGCCCCGGCCTCGCAAGACCGGCGCGCCTCCTCGGCGATTTCCCGGGGTGTCAGAGGCAGGTGGGGCGTGTCTTCCCGGGTAAGCTCCGCACCCACCACGGCCGCCGTGATGATCAGCTTTTCCATGGGGCCCCCTCCTTTATCCGCGCCGCCAGCTCCTGGACCAGATAGGATGCCACGTGCTCCGGATAGGTCCCTCTTCCGAACCCGGCGTCATACCCCAGCTCCTTGGCGAGCTCCGGGGTCACCTGAGGGCCTCCCACGATGAGCACCATCTGTTCACTCAGGCCCTCGGCCTCGAGAATCTCGATGAACCGCGTAAGGTTCTTCAGGTGGGCGTTCTTCTGTGTGACCACTTGAGACACGAGAACGGCGTCGGCCTCTTCCTCGGCGGCCCGGGCCGCCAGGGCCTCGCCGGGGACCTGCGCACCCAGGTTGAGGGCCTTAATCTCAGCATAGCTCTCCAGCCCTTTGTGCATGTCGTAGCCCTTCATGTTCATGATGGCGTCTATCCCCACGGTGTGGGCGTCGCTTCCTATGCATGCCCCGATCACCACCAGCTTACGGCCGAAGGTCTCCCGAATGAACCCGTTGATCTCCTCCGGCTCCATCATTCGATACGCCACCTCATGCACCTGAATCGAGGACATATCCACGGTTTCCCGCGTCCGCCCGTACACGATGAAATAGGTGAACCCCGGATCAATGGGATCCATGAGGATTACCCTGGCATCCTGTAAGCCCATGCCGGCGACCAGAATCAGCGCCGCCTGCCGGGCCTTTTCCCCGGACGGCACCGGCAGGGTGAAAGAGAGCTGAACCGCACCGTCCCCTCGGGTGTCCCCATAGGCCGTGACCCGTCCTCCCTGTGCGTGTGCCGTCATGACCTTGTCCTTTCCTCACGCAGAAGGTCCGCAACCGGGTTGCAGTAATCCTCCGCTTTTACGACTACACCCTCCAGGCCCTTTCCACCCTCGCGGGTCCGTGCGATGTCCGCAAACATGGCCTGAGACACGGCCTCCATCAACCCCATTCCCGCAATCTCCTCCAGCATGGCCGCGGCATCGCCCAGTACCTTGCGTGCCCGGGTCTCGACCCGCCCTCCCGGCCGGAAGGAGATCTCTTCGCCCAGGTGCCGCATGGCGCGAAAGACATAATCCACGTTCTCTAGGCTCAGGTGCCGGTCGTGCACATGCGGCGTATGAATGGCCTCCGTGGGCATGCCCAGGAGGTGCACGGTCTGTTCGGTGATTACGGAAACCGCGTTGAACATGGCATTCTGCACGTTTCCCTGAAAAATGTTCCCGGTCATGTACTTGGTGGGGGGCATGTACTTGACCGGGCACTCCGGAAAGATCTGGCGAACCATCCGGGCCTGGGCCAGTTCATGGAGGAAACTGTCCTCGATCTTGGGAGAAATCTCGAAGGCGTGGCCCAGTCCTATCTGCCCGGGCGTCAGCCCGCTCAACAGGGCGAACTGCTCGTTGATGAACTGACTCGCCAGGACCGTGTGCGCTTTCTCAAAGGCATCCGAGGTGGTCAGGTAGTTGTCCTCGCCCGTGTTGATCATCATGCCGGCGCGTGCCAGAAGGGCCCTGGAAAAATGCTGGTCGATGAAGGTCCGAACCATATTGATGTCGCGGAAAATCACCCCGTACATGGAGTCGTTGAGCATCACGTCCAATCGTTCCTGAGCACCCAGCACGGCTATCTCGGGCATGCACAAGCCTGAGCAGTAGTTGGTCAGAAAGACATACCGCTCCAGCTCCTCGGAAACCTCATCCAGGGCCTCACGCATGATGCGAAAGTTCTCCCGGTTGGCAATGGTGCCCCCCACCCCTTGAATGCTCCCGTCTTCCGGAACATAGTCCAAAAGGCTCTGGGCCGTATGGCGGATCACCGCGATGATGTCCGCCCCTCCGCGTGCCGCAGCCCGGGCCTGAATCACATCCTCGTAAATGTCTCCTGTGGCGACGATGAGGTATCGTAGCGGTGTAAGGCCCCGGCCCAGGCGGGCCAAGCGCTCCTCGCGATCCCTTCGGGCCCGGTCCAGACGCCTCAAGCCCTCCAGGGCCAGAGAACGCGCATGCTCCAAGAGCCGCCCCCTTTCGACCGGGGGGAGCGAGCGGAAATCGATTTCGCCTTTCACCATCCGCTCCGCCGTCTCCGTCTGCGAGGACCCTGTAAACAGATGAGCCCTTGCAAACCAGGCTGCAGCCCCGTTGTCCAATAAGTCCTGATCCAGCAGATGATCCGCAATCACATTGGCCCAGGGCACCCCCTCCGGCGTAACCCCTTCCACCCCCAGGAGCCTAAGGACCGCCCGCTCCACCGCCACGGTGGTGCTCCCTTCGATCTCGGCCAGGACATGCTTTGCAATGCGGGCGGCCGCCCGGCGCGCCCGGTCCACCTCCGCCTGGTTCAGGTTCAATGTCGCCATGGATTGTTTCCCCTCCGGTTCAACCGATGCATGACCAAAAGACT
>CAZQCK010000180.1:0-4996 GCA_964591925.1 uncultured Desulfobacterales bacterium
GAAAGAACGGGATGTGCGGATTCGGGCCACGGACAAGCTGGGAAACGAGACCATCGCCACGGTGGATATCCCTTCGCTGAGGGCGGGTTTTCGAGGGCCGCGGCTGGCCATGGCCGGAGGCGCCGGCTCGGGGCGCGGGTCGATTCGGCTGGCCCTGTTCGGGAAGAAGGACCGCCGAAAGCCGGTGATTCGGCTCAAGGGGTGGTCGGACGAGCAGACGGTCTTTTTGGACAAGGTCTATCTGGAGGGGGAGGTCCGGGACGAGAACAACGTGGTGGATCTCACTGTCAACGGGGAGCCGGTCCTGCGCCGGGAAGGCCGGATGATCTTCTTCAATCATCTCATCGAGCTGAAGGAAGGCCGAAACGCGGTGGAGGTGCAGGCGGAGGATGCATCGGGCAACACCACTCAGAAAACAATGACCATTGTGCGTGAGGTCCCCCAGGTCTTTCAGATCGACTCCCGGTTCAGCATGTCCCTGATGCCCTTTGAGCAGAGGGGCATGACTACCGGCCTGGGCGACATGTTCTACAGCCTGTTCTACGTCCGCGTGATGGACCGAAACCGGTTTCGGATCATCGAACGGGAGAAGCTGGACCGCATTCTCGAGGAGCAGCGGCTGAGCCGGACCACTCTGGTGGATCGCGATACCGCCCTGGAGGTGGGGCGGCTGGCTGCAGCCCAGGCCACGTGCATCGGTCAGTTCATCGAGACGCGGATCGGGATCGAGGTGGTAACGAGGCTGGTGGACAACGAGACCTCCGAGGTGCTGGCGGTGGAGGACGTCTACGATGAGGTCAAAGACCGGGCGGCTTTGATGGACCTGTCCGAGGGGCTAGCGGTGAAGATCCATCGGGACTTCCCCCTGGTGGACGGGATCGTGGTGCAGTCCGAGGGGGGGGGCTTGATCACGGACTTGGGCAAGAACAAGGTCCGGCCGGAAAGCCGGATCGTGGTATATCGGGAAGGGGAGCCCATTCGGCACCCTGTCACCGGCAAGTCGTTGGGGTGTGACGCCGAGATCCTGGGTTATGCGAGAGTTCATCAGGTCATGAACAACATGTCCAAGGCGGAGATGATCGATTTCAAGGAAGGGGCGGAGATTCGAATCCAAGACAAGGTCATGACCCAGTAATGTCGATTGAATGAAGGAAACCGACCATAGGGAGCTGCTCGAGAAATGCATTGACGGGGACTACCAGGCCCTCGAGGCGTTTGTGAGGACGTTTTCGAGCCTGGTGTATCGCTGCATCCAGCATGTGTACAGGACCAGGGAGCTACCGATTCGATTCGAGGACATCGAGGACATTCACAACACCATCTTTCTGAAGCTGTTCGAGCATCAGTGCAAACGGATAAAGCAGTATCAGGGCAGTAACGGCTGCAGCGTTTCGTCCTGGATCCGCATCCTGGCGGTTCGCATGGTGATCGATCACCTTCGGAAGGAACGGGTGGATGCCTTGACGCATGAGAACGCTCAGCGGCCGATCGAGATTCTCGAAAAAGAGGGAGCGAACCGGAATCCGGCCGTCGAGCGCATGGAGGCCCAAGAGCAATGGCGCATGATTCACAAGGGGTTGGAGGCGTTGAGCACGAGGGACCGGCTGTTCATCAAGCTGCACTGCATGGAGGGGCTCTCGATCGGGGATGTGGCGGATATGCTGGGACTGACGGTCAACAATGCCCATTCCGTCAAGCACAGGGCGCTCAAACGGTTGAAAGCCGCTACGGAGGGGCAGGAAAACCCGTGAGTGGAGAGGCGAGCGTGCAGTCTGTAAAGCGAGAAAGCAGTGGGAGGTTTTTGCACGGTTGTGCGAGAAAAAGCGGCCGGCTTCGTCTATACCTAGACAAAGCCAGGGTCGAGGTGAATGACATGTCTGAGAGATGCCTTCAAGATGAAGAGATCGCGGATTACCTCGAAGGAAGACTTCGAGGGCGGGATCGGGCTCGGGTGGAGCATCACATGGACCGATGCGATGCGTGCTTGACCGCGGTGTCCATGGCCCGGGGCGTGGTCCGAGGCGGCAACCTGAACGCATTCGCTCCGGCCCCTCCGGAGGTGACGGAGCGGGCCGTCGAGCGGGTTCGAAAAGCCTGGAAGCCCATGGGCCTTGCACGCACTGCGAGACGGGTCACCGGAGCGATCACCGAAGAGGTCAACGGCTGGTTACAGGGGCTATCGTGGGGGTCCCTCGGGCTTCAACCCGTCCGGAGCGAGAAACGGGCGGTGTCCGAGGACGTGGTGGTGGTGAAGAAGACCTTCAAGGAGGGGGCCTTTGAGATCTGCTTCGAAAACCGGAGCGGGCAAGCGTCCATCTCCGTCAAAGCGGAAGATCCGGGGGCGAGCTTGGAGAAGACCCGCGTCACCCTGCTTCGCGATCAGCGGGAGCTCGCCAGCCACCTGCTGGACCGGTTGACGTGCCGGTTCGATCGGGTTCCGCTGGCCGAGTACCGTTTGCAGTTCAAGAAGAACGGGGAGCTCATTGGAGAGTACCGCTTCGATCTGGTGGAGAAATCGCATGACGGATGAGACACAGAAAGAAAAGCTGGCCATCAGGCACAAGACCATTGACGATGTCTTGCGCGAACGAGAAGAGCTCGATGAGGTCTTGAACAAGAACTTC
This sequence comes from uncultured Desulfobacterales bacterium, assembly GCA_964591925.1. GTDB lineage: Bacteria > Desulfobacterota > DSM-4660 > Desulfatiglandales > HGW-15 > JAIPEI01. The sequence goes on from CAZQCK010000180.1 coordinate 2,625, forward strand.
CGCAAGCGGCTGGCCATCCTGTTTTCAGATGTGTGCGGGTACACCCAGTACATGGATTCCAGAGGGGATCTGAGCGGTCGTGCCTGGATCCAGAAGCACAATCACATCGTGTACCCGCTGCTGGAGAAGCATCAGGGCAAGCTGCTCTCGGAGATGGGCGACGGGATCATGGTGGCCTTTCCCGACTCCCTGTCGGCGGTAAAGGCCTCCATGGAGATCCAGGAGGGCTTGTTTCAGTACAATGAGGAGGCGGATCCGGCCGATGAAATCCATGTGTCCATGGGGATCAACACCGGTAAGATCCTGATCGACGAGCACCACATCGCCGGTGATGTGGTCAATGTGGCGTCTCGAATCGAGACCAAAGCGGGCGCGGATCAGATCCTGATCTCCAAGATCACCTACGAGGACATCCGCGGAAGCGAGGACGTGCTCTGCCGTTTTGCGGGTCGCGTGGAGGTCAAGGGAAAGGCCAAGCCGCTCGAGCTGTATCGCGTGGTGTGGCAGGACGAGGAGATCGTCGTCAGCGAGACGCCGCTGGTCCGGGCGGAGAGCGACGGTCCCAGGACTCGGGCGGGCGCCCCGTTTCGCTGCCTTAGGCTGGAGGTGTCGAGGGACGAGGATCGGCTCAATATCAGCGCCTATGAGCAGCGGGCCGGGGAGACCACCACGGTCGTTCACTACGAGGAGCTCCCGGTGTCCATGAGCAAGGTCCAGGAGCGCTCCCTGGAGATCGTGGAGGCCCTGAACCAGGCCAATCGAAGGGGCCGACTGAACCGGGACCTGCTCAAGAAGCTGCGGGACATCGGCCAGGTCTTTCGGGACGAGCTCTTCACCTCCCATGTCAAGGAGACTGTTCGAAACAGTGAGTCGGACCACCTGATCCTTCACATCGATGATCAGCTCGTCCAGGTGCCCTGGGAGCTGCTTCACGACGGCCGGGAGTACCTCTGCCAGCGGTTCAGCATGGGCCGTGTCGTGAAGACGCGGCAGAACGTGTTCGCCGGGAAATCCCGGCTGCTGGAGCGGCCGCTGAAGGCGCTGGTGCTGGCCGACCCCAAGGGGGACTTAAAAGGGGCCTACAAGGAGGGCACGGAGATCCGGGATTTTCTGGACCGAGAGGCTGGGCTGATCGATGTCTCCTTTCTTTCCGAGGGGGCCACGCCGCAGCTGATCCACGAAAAGATGCGCAACTTCGATCTGATCCACTATGCGGGACACGCCGAGTACCACAGCGGGAACCCACGGGAGAGCGGCTGGAAGCTGTCCGATGGATTGTTGAGGGCCGACGACATCCTCAAGATGACGGGCACCTCCTCCATGCCTGCCCTTATTTTTTCCAACGCCTGCCAGTCGGCTCGAACCGAGGAGTGGACCATCGCCCAGGATTGCCAGCACGAGATCTACGGCCTGGCCAATGCGTTCATACTCTCCGGGGTCAAGCACTTCCTGGGGACGTTTTGGGAAATTCTGGACGAGCCCAGCCGCGCCTATGCCCTGACCTTTTACCGCCACCTCTTCTCCGGAGGGACGGTCGGCGAGGCCGTGCGGCAGGCCAGGCTCGATCTGATCGAGCGGTACGGCGAGGAAACCATCGTCTGGGCGAGCTATTTGCTTTACGGAGATCCGACGTACAGCTATCTTGATCAGATAGAGGGTCGGGCGAAACCGATGGAGGCCGTGGAAGAGAAGGCTGCAGAGGCCGGAGGCATGGAGGTCCGTGCGCCCAAGGACACCGTGGCCTTCGGTGAAAAGACCCCCTCCCGGACGCGAAAAGGGCGGTGGGTGGCAGGGTTCTTGGCGGCGGCGGTTGCCGTGCTGGTGGTCCTGTACCTGGCGTGGTTCGGAAACGGCGTGGACGAGGAGTTGCAGTCCGCGCACGCTCTCTTTCAGGCGGGCCGGTACGCCGAGTCGGCCGAGGTGTGCAACCACCTCCTCGAGAAGGCCCCGGACCGACCTCTCCCTTATGTACTTCTGGGAAAGACGGCCATCATGGACGGAGACCTGGATCGAGCGGAGTCCCTGTTTCGAGAGGCCCGAAAGAACTCGGAGCAGACCGGAGCCTTTCGGGCCGAGTCCCTCATGGGGCTGGGGCGTGTGGCTTCTCTTCGAGGGGACAAGACCGAAGCGCTGGACCTTTATCGCAAGGCCGCGGGCATAAAGGGAGGGGAGGACGCCTACCTCTCCCAGGCCCTGCTGCTGGAAGGGCAGGGGCGTTACAAGGAGGCCCTTGCCCTGTTCGGAAAGGCCGTGGGACCTGGAGAGCCGGATCCTGCGCTGAGCGCCCTGGCCGAGGAAACGCGGAACAAGGTGGTCGTGCAGGAGGACCGGGAGAAGCAGGAGCGGATCGATGCGCTCATCGAGGAGCTTCT
>CAZQCK010000181.1:0-4985 GCA_964591925.1 uncultured Desulfobacterales bacterium
ATCCTCAAATTTTCTTGTTTTTTGTGACAGGATCTCATGAGTAAGGCACTAACGGGGCCGGCGACAGGGTGGGTCCTCCTTGGCCCCCTCCAGGATGTCCCGCATGCGGTTGCGTTCGGCCCGAACCTTGCGAAGCCGGTCTTGGAGGCCTTCCCGTTCAGAATCCCGGCATGAGGCCAGCTTCTGTTCCAGGTCGGAGACCTCGTGTTCAAAGCGGTAGAGTTCCCGCGCAATCATCTGAATGGACATACCTTTCCCTTCCCGATCAGATATTCCTGGTCTCGGCCGGCTCGTCATCCGGTTGGGATTCGCGGAGTTTTTCCCTGAGCTTGCGGATTTCCTCGCGCACTCGCGGTAAGATGTCTTTTTGCACCTTTTCCCGCACGTCCTTTTCCAGCCCCTTGAGCTCTTCGATCAGCCCTTGAAGCTCCTGTTCCAGCGTCTTGGTCTCACCGCCGTCCGGTTCCTTGCCGGAGTCTTGCTCTGCAACCACCACGGCGTGCGAGGCAGGACCGGGTTCTGCGCTCGAGTTCCAGGGACCTGCAGAAACAACCAGAACCATGGCCAAGAAGGGTATCAGAGTTCGAAGGACGTTTCTCATAAAAGCTTACCCCCTTTATAGTCTCAGACGTCTTTTTGTGCGACAAGGAGACGGGAAAGGTCCTCGGCGTTGAATCCCAGGCCCTGGAAGAGCTTCCGCTCCACCGCCCGGCATTGATGGAAGTTGTCTTCGAGTCGCTGTTGCAGATCCTCCCTGCCCGCACCATAGCGTAAAATGAGCTTTTCCAGCCTTTCATCCAGGCTGACGATCTTATCATGGTTCACACGTTTGTCCGCATAATAGACAATCTCCTTCGCCCTCACCCCCCCGTTGGTGTGAAAGTCCCGAAGCCTCACATGCTCCTCCACGATCCCGGCGATTTCGTCAAACCCCTGTTCCAGGCACATGGCACTGCCTCTGGCCGCATGATTCTCACCGCTCTGGAAACACTCGGCCTTGGCAATATCATGGAGCAGGGCCCCGGCGTGGATTATGTCCAGGGATAGATCGGCGCCCGCCCGAATATGGGCCTGAGCGATCAGAACGGCCGCCTGCTCCACCATGATGGAGTGGCGTTGAATGTGCTCGGGCATGCCGATCTCGGCCATTATCGAGCGGCAGGTGTGGACCGACGGCACCATGGGCGATTCCTTGTTCCTTCCGTGAGATCACAGGTTGCCCCCCTCGCGGCTTTCTTTAGGAGGGCGATTCCCGTCTGGTTTGAAAGATAACACGGAAGCGGTTCGAATCAAGGCCTTTGTCCACCTTCGATAAGATCGCGAACGGCGGGCGCCGCGCTGCTCCTCTGAGCAAGCGGGAGGGCCTTCCAGCCGGTGCCCCAGTAGGCGATGCGGAAAGAGGGGTTCTTCTTCCAGGCCCGGTTCAGGCGTTTCTCCCGGCTGAGACACGAGGAGAAGAGCAGGGGGATCAGAACCAGGATGCCCAACAAGCAGGCGTGGGACCTCCACCGAAGAGACAGGCAAGTCATCATCGTCACCTCCAGGACTTCAGGTGTTCAGCCGGCCCTTGCCGGAGGTCGGTGCATGTGGAGCCGGGGCCTTCACACCTTCCGGCACGAGGAGTCCGTTTTCGGGTTCGAGTGCGCGGACTCGGAATTGAGTATAGGCAACAGGGTTAGGGGTCAACGTGATACCTGAATTGATCTTTTCAAATTGCAGCCTGTCGAAAGCCGTGATTCGGTAAGTCGTCCCCGAGGACAATCTCCTCTGAGAAAAGCCGGCACTGTCACACTGATATGACGGAAAGAAGGATCCCCGGAATTCACCTCAGGAGGAGCACTCCATGGGCGGCTCAGATTACACCAAAGAGCTGAGAGCCTTTGTGATCACTTGGCGAATACGTTCTGCGGCCCTTTTGGCTTTAGCAGCTTCTTCTTTGGTGAAACGGGTAGGCCAATGAACGGGATAGCGGGTTTCAATATAAAAGGCATTTAAAAACTCACAATCAGAGTTCAATTTCTCAAGGGGTGAGTTATATCGCATGCAGATCTTCAATAAAGCTGGAAGGTCATGGAGCTTCTTGAACTCTAAATCATGAGCAACAATGTAGGCCTTTAGGTATTTTTCTGCGGACTGATGAAAGTGAAAGCAAATGAGTGCTAAAAAAGGCGTCCCTTCCTCAAGGTTTGCCAGCGCAAACGCAAAATCATCGTCGGCTTTGGCAATCCATTCTCGTGTTATTTTAATATCAACCATACAAGACCTTGCCTTCTTTGACGATCGCTTTCAGAAATGGGTCGCCCATTCCAAGGCGCTCCTCAAATTCCTCAGGCCTGTAAACGAGAAAATCAACGGGAATATTACGTTCAATGAGTCTGCTCAACTCCCTAATTCTATCTGCACCATAGTAAGGTGTTCCACTTTTTATGATGAGAAAATCGGCATCGCTGTCAGGTCCAATGTCGCCACGGGCCGCGCTTCCGAAAAGGATAATTTTTTCAGGTCCGTATTTCCGGACCACCTGGGTTGTGATGCTTTCGATTTCCTTTTCGAAATCTGTATCCACCTGATCGGCCTTTTCAGAAAGGAATCGTTATACCGTGATAGGAACTTGCTTTTTGGCGGGCATGTTAGCCGAAAATATTGTTGGCAGTCAACAAGAAAGACATCACAATAAGGTCAGTAGACAGTCCGGTGCTGGTGCGGATGGACGTCGATGTCGCAATCTTTGACAACGCCGATACCAAGAAGGAGGGCGCCTCGTTCACCTACAACAACCGCTTCGGCTTCGCGCCGATCTTTGCCCACCTCGGCTCAGCTGCACAGGGTCCTGGTATGCGTTTTTCAGCGGCCTGTTGTGCCGTCTGCAAGCGACCTGAGCCGCAAAAGAGGGGGCTGAGATCGGAAAAGCAGAGGGAGGGGTGCGCTTGAACTCCCTGCATCACGGCCGTCCGCGCCTGTAGGGGAGCTTCGGCGACTCTTCGTCGCGTATAATCCTGCGCTGATTCTACCATCGACTCGATTTTTTCACCTCCGATGGACAACGGGTAGCTCTCAGCAAGGAGAAGTCACGGATTCAGGTCAAGAACCAAAGGGTAGAACGCTTTGGCTCGCCTGCCGGGTGTAGCTCAGCGGAACCACGCTCGGGTGAAGCCGATTGTTGAAGGAAGCCGGAGAGCCTGTAAGGACCAGGGAGCCTTGCACGGGATGTGGTGAGGAGGCCGGCAAAAATAACTTGAACATCTTGCATCTCATCTTCAGGCCATCTTCGGCTGCGGCTCAATCGCAAAATCCTCGACGTAGTCCAGCTACGCCTGCGGTTTTGCTCAATCGCCGCATCCAAATATGACCCAAATCTGAGCGCAATTTTGTCCAATTTATTTCTGCCGGCCTCCTGAATGTGTGGCGTGCTGTACAGGGAAAACGCTTTTGTTTTATCAGTCCGCCTGGTTGCGTTTCTCGCCGGACACGCGGAGATCCCCCAGGAACTTGAGGCTCAGGATGTCGAACAGGACCGATCCCACGGTTTCGATAGCCTTTCTGAAGGGGGTGTTTCGAACATACTTCCATCGAGTGTCGTCGGGGTTTCTCTCGGGCCTGTTCAGGTTGTTCCAGATCGGAGCGCTGAGGTTCTTCAGGTCGGAGGAGTGCACCCTAATGGAGGCCTCTCCACCTGGAATCACGTCCGTGATGTAGTCGAGGGCCACCTGGCCGTTGTCAAAGACGGCCGTGGTAAGCTTGCGCCCTGGTTCAAAGTTGCCGATGGTTGCGTCCGGCACGGTCTCGGCCAGGTTCCAGCCGGCAAAAATCAGATCCTCCGCCATGTGCACCACACTTCCGGCTGCGCCCTGGACCAGGTCACCGAAAAAGGCCTCCTTGAGCTTGGAGAAGAAGAACCCCACCCGTTCGCCGAACCCCTGGGGTGAGTCCTCTCCGTCCGGACGCCAGGCCCCGAAACTCAGAGCGCTGCCCAGGTCCTGGAAGAAATCAACAACCGAACCCACCAGTCCCCTTTGTTGGGCCTCCTGGATCTTTCCGTTTTCGTCCCGGTAGTGCATTTTGGAGCCGAAGAGCAGGTTGCCGAAGAAGTTTTTCACATTGCTGAAGGCGTCCTTGATGTCCTTGCCGATGCGGCCCCAGAAGCTCTGCTGTTCCACGGGATCGGCCACATACCGCCCCTTTTCCAGATCATAGTGGTCCCCGCCCGGGTTGCTCAGAAGCTGGTCGTCCTTGTACTTGGCCATGTCGCTCAGGGTCTCGGACGGGCCTTGTGCCGGGGTCTGTTTCTGGTAGGCCTTGGCTGCGGACTGGGTGGTTTTTGCCACCGCTGGGGCCTCCTTGGGCTCGGCCCGGGAGGCAAAGGCGATTCGGTCCAAGGGAGGCATGGTGGGAAGCGGCTTCGAGGATTCGGCCGGGGCGGTGGTGCTTCCCAGTAGCCGGGAGCGAAAGCTCGCGTCCCCCGGTGCCGTGGTCACCGGCTTGGAGGGGGAGGGTTCGGGTTGTTGAAGAAGGGTGGAGGAAATATCCCTAATGTCCATGGATTGATCCTTTGTCTGGGTCTTTCTGCTTTTCCTCGAGATCATGCAAGGGCCCTGCCAGCTTTGAATGCTGAGGCATGGAATAAAGACATAGCTATTTCAAGGAGATATGCTCTTCAGTCGGGATTGGCCCGGGCACTGAAGGCTAGGGGGGAACAAATTGCCGGTGGAAAGAGAAAAAAGCGCTTGGCACCGTCCCGCAGGAAGGTGGAAAATATTTGAGGTGGGAAAGGCTTTTCCCTATGATGAAGACTCGGGGCGCGGTTTATACGACCTGAATTGAGCGATTGTCGAGTTTGCCGAAGATGCAAGGAAGAGGGTGCTTCGCTATACTCTGGTATGCGAAGCACCTGATGACGCCGCAGATTCGGTAAAATCGGCAATCCCGAAGGGTTTTAAATTGCAGTTTTTTTCGAAGAAGCGCATGCATGTAAAAGGTGATGCTCA
>CAZQCK010000182.1:0-4926 GCA_964591925.1 uncultured Desulfobacterales bacterium
CTTGATCAACAAGCGAAAAACATTTTATCCTGGCCTTAAAGCGTATTCCCCCCTTCAACAAGCCCCCCGGAGGTGAGTCATGAAACGTTTCTATGGCGGCCTTGTTTCCATGTCTTTTGCCCTTTTGCTCCTTGTGCCCACCCAGGCTTCTTTTGCGGCCTCCCAATCCGACTGCGTCCAGTGCCATGAGACCGTCTCCCCGGGTCAGGTGGCCGACTGGCGGGCCAGCAAGCACCAAATCGAGGATATCGGGTGCGCGGAGTGCCACGGCATCGAGCACGACCGAGCGGAAAACGCAAAGCTCGCAGTGCTTCCGGACGAGCGGTTGTGCGCACAATGTCACGAGGAGCAGTTCGAGCAGTTCACAAAAGGAAAGCACAACCTGGGCTGGGCCTCCATGAACGCCATGCCCGTCACCCACCTGGAGCCGGACGAGCTGATAGAAGGAGGCAGGGGCTGCGGGGGGTGCCACAACATGGGCGTAAAGTCGGAAGAAGACAAGGAGAAACTTGCGCAGCAGGGGTACCGTTATCAAAACAACTCCTGCGACGAATGCCACACCCGACACGCCTTTTCAAAAAGGGAAGCCCTGAACCCCAGGGCCTGCCGGCAATGCCACATGGGCTTTGATCACCCCCAGTGGGAGATGTGGAGCAGCTCCAAGCACGGAAGCCGGTACCAGAGCGCTGAGGTGGGGGATCTCCCCGAGGGTGCGGTCGCTCCGTCCTGCCAGCACTGCCACATGCCGGAGGGCAGCCACGACAACCACACGGCCTGGGGGTTTCTGGGCGTGCGGCTGCCGCTTCCCGAGGATGAGCAGTGGAAGGAGGATCGAATCACCCTGCTAAAGGCTCTGGGGGTGTTGCACCCGGAAACCGCTGAACCCACGGAGCTTCTGGAGGCGGTCAAAGAGCTCGACCTGGCCCGATTGACCGAAGAGGCCTGGCAAACCGAGCGGGATCGCATGGTTCAGACCTGCGCCGGCTGCCATTCAGAATCCTACGCCCGCCTGCAACTGGACATGGGAGACGAGATCATTCGAAAAGCTGACCGTCTCATGGCCAGGGCCATCCACATCGTAGCCGGCCTGTACCGGGACGGGATTATTCAAAAACCCGAGGCCTACCCCTACAATTACCCCAACCTGCTCTTTTTCATGCGCACCGGCGGCGGGAATCTGGCTCAGCTCTCCTACATCGATCAACTCCTTTTGAAAATGTACCTCAAGCACCGCATGCGAACCTATCAGGCCTTCTTCCACGTGAATCCCGACTATGCCTACTGGTATGGCTGGGCAGCCATGGTGGAGGAGCTGGGTGCTATCCAGGCCAAGGCCAAACAAATGCGGGCACAGGCAAAGGGAACCCCGTAGCGGGCACCGTTGCGACTGTAAGGCTTCTCTTTTCAGGACAGGGGTTCAGGCAGCCCGGACTTCCGCCTTGCGCAGGGCCCCCTGAAGGGTGTGGCGTCTCTGGGAGGAGAGAACCATCTTGCGCATGCGAAGGGATAGCGGGGTGACCTCCAGGAGCTCGTCCTCTCTAAGAAAGCTGATGGCCTGCTCCAGGGTAAGAGGGGTGATAGGGGACAGGAGGATGTTGTCGTCTTTTCCCGCAGCCCGCATGTTGGTCAGTTTCTTTTCCTTGCAGGCGTTCACGTCGATGTCCTGGCCGCGGTTGTGCTCACCCACGATCATGCCCTCATAGACCGGGTCGCCGGGTACGATAAAGAGGCGGCCCCGGGGTTCGAGATTGGCCAGGGCATAGGCCACGGCCTTCCCGTTGCGGTCCGCCACTATGGACCCGGTAAAGCGGCTGGGGCACGGCCCTCGAAACTCGCCGTAACCGTCAAAAAGCGAATGCATGATGCCGGTTCCCCGCGTGTCCGTGAGAAACTCGTCGCGGTAGCCGATCAGGGTGCGGGCGGGCACGGAAAACTCCAGGCGCACGCGTCCGGAGTCGTTGTTAACCAGGTGGGTCATTTTCGCCTTTCTAAGCGAGAGCTTTTCCGTGACCACACCCAGAAACCGTTCCTCACAATCCACCAGCAGCCGCTCCAGCGGTTCCAGCTTTTTCCCCTTCTCGTGCCGGAAGAGCACCTCGGGACGCCCCACGCAGAACTCGTAGCCTTCCCGCCGCATGGTTTCGATAAGGATGGAGAGTTGAAACTCCCCCCTCCCCTTGACCAGCATGCTGTCCCGATCGTCGACCTCTTCCACCTGGATGGCTACGTTTTGGAGGGTCTCCTTGAGAAGGCGCTCGCGAATGCGGCTGGATTGAACGTATTTCCCCTCCTGACCGCCCAGGGGTGAGTCGTTGATCGTGAAATTCATGGACACCGTAGGCTCGTCCACGCGGATTCGGGGAAGAGGGTTCGGGGCGGAGCGGTGGCAGATGGTGTCCCCGATTTTCACGTCCTCGATGCCCGCAAGCACCACGATATCTCCGGCCTGCACCTCATCCACCGCCCGAAGGGCGACACCCTCGTGCACCTGAAGCTGAGACACCTTCAGGGGCATAGGCGCCCCTTGCTCGGGAATGCACACAAGAGAGTCCCGTGACCGGGCGCGGCCGTTGAAAATCTTTCCCACGGCCAGCCGGCCCAGGTAATCGGAGTACCCGAGGTCCGAGACGAGCATCTGGAATGTGGCCTCCGGAGCGTGAGACGGTGCGGGTACATAGTCGAGGATGGTGTCCATGAGAACGTGCAGGTTGTCGCCGCTTTCGTTAAGGCCCCGGGTGGCCTTCCCGTCCCGCCCCACCGCGTAGAGCACAGGGAAGTCGAGCTGCTCCTCGGATGCGTCCAGGTCGATGAGAAGATCATAGATCTCGTCCAGGACCTCTTCGGGGCGTGCGTCCCGGCGATCGATCTTGTTGATGACCCCGATTATGGTGAGTCCCGCGTCAAGGGCCTTTTTGAGCACAAAACGCGTCTGGGGAAGAGGGCCTTCCGCTGCGTCCACCAAAAGGAGAGCGCCGTCGGCCATGGACAGGGCCCGCTCCACCTCACCTCCGAAATCTGCGTGTCCCGGAGTATCGATGATGTTTATTCGTACCCCCTTCCACATCACCGAGCAGTTCTTGGCTGCGATGGTGATGCCCCGCTCGCGCTCCAGATCCATAGTGTCCATGAGGCGCTCCTCGACATTCTGATTGGCTCGGAACAAACCGCTCTGTTGAAACATGGCATCCACCAGGGTGGTCTTACCGTGATCCACGTGGGCGATGATGGCGACATTGCGGATTTGCGGGGGAATACGTTCAACTGTCATCAGACTTGGGCTCCCTTTCGTTCTCGTTTAAGAACCGTGATGCGAAAAATCATTCAGCTTAATCCTTTGAACGAGAATATCAAGGTTTTTTGGTGATCGATCGCAAGATCCCTTGACATATTTCCAGGCTTGAATTAACATTTTTTTAAATAGGTAATTCAGACGGAAGAGGATCATGCGAAGCACTATTACAGCAAGAGGACAAACGGTCATCCCCGCCGAAATAAGACGGCGTTTCAACCTGACACCCTCCGATCGCCTTGAATGGATCGTGGAGAATGATACACTCAGGGTCGTTCCGGTCCGGGAAGATCCCATTGACGCTTTCCGTGGCAAAGGAAAGGGGGGAACAGTCAAACGACTTCTCGAGGAGCGGGCCAAGGACCGGGAGCTGGAATGAATCGCTATATCATGGATACTTCCGCCCTGCTGACATTGAGGGATGATGAAGCCGGTGCGGATGCGGTCGCAGAACTGTTGCAACGATCACGACAGGGGGAAAGCCTCTGTTTTATCTGTTTCATTTCTCTTATGGAGATACTGTATCGAGTCTGGAAAGATGAAAACGAAACAGCCGGTCGTTTGGCATACGAGCAATGCCGGTCACTTCCCATGCAAATCATCCATGAAAGCCGACTGCTGCTTGAAATGTCCGCACGGTTGAAGGCCACCCACCGTCTCTCTCTTGCAGATGCCTGGATCGGTGCATCCGCCCTTCAGGAAGGTGCAACCCTTGTCCATAAAGACCCTGAGTTTATGGCCTTGGCCTGCCCCCAACTGACGCTCCCCCCTCTTCGACCCGACCGATAGGGGCCGAACCGGTATGAAAGGGGAAGACATCGTTATACGTTTGTCCAAATCATCCGTGAAAGCCGACTGCTGCTTGAAATGTCCGCACGGTTGAAAGCCACCCACCGCCTAAGACGCCTAACTTGCCGCAAAAAAGCCAGTTCATATGTAATCTATTCCAAGCTGGGCAAACCTATGTTTTCTCGCTGCACATCAAGTAAATATAGCCCTTTTTCATGCTTTTGTTCGGTGGTTTTCGGTTGCCACAGTTCATGCAGGGCGCCCCGCATATCGAGCCTTTGGAGCCGAAATACAGGATCGGCCTTATGGAATCCCTATGAAGCCCCATGTATCCTAATAAAGAAGATTGCGAGAGAGATGTTCGGCTTTCATCCAAGAAAGAAGGCAAAAGATGGGCAAAGAACACTCGATCATCGATGTCAAGGTCAACGGCATAGTCCTTTTGGAGACAAACTGCATTGTGGATAAAAATATGTAAGTGGCCATGAAAGGGCACATCATGGATCAGGCGGAGTTGATGGGGCGATTCGAAAAATTTTAAAAAGCACCAAAGTTTGGGAGGGCAACCATGTTCCTGCTGATCACGGAAAACTGGCACCTGTATGTCCTGCGGGATATTCTGGCTATGGCCTTCGGCTTCATGGCCCTTATCTGGCCCGGGCTGACACTCGGAGTGCTTGTGATTCTCTTCGGGATCTATGTGCTTCTCGAAGGGATCCTGGCCCTGGCGGCGGCCTTCAGGCACCGCGCCCGCAAATCCTGGTGGTTGCTCCTCCTGGAGGGGCTGTTCGGGATTGCGGTGGGGCTTCTAGCCTTCATGTGGCCGTCCCTGACGGCCGTAATCCTCT
>CAZQCK010000183.1:0-4876 GCA_964591925.1 uncultured Desulfobacterales bacterium
CGGGAGCGTGCTCGGGACCCTGCGGCTCTACCAAGACCGGATATGGGAGGTGGCCGACAATGATCTGAAATTTCTGGTGTTGCCCGCGGAGTTCATCGGGCTCGCCATGAACTACACGACCGTCAAGGAGGCGCTCTGCGAGATCAGCGATGTGCTCCACCAGGGCGTTTTGCCACACGTCTTCCAGGACAGGTGCAGTCAGGCCGGGACCAAGGCCCCGGGTATGGCACACGCTTTCTCAAAAGAAACGATCCCGGCCCTGTCGAACCCGTTCAGCTCTTCTGGACGGTGACCTGCTTCATGCGGTCGCCCTGCTGAATCGCATCCACCACCTCCTGCCCCTTCACCACCTTGCCGAACACCGTGTGCCTTGCGTCGAGGTGGGGCTGGGGCGAATGGGTGATGAAGAACTGGCTCCCGTTGGTGTCGGGCCCCGCGTTGGCCATGGAGATGGCCCCGGTCTCGTGCTTCAAAGGGTTCCCGCTGGTCTCGTCCTCGAACTGGTATCCCGGGCCGCCAGTGCCCGTTCCAGTAGGGTCTCCTCCCTGGATCACAAAGTCCGGAATGACCCTATGAAACACCACGCCGTCGTAGAAACCCTCTTCGGCCAGAAACACGAAGTTGTTTACTGTCTTTGGCGCGTGCTCGGGGTAGAGTTCAAGCTCGATGGTCCCCTTATTGGTCTCCATGGTCGCGCGGTAGACGGCGTCGGTGTCGATCTGCATGGCCGGTGGTTGAGGCCACTGTTTCGAAGTCATAATATGCTCCTCCTCTCAGGAATCGTCATGAATGATGGATTCGGATCTTCCGTCGACGGCATTGATGTTTATGGGGACTTGGCCGCCCCCTAAAGCGGGCGGCCGGCTCAACCGCTCGGCGGTATCCCGGGTCAGGCCCCGGGGCCTCTCGTAGACCACGGCGGCGAGAATGGGCGGGACGGAGGCTCGTCACGGCGTCGCCTTCCGCTCAAAGGTCGAACCGATAGAAAGGGCTGGATGGAGAGAGGAGCGCCGCCACGGTCCGGGCTTCACAGAACCGCTCCAGCATGCCGGCCACGCGGTCACGGACCTCGAGGGCGTGGGACTCGCTGCCCTCGCCCAGCCCGTCTATGTTCATGACCAGGGCCCGGGTCTCCTCGGTGATGCGGGTCCTGAAGCCGTTTCGCCAGTTCCAGCGGCGGCACATCACCTCTCCTGTCTCCGCCACCACGTAGATCATCTCGCCCGGCTCGGGCGACTCTGTCCTGTCCGGGTCGTTCAGGGGGGTAAACCGTTCATCGCCCTCGGCCGGGCGGAGCTCCAGGGTCCCGCCGGCCCGGTCCACGTCGTCCCCGCCCACCGGAAGCACCCCCCGAATGGAGTTGTCGTTCATCACGGCCACCGCCCGGTTGATGAAGGGAATGCGGGCGCCGGGCTTCTGAACGCGCTTGAGCAGGGCGAGGTGGGCCGGAGGGAACTTATTGGGATTACACCCCAGCTTGCGGTAGGCCTCGTTCCATACCGCCGTTCGCGGATCCGCCTTGAGATCCACCGGGCTCTCCGCCGCCCGGTCCAGGGCCTCATGGAGCAGGTGCTCCAGGTCCGGGGAGGCCCCCTGGTTCTTCAGGCCCCAGGCCACCACGATTCCCCGGCGAAAGCTCGGAAACATCTTGAACACCTCATCATGCACTCGTACTTCCGTCATACCGCTCCTCCACAAATCCGTCACCATCAAGGCCGCCATTTCCTTCAGCGGAAGCTGCACTCGTCCCATTCTTGATGCTATGCCTGCCACTCGGTCCGGCAGGGAAACCCGCCCAGGCTCTCGGCCGAGGTCACGCCGCTTACCACGGCCTCGGAAAGGAGCTCGGCCGCCGCGGTCCCGGCCACGGTGACATCCAGGGACGGCGCGGGTTCTTCCCGGGGCACGGACAAGGCGAACACGGTGTCTCCGTCGAACATGGTGTGAACCGGTCGAATGGCCCGGGCCATGCCGTCGTGTGCCATTCGGGCGATCTTGGTGAGCTGAGTCTTGTTGAAAGGAGAGTTGACCACCACCACGGCCAGGGTCGTACTCGTCCCTGCAAACAGGGTCAGCTCGGACTGCTCCATCAGCATGTGTGTGGAGTCCAGGAACTCGCCCTTGCGCTCGCCCCTCGTACCGGCCAGGATGGCCCCGCTTCGAGGATCCACCACATCTCCCACCCCATTGACTGCAACAAGCGCCGCCACTACTGCCCCGCCGGCGAGTTCCCTGGCCGAGGAGCCCAGCCCGCCTTTCATGGCACGCTCCATACCCGTGACCTTGCCGACCGTGGCCCCGGTCCCCGCCCCCACATTGCCCTGGGACACCGGGTCGCTCTTGGCGATCTTGCAGGCCGCGTAGCCCTGGTCCCGCCCAGGGCGGACGTGCGGGCTGCCTGCACTGAGGTCATAGAGGACCGCGGCCGGCACTATAGGGACCAGAATGCCGCCGCCCGTATCCAGCCCGATCCCTTCCTCCTCCAAGCACTGGACCACCCCGCCCGCCGCGTCCAGGCCGAACGCGCTCCCTCCGGTTAGCACCAGGGCGTGGATCCGCTCCACGATGTTGAGGGGATTCAGCGAGTCGGTCTCCCGAGTGCCGGGGGCGGATCCACGCACGTCCACGCCGGCCACGGCCCCCTCCCGCGGAAACCGGATTACGGTGCAGCCGGTGAGGTGCACGGGATCCGTGAAATGTCCTACAGCCACCCCTTCCACGGCCGTGAGTGTGTCATTGGTCACCATTCGGTGCTCCTCTCTTCTTGGGTGCCCAGGGAACCGGCATGTAGAAGCATGTGGAAGCCTGTCCCTCGACTCCTTTCTACCATGAAGGGAGAAAACCGCACGAACAATTTCCGACCCCCGGGCTATGGGCTGCTCTGAGCGGCTCTCCAGGAAGGCGGCCGGATTTAGCAGCACCTCCTTGTCAAAGTCCCCAATCGGCTTGATGCCGGACACGCCGAAGAGGCGGTTTTCACCGACACTGACACAGACACTGCAACAGCAATCGTCCCTTGACATATTATTCCATTCAGGAATATTAAATCCTGGAATTTTTAGTATCGAGGATCTTTTATGAAGACCCAGCCCGCTTCCGAGTACGCCCTGCTCGGGGCTTTGATGACCGTCCCCCGGCACGGCTACGAGATCCGGGCCTTTCTCAGGAAAGGTCTGGGCGCCACCTGGCACATCCCCACCAGCCAGCTCTACGCCCAGCTCAAGCGGCTGGAAGAGCGCGGGGATCTCCGGTCCGGCCTGGAGGCTCAGGATTCCCGACCCTCCAGGCGGGTGTTCGAGCTGACAGCACAGGGCCGCGACACATTCCTGGCCTGGGTATCCACACCGACCGAACACGTGCGCGACCTGCGGGTGGAGTTCCTGGCCAAGCTGTTCTTCGTACGAAAGCTGGGGCTCGACGGTATCCGTCTGATCCGGGATCAGGACCGAATACTCCAGCAGACCCTGGCCCGCATGAAGGACCGGCTCGAGCAGGAGAAGGACCCTTACCGCCGTTTGTCCGCCGGATTCAAGCGGGCGACCGCCGAGGCCTGGCGGAACTGGCTTGTTCAGGAGGCCCAACCCTTTGTAGAGGAGATGAATCGGCGATGACGAGTATCTTTGACCCGATCAAACAGAAGGCCCGCCCCATTTTCGAGGCCGAGGGGCTCATGGACCGAAGAGTCCGCGTGGAGGCCCGCGTGCTCAGCACGGAAGAGGCCATTGGAAACCCCGAGGGGGACGACTTTCCCCTGCAAAGGGGCAAGGAAAGGCTCATGCAGGCCGAGCTGGACGGCGCTCTGGGTCAGGCTTACACCGACCAGTATGGCGACTTCGAGGGCGTCTTAGGTGAAATCCTGGACATGGGCCTTGAAAACAACTTCCGCCGCGCCGTGTTCACGGCCACCCTCAATGCGGCCCTCCGCTCCCTGGGCCGCACCGACCGCACCATCCACTGCCGCGACCAGGGCCCGGGCCTGTGTGCGGCCGGACTCGCACAGCACATTCAGGATCGCTACGGCATGGTACGAATCGGCCAGGTGGGTCTTCAGCCCGCCATGGTTGAGGCCCTGGCCGCGGCCTTTCCCCTGCGCGTGCTGGATCTGGACCCGGACAATGTGGGAACAAAAAAACGAGGCGTCCTTATCGAGGGGGCGGACACCCGGGAAGACGTGATCGCATGGGCCGGTCTCCTCTTGGTGACCGGCACCACCCTGGTGAACGACACCATCGGCGAGTTCCTGGGAGACAAACCCGTGCTTTTCTACGGCAGCACCATTGCCGGTGCCGCTGATCTCATGGGCTGGGACCGGTTCTGCGGGCAGGGGACCTGATCCATGAAGCTCCGGCAGGCAAAACGAACGCCGATCGGCACCGGTTGGGCCGTGGTTCTCCTCGACGTCCTCGCACGAATCAGGAGGAGTTCGACCGGGGCAGCAGGGCAATGAAGGGAACACCCAGGCAGGCCACACCCGCGCACATCAGGAAGGCCCATCGCATGCCGTAGAGATCGCTCACCGCCCCGATCACCAGGATCACGCTCGCCCGTATGGCAAAACTGATGGCCATATAGGTCCCGTTGGCTGCAGCCCGGTTAGCCCCGGCGTTTTCCATCATCACAGCCATGAGTACCGGCCCGGTTGCAAGGGTGGTAAACCCGAGCAGCAGCAGCACGACGAAAAGCAAGACCCCCTCTGAGAAGAGCATGGAGAACAGCATGACCGGCGAGAGCACGGTGGCGACCAGCAACACCTTTCTTCTTCCCACCCGGTCGCTGAGCGTCCCCGACAGGAACACCCCGGCCACGCCTGCAGCCTCGTAAACGGTGAGCGAGATCCCGGAGAACCACAGGCTGTGTCCCTGATCAAAGAGAAAGG
>CAZQCK010000184.1:0-4822 GCA_964591925.1 uncultured Desulfobacterales bacterium
GGTCTTCGTGCGCTTTCCATTCCTGGATTCATAGATAACCCTGGTTTCCCGAGGGGCGCAAGCGCGGCAGAGCCAAGCACTCGTCTTCAGTTGTCACTCGCTTACTGCCTCTTCGGCGCAACGAGCTTCTGTTCCACTGGTCAGCGCCGGGATTATTCGAGCTATGAACCACGCAGATCCTTCTTTGGATGCGGGACCGTGACGCGCGCCTTTCGTTGGGTGTGCCTGAATTGAAGGTGGCTACCGGACTTAGCCACTTCTTGCCATCCAGGCATTTTCAGCGTTTTGATGATCGTCGGCGGCCCTTCCTGACGGGAATCAGCTCCATGCCTCGTGCGTTCGAGGCTGAGGGATCATGCAGGACATGAGCCTCTCGATGTAGCGGTCGAACCCGCCCGGGTGGCCCTGTTCCAGCTTTTGGATTTCGGGCAGGACTTCTTTCATGACCTTCTCGTCCTGGACCGTCTCAACGGGATAGTTCAAGGAGCTGGTCCGCCGGATAAGGGAGTAGACTTTTTTCTGCTCGGGGGTGAGGGCGAGAAACCGGTCGAGCTCGGCGAGCATCTCGTCCTTGCTCTCGTCCAGGTACCCGTTAACCTTCATGAGGAGGTTGGGGCTGTAGTCCCCGCAGGAGAAGTAGCTGTGGATCTCGTCCAGGCTTGCGACGAGGAGCCGGATCTCTGCCACGATCTCCTCGTCGCTCATGGGCACGAACGTGCCTTTGTCCACCATCTCCTTCATGGGAGACCGGGGGTGGAGCGCAAAGGTGCGGACCCGGATGAAATCCGGTTCGACCCGGTTGAGGAGGCGCGCGGTCTCCCGGGCGTGTTCCTCGCTCAGGCCGCGGCCGCCGACGCCGGGCATGATGTACTCGGAGAGCGAGATGCCGGCCGACATCACCTTCCGGCCCCCTTCGACGATGTCCTCGGGCGTGATCCCCTTCCTGATCATCTCGAGCACGTTCTCGGAACCGCTCTCCAGGCCTGTGTGAATCCTGGTGAGCCCCGCTTCCCTCAGCTGGACGAACTCCTCGACGCTCTTGCGCTTCAGGGTGGTCGCTCGTGCGTAGGTCGTGACCCGCTCGAGGGCGGGAAATCTGAGCTTGATGTGCCGCAGGATCTCGAGGACCCGCTCCGTCTTCAGGATCAGGCTGTCGGCGTCCTGGAGAAACGCGGTTTTGACCCCCTGCGCGCGGCCCCCACGCTCCCCGGCCATGGCATCGATGTCAGCCTTGACCTCCTCCGCGCTGCGCTTCGAGAAGTTCACGCCCTTGTAGGCCGGGCAGAAGAGACACCGGTTCCAGGGACAGTTCCTGGTGACCCGCACGAGGAGGCTCCCGGCCTCGCTCGGCGGCCTGATCACACCTTGCTCATACATGAAATCATCTCCCGGAAGCCGGCACTCATGTCAACGGCCGGTCATATGGCGCCTTTTCAGCTCTCTTCCCCCCAGGTCCTGCGGCTTCGGGCGATCTTCTTTCGAACAATGGACCAGGTCTTGGTCGTGAGGAAAGACTCCTCAAAACGCTCCAGCATTTGGGTGAACATCTCGTATGGAACGGTCATGGAAAGCTCATCGGTCTTGAAGAACTTGCGGGCCGAGGGATCCCAGCCCCCGATCACGGCCCTTTGTTTTCCCTGGGCCAGGTATTTCCGGGGCCACGTGATCAGATTGGTGCATGCGGCTCCCCAGGGCGAGGCCGTCACTTCAGTGTCGTGACCGACAAAGGCGGCCAGCTGATGCAGGCCGCACATGGTTTCGGGCCGGGCAAAAAAGGCCGCCAACTCAGGGGTCTCGCTTCCTTCGAATAGGCTCAACGGTTTAACAACGCAGAATTTTCCAGAGGCGGACGGCGGGTCTATGTAATCGAATATGCCTCTTAAGACATCCGGGGAATCACAGTAGAACTCCCCCTCCATCTGTCCCGGAAACCCGGTGGACACATAGTGGATGATGGTCTCGGTCTGCGGCTTCATGAAACCCAGAAAAAAGGCCCCGCCCGGGCACCCGAAGTGATTCGAGTCAAAATAGGCCGGCACCTTCTTTTTCCTCGCCCGCCAGATGTGACCTATCACGCAGGAAAAATCGCCGAAAACGGCCTGCCAGTCAATCTGCCCTTTCTGCTCCTTCTCCTTGGTGGGAAGATCAAGCGGCGCGGGGGTGAAACCTTCCGCCGGCTTTTCATCCGTGTAAAAAATGCCCATGGGCTCTTCATCATAACCCAGAATCTCGAGGAACCGCGGCAGTGCACTCCATCTCTCTTCCATATTTCCTGCCCTCCTTTGAATTAAACCCGCCCGTTATTGATGCAGTGCAGGGGGGTACACCTAAAGACATCTGATAGTGTAACACAGGTGCCGTTGCTTTCAACCCCGCATCAGTCTTTGACGGGCACAGCACCCATAAGCCCCGCCGGAATGAACTTGGTCTTCCTCTTACAGGGTACGTAGGGCATACACTCTCACAGGTTCGGCGACCCCTTTGACTTCAGTGCGGGGCAGTTCCTGAATTGAGAAGGTGTCGTCCAGGTGAGCCCGTGTCTGTTCGCTGATGATGATATCTGTTTCAAATTGTTTGGTGAGACCCTGAAGCCGGGACGCAAGGTTCACCGTATCTCCCACCAGTGCATAGGAGAGCCGCTCGGGGCTACCGATATTGGCGGCCAGCACTTCTCCGGTATGAATGCCGATCCCGTGCCTGAGGGTCGGACTCCCCTCCTGAACCAGGCGTCTGTTTAAGTCCGTCAGCCGGACAGTCATAGTTAGTGCCGCCCGTGCGGCCTGAGCTGGGTGGTCACTGCGATAGAGGGGTGCCCCGAACACGGCTTCAATCTCATCGCCGATGAACTGGAGAATCAGCCCGTCATGGGCGTGGATGGCCTTTTCCATCTCCGTAAAGTAGTCATTCAGCATCCTGACCATTTCTTTGGGCGGCGTTGCCGCCACCATGGGCGTAAAATTCCGCAAATCCGCAAAGAGCACCGTCACCTCCTTGCGTTCGCCATCAAGGGACACATTGCCTGAAAGGATTTCGTCGCGGATCTCCGCGGTCACATACTTCCCGAATGTCTCCTTTATGAAGTCCCTTTCCTTAAGCCCAACGGTCATCTCATTGATCACATCTCCGGTATAACCGATCTCATCGTTGGGGTCAGAATAATGCATGCGGGAATGGAAACCAGTGATATACGCTGTCATTCATCGCCTTCAAGCTCGGCACACATCAGGGCGTGCCGGGCTTTCGCCTTGACACAACACAACCTCCGCAGTTATAATTGATTATTCTTCATAGTAATTTCCTTGCTTTTCCAACCCTATACGGAAAAAAAGATGCCTTGCCCGACATTTCATTTTCGTTTTCTTGCCTGGCTGTTCATTGCGGCCGTTCTGCTGCTTCCCGCTTCTTTCCAGGCCGGGGAGAACGGCCGTGCTACATATATTATCGAGGTTTCCGGGGATGTGGACCCCGGCCTTTCCGCCTATATCAAGCGTGCGTACCGTGAGATTTCGAATAAATCCTACGAACTTGTCGTGGTGGAAGTAGACACTTACGGGGGGCGTGTGGATTCCGCCATGGAAATCGTCGATACCCTCCTTGGCTTCCCCGCAGAAAAGACGGTATCCTTTGTGCCGGAAAAGGCCATTTCAGCTGGGGCATTGATCGCGCTGGCTTCAAGCGGGCTGGCAATGGCGCCGGGATCCACCATAGGCGATACCGCCCCGATCACCGTGGGGCCTGAAGGCCCCCGGATGATGGGGGAAAAATTTCAGTCGCCGATCCGTGCCAAATTTCGTGCATTGGCAGCAAGAAACAATTACTCGGCTGCTTTTACCGAAGCCATGGTGACCCCGGAAATGATTGTCTATGAAGTCATTATGAGGCGAGGTGATGTCGTTTATATGACGGATTCGGCGTACCGGGATTTGACGGAAGAACAATTGCGGAACATTGAATCCAGAAGAACCATAGTGCGCGAAGGGCAGCTCTTGACCATGCATGACAGGGAGGCTAAAGAATACGGGTTTTCGAAGATGACAGTCGACAGCATTCCCGCCATGTTAAGCGCCATGGGATACAAAGATGATTCGCTTGTCCGCTTTTCGCCGAGTTGGTCGGAAAACATGGCCCGATACTTGGGCTCAATCGCACCGATTCTGCTCATGCTCGGCCTGGGGGCGCTTTATGTCGAAATGCAGGCGCCCGGATTCGGCTTTCCGGGAGCCATCGGTGTGATTCTGCTGTTGATCGTTTTTTTCGGCCAGTACACTGTGGGGCTTGCCGATCATACGGAGTTTTTGATCATTCTTTTGGGTCTGGTGCTTATGGGTGTGGAGATCTTTGTTCTGCCAGGTTTCGGAATAGCCGGGCTGACCGGGGTCGCAATCATCACCGTCGGGTTTATCCTGGCACTGCAGGATTTTGTCGTTCCCGACCCGGATTTTCCTTGGCAGATGAATATACTGATAAATAATGTCATCAGAGTGCTGGGATCCTTCATCCTGGCTTTTTTGGGGGGGCTGCTTGTTGTTCGTTTTATACTGCCGCGGCTTTCGACGCAAACTGCAGGCCCGTTTCTGGTTTCGGATCTCAAGGACGCTCATGCGGACTCCGAGGAGACCAGGCGGGCAAACGCCGGAGTTACAGGTGTGGCGATGACCTATCTTCGGCCTTCCGGCAAAGCGGAAATAAAAGGTGAAATATTTGACGTGATCACAGATAACGAATATATAGAAAAGGGTACACCTGTGGTGATTACACGGATTCGGGGTATAGCGTATTCCGCATGACCTGATATTTTTTTCTTGACAGCCCTATTGCATGG
>CAZQCK010000185.1:0-4800 GCA_964591925.1 uncultured Desulfobacterales bacterium
ACCGATCCCTCCCCTTTTTGTCAACCCCGAATCCGTGCCGAGTGCTCACGGCTCTTTCATCAAAGTCACGTATGCGTATTCATGCGCCGGTCCCAGTCGAACTCCCGAGCGGTCACGGCATCCTCCATGCGGCGAATCCTGTGATCCAGTCGTTCGTATCTCCGTTTCAGCCGCTCCACCGCACCATGCCTCGAATGAACATAGCTGTCGTAGAACTCCTGGTGGGCTTCGTTCTCGATGGGGACCACCGGCTCCGGCTTCATGAGGAGGGCTGCCAGAAAATAGAGCCCCGTAACCGGCCAGAAGCCGCTGATCAGCAGGGCGATCACCACGACCGCGCGTGTCCAGAAGACGGAAATGTCAAGCGCTTCGGCTATGCCGCGGCAAACTCCCAGTATCACGCCGCGCCTGGAACGGTAAAGGCCGGCGCGAAATAGACGGTCCATTGGTTTCATGATGGTTTTCCCTTTCTGTATCGTTCCATGAGGAGTGTTTCCAGGGCCTCCACCCGGGATTCCAGCCGGCCCAGGCCCTCGTAGATCTCCTGGATCACCCGGGCCTCCTCGGCCTGTGACTGTCGCCCCTTGGAAGAGATCCCGCCTTTTAGAATCTTGATGGCTATGAGAATGGTGCTTCCCACTATGGCGAGGGCAAGTATGGTCCCGCCGAAGATGACGGAAAGGATCAGGATGGTGTGCATGTTCGATCTCCGCGGATTTCCATTTCAATAGGGTCACCCCTTCTTATACCACTTTGCCCGTGTCTGCAGGAAGACCAAACGGTTGTGTTCAACCGCTGCGCAAGCGTCAAGGCGTACCCGGCTCCGACCCCTCGTTCCTGGAAATGGAGGACTTCAGGGCATGGAGTTCCCGTTCGATGTCCTTGTCCACCGAGAGCTCGTTGAAGGCCTGCTCCAGGGATCCGCGTCCACCGGCGTTCACCAGATCGGCCTCTGCCTCCATTCGGTCGATCCGCTGCTCAAAGGCCTCGAAGCGACGCACCGCATCCGAGCTGTCCATTCGGCGGATTTCCTGCTCGGCCTGCCTTTTTCGGTTGGCGTGAACGTGTCGCTGGACCAGCATGCGCTGCTTTTCTCTGGCGGCGTTCAGGCGCTGCTCCAGTTGGCCGATGTCGTCCTGGTACTGCTGAGTGAGCTCAGAGCATTGCGTCTGATCCTTTTCCAGGGACTCCGCCTGTTCGGCGTAACGGCGTTTCTCAGCGAGCGCCTCCCGAGCGAGGTCGTCGCGACCTTTTTTTACCGCCAGAGCGGCCCGATCCTCCCATTGCCGCTCGCGGTCTCGCGCCTCAATGAGCCGGCGCTCGACCTTGCGGGTCTCGGCCATGGCGCCTGCGCAGCTCGCCTTGAGCTCCACCAGGGTGTCCTCCATCTCTCGAATCATGAGGCGGATCAGCTTCTCCGGATCTTCGGCCCGGTCGAGCATGGAGTTGATGTTGGCACTGACAATGTCGCGGAATCTAGTGAAAACGCCCATGTTGAACCTCCCTTTGATCATTTGGCTCGTGTGTTCCGATCTGGTTCTTGCAGTTGTCCTCGATGCCGTACGGAATAAGCCTTACGCATCAGCCGTGCCAATCTTTCTAAAAACAAGAAAACCCCCCTGATTCCCATGGTTTGAAGCATTGACAAGTGGAAGCGTATGTGGTATTAAAACCCATTATTCGGTCAAAAAGGATAAATACAGGTTAAATGAGCCATTCATTCTCCAGCCAAGAGGTCCCCACGAACAGGAGCCCTGTCAGGAACCCATTATTCGGTCAAAAAGGATAAATACAGGTTAAATGAGCCATTCATTCTCCAGCCAAGAGGTCCCCACGAACAGGAGCCCTGTCAGGCTTCCCGAAGCCTTGGGGCAGTCCGATGCCTTTCTCACTTTCAGGGAACACCTCTCCCGGGTGGCCCCCATCGAGCGACCGGTGCTTGTCGTGGGCGAGCGGGGTACGGGCAAGGAATTGGCCGCATCCAGGCTTCACTATCTCTCCGGCCGGTGGAAGGGTCCCTTCGTGGCCCTGAACTGCTCGGCCCTGAGCCCTTCCCTGATCGAGTCCGAGCTCTTCGGCTATGAAAAGGGCGCGTTTACAGGGGCGGAGCACCGGCGGACCGGGCGTTTCGAGGCGGCGGATGAAGGGACCCTGTTTCTGGATGAGATCGGTTCCATACCCATGGAAGTGCAGGAAAAAATCCTGCGGGTGGTGGAGTATGGCGTGTTCGAACGTGTGGGAAGCGCCCTGGCGGTGGAAACGGACGTGCGGATCATCGGGGCCACCAACGCCGATCTCCCTTCGTTGGCAGAGGAGGGGACATTCAAGCGGGATCTCCTGGACCGCCTTTCTTTCGAGGTGCTCGTGCTCCCTTCCCTCAGGGAACGCCGCGGGGATGTTGCGCTTCTGGCGGAGCATTTTGCAGCCCGTATGGCCTATGAGCTGGGCAGGGACGAGGTGCCGGTGTTTTCCGCAGAGGCCATGGAATCCCTGAAGAGGCATGACTGGCCCGGGAACATCCGCGAGCTCAAAAACGTGGTCGAGCGTGCCGTGTATCGTGCCCACACTCCGAAAATCACCGAGGTGGTGTTCGATCCGTTCCCGCCTGCAGGTCACAGAAAGACCAAGACAACCCCGAAGCCGCCCTCCGCAAAAGACGGGCTGGAGGACTTGTGGACACTGCCCCTTCGGGATGCGGTTTTGTCGTTGGAAATTCGACGGCTTCGCCGCGCCCTGGACCAGGAGAGGTACAACCAGAAAAGGGCGGCCCGCTCGCTGGGCTTGACCTATCACCAGTTTCGCGGTCTGTTTCGCAAGCACCAGGACGCCCTGGGACCATGAGCTCCACCGCGTGCATCCTTCTCTGCTCGTGAAACCCGTCGGAATGTAAGGGCATATCCGGCCCCTGGCCATCCAAGGGGCTCTTTTGCCCTATGCATTGCGTCCTCCTGCGCCGGGTGGTAGCATGCCTGCCAAGAAACCCAAACGACTTCAAGGAAGGAGAAGCGGCGCATGGAGGATCTGGTCTGCATCTTTTGCGGCGGGCAAGCCGAGCTCACGGGACGGTGATGCAGTGCCCGTGTGGCCTGCAGGTCCTGCGGCATGGAGACAAAACCGGAGGCGTACCGGGACCAGATCGAGGCCTGGATGGACAAGGTGTGGGAGCGATGCGGGGAGGACGAAAAATGAGCCAGGGGACGTTCAGCAAGGTGAAGGCCACGGACGATCGAATGTACGGAACGCGCGGGCTCGTGGCGTGCGGTTACCCGCCCGAGGAGCACGCACCCCTCTTTGTGTTTACGCAAAAAGAGCTTCACACCCTCATGGGGGCCTACCGCCGGGCCGGGCTCGCCAAGCAGCTGTGGGCCACCCTGACCCCAACCTCCGAGGACTGGTCGCTGAGCGACCTCCTGGAAGAGCTGGCCAGGGAGGCGGAGGCCGTGAAGAAACAGGGGCCTCGCAGCTAGGCCGACGTGGAAAAAAAGCCAGCGGCCGGTCTTTGGATTCCGGTCCACGGCTGCGTGGATCCGCGTGTCCTCTGAGTTCATCCCCCACTCGAAAGGAAACCTGAACGATCTCATGGTTTATCCCTTCGGCCGTCATGCCGGGGATTCTGTGAGACGTACAGATGCAAAATGAGGATCAAGGCCTCACTTGGGATATGGGGGCAACCCTTCCCTCACTCTTCGGGACTCCCTCATAGGGCGTCCACTTTTTTGTTTTCAGGGTCCTCGGATCCCTGATCGCCTTGAGCAATTCGATGCTGTCCTTCAGCCCTTTGTACAGCCGAGCCATCTCCAGGGCCATCCCGGCAATTTGAGCAATCCCCTGGACAAGGTTCACTTCCTCCAGCGACACGTCCCACTGTTCTGCAGAGTACACCCTTAATGCACCCAGGGGTTTTTCCTGAACGATGATAGGCACGGAGAGAATCGAGGCGATGCCCTCTTTGCCGGCCTCGTCCGGATATTGGATTCGAGGATCGTCCGTGACATCTGAAATGGCCACAGGGCCGTCCTTCAGGGAATCCGCAATCGAGTGGATGGCGCTGAGGGGACCCTTGTTCACGTATTCATCACTCAAGCCGTGCGATGCGACCAGTTCGAGCTCATTGGTCTTTCGATTGAAAAGAAGCAGGGCGCATCCCTTGGCCTCCAAAGCGCTCTTCACGCTTTCCACAATGAGCAGAGAAACCTCTTCGGGGTCCCTGGAGTGGGCGATCGCTTTTGTAATTTTCAGAACCACTTCGTAGTTCATAATTTCTTTTCTCATGATCGCCTCCTTATTGATAAAGCCGATCGAATGCATGGACGGCTTTACATCTCTTGATCCATAGGTTCCCCCATTTCATGGAATGGAAGCAATGCTGAAATGGGGTTCAGGCAAAAATCCGAGCATCCCTTCTGACGTCACCATCGGCGGCTCGGCGGTCTGGAATACCCGAAATCCGGGGAGCGAAAACACCCAGGTGCAACAGCCGAAAGAGGGACCTGTGGCTTTCCGTCCCCACCTCACAAGGGGTTTGGTATTAAAAGGCTTTAGAAAGGAATGGGTTCACCTCCCAGCCGGCGGCAGCCGGGGGGAGGCCATAATTGAGGAATTTGAGGTGTGCCCGCATTCTATTCCCTCCAGAGGAAGGAGTAAACCGGATTGGACATCTAACGTATTGATGTAAATAATAAATCAAAGTTTTCCAAAAGTCAACAGATGTTTTCCCAACCTATGGTGTAAATGGCGTGGTTGGCCCCTTCTCTGAGGAGATAGAAGTGATTCTGCTCCAGATATCGGATGAGATCACGT
>CAZQCK010000186.1:0-4735 GCA_964591925.1 uncultured Desulfobacterales bacterium
TTGGGATTCCGCGTTTGCCGGGCTGAAATCGGAAATAGCTCTTCGCCATTACTCTTACAAGACCCTGCGAGCCTACATTGGCTGGGCGCGTAAGCTGAAGCAGGTCCGCAAAAAGGAGTTCGGTGAAATCAAGGACACCCGCAGAGCCAAGCGCAAGCCTTATCATATGCCCCTCGATGGTGGAGACCACCAAAGAGCGCTGTGCAGCTATCCGGGGGATGGTCTGCCCCTGTTTGAAGGCTTGGAGAGTGACTCTCTTGGTGTCTTGTTTCTTGGGCCGCGTCACGGCCACGGGCTCGGGCGGGGATACCTCTTCGATCCCGTGTTCCCTGCGGTAATCAGACACCAGGGTTGTCAGCTCCACACCGTATCTCTCGGCCAGGCGTTTGCCTATGCCCTATATTTTCTTCAGTGCGGCAAGGGAGCAGAGCAGATGGACTCCCACTCCTCCGAAGACATCTGCTCCAGGGGCTTTGTCTTCCAGAAGGGCCGGTTTTTCTGTTTCATGCCCCTACCCTCATTGCTCAGCCGACCATCGCCTCCGCCTCGATCTCCACCAGGTAGTCCGACCCGATGATGTCGGCGACGACCAGCGTGTTGGCGGGCTGGATTGTTCCGAACCGCGAGCCGTGGACTTCTGAAACCGCTTTCCAGTCGTCCTTGTTCTTGAGATAGATGCGCGTCCTTACCACGTGTTCGAGCCCGGCACCGAAGCACTGGAGCGCGCCTTCGATCTTGTCGAGAATGAAGTGGGCCTGCACCGCGGGATCGCTCCCGCCGATGACCAGGTCTCCGTGCGTGGCGGTGGTACCCGAAACCATGATGCGATCGCCTCTGCGCACGGCGCGGCAATACCCGGCCAATCCCTCCCAGGGCGTACCGGTGAACACACGCGTGCGGCCGTCCCCTCCGGTGCGTGTCTCAAAGGGCGGAGGCACAGTGTCCAGGTGATCGCTCAAATCCCCCGCAGCCGTCAGGTAGGGCGGGCGGCGGTACTCGTCCCCGCAGTCGCCGGGGATCGGGTCCAGCGATTCCACGGCTTCGCGCAGCTCCTCATGGTCGTTCTTGGAGAGGGAAAACCTGAACAGCCGAAGATTGTCCTCGCGGTGCTCGCTGAGGCCCAGGCGGGCCCCGACGATGATGCCGCCCACCGCGGGAAGATCCAGAATGTACCTGCAGGCCACGTTGGCCATGGACACACTGTGCCGCTCTGCAACCCGGTGGACGACCTCGAGCAGGTCCTGCAGCTTCCGCCAGCCCCCGGCCTCTCTGATGAACCGGCCGTACTTCATCTGGGACCAGGTCTCGAGCCGGTCCCAGTCCGGCTCGGGCTCGCCGTACCAACGCTCTGTGAGAAACCCGCCTGCAATGGTGCCGAAGGCGAGCACTGTTACACCCCGCTCAGCGCACAGATCGAGCATGCCGTTGGTTCGGGCGCGCTGGTCCAGCAGCGAGAAGCAGACCTGGTTGGAAACGACCTCGATGCCGCTGTTCAGGATCATCTTCAGGTGTACCGTGTCCACGTTGGTCAGGCCCAGGTGGCGGATCAGCCCCTCGGCCTTCAACTCCTGGAGGTGGAGCAGGGTGTCCAGGTAGCTCGGATCGGCATAGTTCCAGGCGTGGTACTGCAGGAGGTCGAGGCGATCCGCGCGCAAGCGCTCGAGCGCCCTGTGCACCGCGGCCCGAACGTCCTCGCGGCTGACCGGCCCGGGCACGGGAACCCATTTGGTAAAGAGCTCTGCCGAGTCATGCCCGTACTCCTCGCCGTAAAGGCCGGCGATGAGCTCGGAGGATCCATAGTGGTCGGCCATGTCAAACGTGGTGAACCCCGCCTCCACGTAGGGTCTCATGGCCTTTGCGGTCTCCTTCAAATCCAGCTCATGGCCGTCGCGCTCCATGTCGGCGATCTGCCAGAGTCCCGTCAGGACCCTGGAGATGCTCAAGCCGGGCGCCATTTCCCATCGTTCCACCAAATCCTTCATATGTTCGTCTCCATTCTCGGGAGCGGATAAGGAGCCCGGCCCGGGTAAAGCGGTACCCGGACCGGGCCTGGATTCGTCTACTCGTAAAACACGGCCTTACCGTCCTTGACCACATACATGATCATGTCCCGCACCATGTCCCCGTTCACATCGAACCGGTTCTCTCCCAGGGCCCCCATCATCGGTGGATAATACGGGCCGATGGCAGAGAGCCCCATGGCCAGGTCCCGGCGGTTGTCTCCTCCCACCTCGATGGCCTTGGCAGCCATCTCCACGCAGTCGTTGGCAATGGCCTCCACCAGTCCCGGGTCGTAACCCAGCTTCTTCTTGAAATCCGCGGCCCACTGCTGGATGTAGGGACGGTCGTCCTCCAGGGAGAAGTACCCGGTGTAGATGGTTCCCTCTGCCGCTTTGCCTGCGACCTTGATGTACTCGGGGTGGCCGATCCCGTCCGTCCCCAGGATCTGGGCGTCCAGCTGGAGCTCCTTGGCCTGACGCGCGATCATGGCGCCTTCCTTGTAATGCCCGGCGATGAACAGCACGTCCGGGTCCTTCCCTTTGATCTTGGCCAGCTGGGCCGAAAACTCGGTGTCGTTGGGGAGGAAGGCCTCCGTGGCCACTATGTTCTTTTCATCCACCCCCACCTCTTTCAACCCGCGCTTGAACACGTCCGCCAGGCCTTTGCCGTAGTCATCGTTGACATAGATCACGGCATAGGACTTCCACTTCCCCTGGTCGTTCGCCCACTTTGCGATGTACCGGCCCTGGAACGCGTCGG
Source organism: uncultured Desulfobacterales bacterium (assembly GCA_964591925.1). Lineage (GTDB taxonomy): Bacteria > Desulfobacterota > DSM-4660 > Desulfatiglandales > HGW-15 > JAIPEI01. Next base: position 2,761 of record CAZQCK010000186.1, read on the forward strand.
TCGGCACCAGGCGAAAGGAGTAAGGGCCCGCCTCGGTGTAGGAAGGTGCAGTGGCGCCGATGGCCAACTGGACCAGCCCGTGCTTGTTCACGATGGGCGCCTGGGCCAGGGCCACGGTGCTCGTCAGGGGGCCGACCATGGCGAGGATGTCCTCGTTGTCGATGAACCGCTGGGCGATGGAAGCCCCTTCCCTGGGATCGTTCTTGTCGTCCGCCAATTCCACCAGCTCCAGCTTCATGGCCTTTTGCCCGCCCTTGGGCACGACGCCTCCGCGCTGATTGATCCGCTCGATGGCGAACTTGGCCCCCACCTCCGACTTTTCCCCCCAAGACGCGGCCCCGCCGCTCATGGGAGCGCAGAGGCCCAGGCCGAGGGTATCACCGGCTGCGGCTGAGACGGGGATGCCTCCAATCAAAGCGATAACCAATACCACCATTAGCCATTGCAATTTCTTCATGATCCCTCCTCCTTTTCGGGGTTGAAACAACAAACGGTTGTACGTCTTACTCCTCACCCAGATACGCCTTGATGACGTTCTCGTTCTGCAGCAGGTTTTCGGCCGAATCCTCCAGCACGATCCGCCCGCTGTTCAATATGTAGCCCCGGTCCGCGATGGAAAGGGCCTTTCTCAGGTTCTGTTCCACCACGAAGATGGGGATTCCCACCTCGCTCACCCTTTCAATGATGTCAAAGACCTCGTCCACCAGCTTGGGAGAAAGCCCCATGGACGGCTCGTCCATGACGATCATTTTGGGCCTGGCCATGAGGGCCCGGCCGATGGCCAGCATCTGCTGCTCTCCCCCGCTCAGCGTGCCCGCGTCCTGGTGCAGCCTCTCCCCCAGGCGGGGAAACAGAGAAAAGGTCCTGTCCAGCTCGGACTCGAAGTCGTACTCCCTGCTCTTGCGGTGGATGAAGGCGCCCATCTCCAGGTTTTCCATTACGGTGAGCCGGGCGAACACCCGCCTCGACTCGGGCACCGGTGATATGCCCCTTCGCACGATACGGTGGGTGCTGAGACCGTCGATCCTCTCCCCGTTGAACACCACCTGTCCGGTGGTGGGCTTGACGATCCCCAGAATGGCCTTCATGGTGGTGGACTTCCCCGAGGCGTTACCACCCAGGAGAGACACGATCTCCTTTTGGCCGACCTCGATGGAGATATTGTCCAGCGCTCGTATGGGGCCGTAATGGGTTGTGACTTGGGTGAGCTTCAGCATGGCATGCGCCTAATCCCGCCCCAGATAGGCCTCTACGACCTTGGGATGGTTTCTGACCTCGGAGTAGGTCCCTTCCACAATCTTTTCGCCGTAGTCCAAGGCGACCACTCGAGGGCAGATCCTCCGAATGAAGTTCATGTCGTGCTCGATCACCAAGACGGCCATTCCCCTCCGGTTGACGGTCCTGATGGTTTCGGCCAATTGCAGGGACTCGGTGGGGTTCATGCCGGCCGTGGGTTCGTCGATCAGCAAAAGCTTGCCCTCGGACATCAAGGCCCGGGCGATTTCCAGACGCCGGCGGTTGGCATAGGAAAGGGTCCAGGCCGGGTTTGCCTCCACGCTTCGCAGCCGGTTGCCGAAGAGCTCCATGACATCGCGGGCGCGCTCCTTCAACCGCTCCCGTTCCCTGCGGGCGCCGGGCAGGCGGAACAGGGCGGAAAAGAGACCCGCCCGAGTGCGGCAGTGCCCGCCGACCAGCAGGTTCTCCAGGACCGAAAGGTTGTTGAACGGCCGCTGGTTTTGAAACGTGCGAGCGATACCCAGACCGATGATGCGGTGGGTTTTTCTTTTGAGGAGGTTATCAGGGCGGCCGTCGAAGAACACCTCTCCCCCGTCCGCCGGGTACATGCCGGAGAGCACATTGAAGAAGGTGGTCTTGCCTGAGCCGTTGGGCCCGATGATGCCCACGATCTCGCCTTGTTCAACGTCGAGGCTGAAGCGATTCAGTGCCGTGAGTCCCTCGAAGTGCTTGACCAGTC
>CAZQCK010000187.1:0-4378 GCA_964591925.1 uncultured Desulfobacterales bacterium
CTGGACCACCTTGGGGGCCTTTTTGGGGTTGTCGTGCCATCGGCCCCAGGCGTTGATCACGCGGCCCGGCGCGCCCCAGCCCTCGATGAATGCGGCCCCGAAGCTCAGGATGAAATCCGCGTTCTCCAGGTCATAGGCCATGGGGCCGGCGTTCCCCTGCATGAGCAGGTTCGCTGTGGCGTAAGTGTCTTCGATCGACGGCATACGAACGTAATTGGGGCTGCCCACCGCCTCTAAAAGCCGCTCCACCAGCTCGGCTCCGGCGGTCCCCCTCCGGTTTCCGTCCACCGCGGCCAGGGCTTCGGGCCGGCCTTCCTTTCTGAGTGTATTGACGCGCTCGGCCAGGGTCGCCAGGGCCTCCTCCCAGCTGATGTCTGCGAACTGCCCTGAGCCCCGGGGGCCTACGCGCTTCATGGGAGAGGGGAAACGGATGGTCTCGTCATAGAGCAGCTGAAGCCCGCCCGCGCCCACAGGGCAGATCCCGCCGGGGTTGATGGGATAGTCCGTGCGTCCCTCGATCTTGACGGCCCGCTCGCCCACCTTGCGCACCTCGATGCCGCAGCCTCCGGGGCAGAGCGTGCACACGCTCTTGTCATGATCGAACCGCCCCTTCTCGGGAACCGGAACCCAGGGCCAGTTCTGGGTCCAGATGGCGATGTCGTCCATCATTTTCCACGGAAGCGGGGTCATGTGGATCCCGGCGGCCCCGCCGGCGAGCAACTGGATGAAATTCCTTCGGTTGATCTCCATGGCTCTTTCCCCTTATTTATGGCAGACGAAGCAGGCGTTGTGTTGCTCCTGATTGTGCACGGTGTGGCAGTCGGCACAGTCATCCATTTTCATGCTGGACATTCGAATGTAGTAGCTCTCTTCGCCTTGGTCGGTCTCGATGGTGCGCACGTAGTCCTTCTGGTCCTCCACCTCGTACATGCCGGCGGTGGCGGGCTTGATGTTCTTGGCGTACCCCGCGATGTTCGGCCCCCAGATGTTCTTGCTGTAGCCGGTGAGCCGGTTTTCCTTGTAGACCGGAAGCTCCTCGGTCCGTCCGTGGTCGCCGTGGCAGTGCCCGCAAGCGATCTCACCCATCTCCACATGGGCGATGTGGGAGAAGTATACGCATTCGGGCTGTTTGGAGTAGACGAGCCATGGAACCTCCTTGCCTTCGGCCACGTACTGCTCGAGGAAAATCTTTTCATCCTCGGTGTCTCCGTAGGGAAACTCCGGATCATCATGGCACATGGTGCAGGTGTCCATTCCAGGGATGCCCACGAACGACCCGTCCTCCCGGAAGTAATGGCAGTACATGCAGACTTCCTTCTCGGTCTCTCCCTCGATGCCGATGTCCGGGTTGGTGTGGACCACGTGGCTGAAATTGAACGGCTGCTCCTGGCTGGAGTAAAGGGCCATGGGGAAGATCACCCACCCTACGATGAGGGCGGGGACGAGTCCGGCGAGGACAAAGAGCCAGCCCTTCAACGAGAACGGTGGAAGGAAGGTGGAGTTCAGCAGCTCACTCCATTCGCTCGAGCCGTCCTGCGACCTCTTCTTCGAGGCATTCGATTGACTTTCCATAGAATCAACCCTTTTCCTGGTGAATGGAACGAACGTTACCCGAAAGGCCAACAATTGTTCTGCGTATTTATCCCCTGCTCGGGGCTTTGTCAAGAAAAAACAGGCGGAGCAGGCGTGAAAAACCCGGGCAAATCAAGCTGTTTGCAGCATTTGGAGGAAATGCGGAAAGCGCCCCGAACAGCCTGTGTACCAAAGCGATCCGGGAAAGACCAAGGCCGGGGGCGGCGGCCGCCCCCGGCCGGGTTGGATTATCGGCGGGGCTTGAAGGAGCTGAACTTTTTCAACCTCTTTCTCCGCCGCTTCGCTGCCTTGGCCTGCTTCTTCTTCTTGGCCACGCTGGGCTTGTCATAGAAGCGGCGCTCCTTGATCTCCGAGAAGAACCCCTCCTTGGTCAGTTTCTTCTTCAGGTCCTTGATGGCCTTTTCGATCTGGTTATTCTGGACAACGACTTTCATTATGTGCATCCCTCGTTTAGGGTGTAGGTCCGGTTTTTCCGGAAGAGCCGAAAAAGAAAAGCATCTCCGGCCGCCGCCGGGATGCTTGTTCCCAACTATCTTATGCTCCCGGGGCGTTCCTCAGTTCACTTCGCACTCCATGGGCCTTCACACGGACAAAACCTCACCGGTAAAGGCGAAGGGTATGGAGCCGCGCCGAGCAGCGGGGGGCGGTCCCACCGGGGCATAGGCCGCTGCGGCCTGCCCGGCGGATAAAAAACCCGCGTGATTGAATGCAAGGAACATCACCCCCTTTGCCTCCTCACCCTACGCTCCCGCCTTCTGCAGCCGGACCGGGCGAGGACTCCGGCGCCCTCACGGGCTCTTTTCCGGACATCGATTTCTCAGGAAAACCTATAAATTATAGTGAACGGTACGAGGTTGTCAACGGAGAAATTTCACGGTTTCGCAACGGCCCGCTCGAGCGGCGCGGTAAAGCCATAAGCCACTGATATAACAATGCATATATCTTAATGCGGATTCCGAGACTCAGGCGGCTACCGCCGCCTCAGCCGCGCCACCGACTCGACGTGGTAGGTATGCGGAAACAGGTCCACCGGCTGGATCTCCACTACGTCATAAACCTCGCGCATCTCGGCCAGATCCCGGGCCAGGGTGGCCGGATTGCAGGAGACGTATACCACCCGGTCGCAACGCCGGCTCAACACCCGGGCCAGCACGTCCTTGTGCATGCCCGCCCGGGGCGGGTCCATGATCAGGACATCCCCTTGTGCATCCGGACCGGCCAGGGTGTCCCGAACATCACCGGCAATGAATCGGCAGTTACCCACCCCGTTGGCGCGGCAGTTTCGCTCCGCATCGGCCACTGCGGCCTCTGCCACTTCCAGGCCGATGACCCGTTTCACTCGATTCGAAAGGAGAATGGCAATGGTTCCGGTGCCGCTGTACAGGTCCAGAACGGTCTCCGAGCCGTCCAGGCCGGCATACGCCTGTACAATCCGGTAGAGGCCCTCGGCGCCCCGCGTGTTGGTCTGAAAAAACGAGTTGGCCGAGATGCGGAACACATAAGGCCCCAGGGCCTCCTCCAGCACGCCGTCCCCCGTGAGCACGTGCTCCTGTTCGCCCACGGCAATGGCGGCCTTGCGAGCGTTCACATGGTGGAGCACGGTCCGAATCCGGGGAAACCGGGCCTGCAGGTCCCGGGCAAGGGAATCCAGGGCTTCGGGGCGGTCCTCGGCGGTGACCAGGTTGACCATCCACTCGTCCCGGGCCACGGAGTGACGAAGGGTGAGAAAACGCCAGAACCCTTCATGGCTCTTGATCCCGTACACAGGCAGCCCGCTCCGGCGGACCCCTTCCCTGACCGCCGCCATAATATCGTTGCCTGCGGGCGCCTGCAGCAGGCACCCGTCCACGTCGATGATCTTGTTGAAGGTGCCGGGAACATGCAGCCCCAGGGCAAAGCCCCGCTCCACATCCTCACGGCCCATCTCCTCCGGAAGCAACCACCGCCGCTCCGAGAAGGAGAACTCCATCTTGTTGCGATATTCGAACACGTATTCGGACGGGACCGTCTCGTGCACCGGCACCCCTTTGAAACCGCCGATCCGCTCCAGGGCGTCCCGCACATGCTCCTGCTTGTACTCGAGCTGCTTCGGGTACGCCACGTGCTGCCACTGGCAGCCCCCGCAGATTCCGCTGTAGGGACAGGGCGGCTCCACGCGGTCCGGTGAGGGCTCCAGCAACTCCACCAGACCGGCCTCGGCATACCCCTTTTTCTTTCGATACACCCGCGCCCGCACCCGGTCACCGGGCACCCCGCCCCGAACAAACACCACGAACCCGTCCACCCGGGCCACGCCCGGACCTCCATGGGCCATGCGCTCAATGTCCAGATCCAGCTCCTGCCCTTTTTTCACGCCCATGCCGAAAGTCCGCCTCCTTTCAAAACAGCATAGGGGCCGAAACCCGGGGAAGTCCAGGAGAAAAAGCGTAAAGAAAACTTACAGCTGACAAGTTTCCTTACACTTCGAGCACATGCCCCGTCGCAATCTTTTTCCATCCTTTCAAACCCTTACCGCCTTTTTCATTCCTGGTACAGGTATTGCTGCAACTGGACTTCGGGAACCGTTTTGCCCGAATTGCGCATGCACGCTCTTTATCAAAAGGAGAAAGCATTGAAACGCCAATACGGCTTTACCATGATCGAGCTCCTGATCACCTTCGTGGTCCTGGCGGCGCTGGCCGCCATCGCAATTCCCGCGTTTTCCTCCTGGCTGCCCAGCTACCGGCTCAAAAGCGCGGCCAGGGACATTTACTCCAACTTTCAGAAGGCCAAGATGGAGGCCATT
>CAZQCK010000188.1:0-4247 GCA_964591925.1 uncultured Desulfobacterales bacterium
TGATATATTAAGTGTTTTTTCGATAGACTGCAATTTGAAACGCTCAATTCAGGTCTTGTTTCATTCGAAACACAGGAGGGGGTGTCATATGAAACCGATGTTTGAACGGATCAACCTGGGTCGCGCAGAGCTTGCAAACAGATTCGTCTTTCCTCCCATCAAGCTGGCATACGGCAACCCCGACGGCACGGTGACCGACCGCCAGCTCACCTTTTATGAACAGATCGCAAAACACGGGCCGGGCCTGCTGATCCTGGAACCGGTCGCCGTCACCCCGGAGGGAAAAGAACACCCCCGACAACTTTGCGTGCATCTTGCGGAATCCGCCTCAGAACTCGCACGCATCGTCCAGGTGATTCACGCACAGGATCGTCTCGCCTGTCTCCACTTGAACCACGCCGGGGCCGCAGCCAACCCCAAGGCCACACAAACATCTCCCCTGGCCCCGTCTCCCATCACTTGCCCTATGAGCGGGCAGGTCTCCGAGGCGCTGACCGGCGGGGAGATCGACAACATTCTCGCAGGCTATGCCGCGGCCGCCCGAAAGGCTGTGGAGGCCGGTTTCGATCTAATCGAGGTCCAGGCTGGGCACGGATACCTCGTGTCGCAATTCATGAACAAAAACATAAACAAACGGGAGGACGCATACGGGGTGGACCGGCTGCGCTTCGCTGCGCAAGCCATGTCGGCCGTGCGGGAAGGCGCCCCGGATCTGCCCTTTCTGGTTCGCATTTCGGGCAATGACATGTCCCCGGAATACGGCCTTCCCCTCGAAGACCTGGCGGGCTTTCTCGACCTGGCCGAGGAAGCCGGGGCCTGTGCGGTCCACGTGGGCATGGGAAGCGCCTGCTTCAGCCCTCCCTGGTACTTCCACCACGCAGGCCTCCCGCAGAAGCCCCAGACGGATGCCCTGGCCTGGGTTAGGTCCAAGACCCCGCTCCCTGTGGTGGCCGCCGGCCGAATGGGGAGGCGCGAGCGGGTGTTGGACCTCATGGACAATGATCTGGCTGACCTGGTGGCCCTGGGAAGACCGCTGATAGCCGATCCTGACTTGATCGCAAAATGGGAACAGGACCAGGACCGGGAAATCACCCTTTGCGGTTATTGTCTTCAAGGCTGCCTTCACCGCGTCAAAAACGGTGAGCCCCTGGGGTGCAATCTGAACCCGGCTGTCGGACTGCCGGATCTCCAAACCTCCAACCACCCGTTGAAGGTCCTGGTGGCGGGAGGCGGTCCTGCAGGCATGAGCGCCGCCCTGTACTTGAGCAAGCGGGGACACCGGGTGTCCCTGGCCGAACAAACGGATCACCTGGGGGGGCAGTTCGCCCTGGTATGGAGGGCCCCCGGGAAAGAACTCATGAAAGACGGATTGTACGCCATGGAACACGCAATAAAGACGCAAGGAGTTACCATACGCACGAGCACTCGGGTGGATGCGGCGCTTGCAGACGTTGAGCGTCCCGATCTGCTGGTGTGGGCGGTGGGAGCCGAGCAGAACATTCCGGACATCCCCGGCCTCGACACCCAGAATACCATGACATCCCTGGAGTTTTTTGCAAAATCAAAAGACGTACAAGGCCCCAGAGTGCTGGTCATCGGGGCCGGTCGCACCGGCCTTGAAATCGTCGAAGCCCTGGGTCAACAGGGCTTAGAGGTAGTGGCCACCAAGAGAACGGACCCCATTGGCAGCATGATGGAGATGATCACGAAAACCCTGACTCTCAAACGCATCGAAGCCATGAAGCACGTGACCCTCATGCCCCACACCCGGGTGAAGGCCTTTTTGGCCGATAGCGTGGACCTGGAGCAGGACGGCGCGCGCATGTCCATGGAGCCTTTTGACTCCGTCATTCTGGCCTCAGGCATGCGCTCCGCTCCGGGACCGGACAAGGCGATCCGCGAGGCGGTCGCAGGGGTAAAGGTGATCGGAGACGCAGAAAAGGTACAAGACATATTCACCGCCACACAGGCGGGATACCGGGTAGCTCTGGACACCTGAGCATACCCGCTATAGCGCCCGGTGAGAAGTAGAGCCCTTGCAAACATGGACAAAACAAACCAACAGGCACGACAACAGGAGATCCGGACCCTCAAACAGCGGATGCGCAGGGCCAGGGGCCGGCTCAAGGCCCTGGAAAGCCGGATCGGATCGAGAAGGTCCGGACCGGCCCAGGGCGCCTTTTGCGCCCGCGTGGACACGAACAAGTGTGAGGGCTGTGGACTCTGCCGGGACATCTGCCCCTTTGGGGCCGTTTCCTTTCAAGACACGGCCCGCATTGACCCCGAGCGGTGTACGGGGTGCGGCCGTTGTGTGGGAGCATGCCCGCGCAACGCCGTGCACCTCGAATTGCGGCAAAGACCCGCTGAAAACCGGATCAAGGCGGTTTCCTGAACCGGACCAACCCACCCCAAGGAGGTGCTTTCATGAATGATGTGTCCTTCGCCGATATCGCGGTGGTTTCCTGCGGCACGCTACGTATGGAGCTGAACCAACTGCAGGAAGAGGGGTTTTTGGACACCCCCTACCTGACATTCACAACACCCGGCCTTCACGAGGACCCGAGGGAGCTGGAGCGCCAGCTGCTGGGGCGAATCGGCAAGGCTCGAGAACACGCGGACAAGATTCTGGTGGTCTATGGGGGTAAGTTCTGTTACATCAATGAACACAATCCGACCCGAACCATGAAAACCATTATCGAGGAGCAGGGCCCGGAAGTGGCCAGAATCGACGCCACCCATTGCATGGACATGGTCGCCTCTGAAGACGAGAGGGAGCGAATCGCACAAGAGGTCGCAGGCGGCGAAAAGGTGTGGTGGATGACCCCGGGCTGGATCAAGTTCCGCCACCAGGTCTTCAAGGGGTGGGACCAGGGTCTGGCCAACGAGAACTTCCCCAGGCACACGGGAGGCGCGGTCGTGCTGGACGCTATAGGATATGTGGACAACTACATGACGGAACATCCCGAAGAATTCCTGGAGTACTCCGACTGGATGGGAATTCCCATTCAGGGGTACCCGTTGACGCTGGATCGCTTCAAGTCCCTTCTGGCGGATCAGGCCGGGGCCCTTATATGAAGGTTCTCGACCACCTGCTCTCCACCCTTGATTTCGATGCGCCCGTAAAGGATATACGCCAGGGCGTGTTCCACACCGCTGTGGTGACGCGGGATTGCGGGCTGGCTGCCACCCTGCCCAAAGACGCCCTGAAACAGACGCCTCCCCTGGTCCGCGAGCCGGGATCACTGCTGCAACGAACGGCGGAGGAGCTGGCGCGCATGGTATACTCCGGCAGCATCCTGGAAGCAGCCGTGGGAATGGCCGCGGTCAACTCGCTTCTTCGGGTGGACGAGGACTCCTGTGTGGAGCGAAACGCAGCGGACTTGATCCTGGAAAAAGGCGGGGGAAAGCGGGTGGCTATTGTAGGGCATTTTCCGTTCGTGCCCAAGGTCCGTGAAAGGGCCGAGGAGCTCTGGGTGATCGAGAAAAACCCGAGACAAGGAGATGTGGATGATTCCCTGACCGACCGGGTGATCCCTCAGGCCCATGTGGTTGCAATCACCGGAACCGCCCTGACCAACCACACCCTGGAGCACCTGCTCGAGCTGTGCGATCCTTCAGCCTTTGTGATCCTGCTGGGAGACACGGCGCCCCTAAGCCCGGTGTTATTCGATTACGGCGTGGACGCGGTCTGCGGCACCCGGGTCGCGGATTCGAATCTGGCCCTGCGCTGCGTGAGCCAGGGGGCCAATTTCCGGCAGATCCAGGGTACCCGCCGCCTGACCTTGTTATATCACCGCAACCGATAAGGTTTGTTTCGTCCTCTGTGGCGGCTCTGGCGGCAAAAAGGGCCTGCTTAAAAAAGCAGGGAATGCATTCCAGGTAGGTTTTCATTTGTCCGATCCTCTGAGCCCTGAATTGAGCGTAACATCAAAAGAGGTCTTCCGTGCGGTCCTGGTCCATACTCAACCAGACCCGGTACAGCCTCTCCCCTCCCTCCTCGAAACACCTGAACCCTCTCGGGTCGACCTCCTCCACCTGAACCTCACCCAGCTCTTTGAACTGATCCAGCCAGTTCCGGAAATGCTCCCCCCCGCCCACATAGACCTTTTTCCATCGCTTTCCCGCTTCGTCTACGCGTTCCACAATGCGGTCCTCTTCAGCCAACCGCTCCTGAATCGTCTTTTGCTGATCTTCCCCTGAGAGGTCTTCTTTCATCTTACGGTCCAATCTTTCGAATCCACCACCGG
>CAZQCK010000189.1:0-4226 GCA_964591925.1 uncultured Desulfobacterales bacterium
GTCCTGAATTGAGCGATTGTCGAGTTTGCCGAAGATGCAAGGAAGAGGGTGCTTCGCTATACTCTGGTATGCGAAGCACCTGATGACGCCGCAGATTCGGTAAAATCGGCAATCCCGAAGGGTTTTAAATTGCAGTTTTTTTCGAAGAAGCGCATTCATGCAAAAAGTGATGCTCAAACCGGCCTTTTTTAATGGCAAGCCTTTGATATGTTGTGTGTTTTTTCGATAGACTGCAATTTGAAACGCTCAATTCAGGTCGTGTCTTTCATGTCCGGCGCTCCCCTTGGTCAGTCCTTGTGACTTTTTCGATACTCGGCCATGTCGGCCTCGGTGATTCCCAGGCAGTAGAGGATGTTGAGCATATGGTCGCTGCTGAAAACGCCGTCCGTGGTAAGCGATCGATCGGCGGGCTTGCAGGCGATGGAAAGGCCCACGTCCTTCATGAAGCGTGAACCCGTGGATCCGTCTCCCACCGCCACGACCTGCTCCCGGCTGATGTCCTCGACGTTCATGATGAACTCCAGGATCTCGTTCTTAGTGGCCGCCGTCAGCACGGGCTCTTCCACGCTCCCCGTGGCGTTTCCCTTCGCGTCTTTCTCCATGGTGTTGCAGAAGGCGTAGTCCACTCCCTCGGTCTCATAGATACCTTTCAGAAAGCAGTCCGGACCGGTGGAAAGAAGGGCGACCTTGTATCCCATGGATTTGAGAATGCGAAGCAGCTCTTGCACTCCCTGGTGGAGTCTAAGGAAACCCCCGGCGGCCTCCAGGTCCTGAACGGGAACCCCCCGGAATGCAGCAGCCTGGTCGATGAGGCCCTGGGCCCAGGCAGCGGGGGCTTGCAGGGATTGGATATCGACGCTGCGATTCAAGGGGGCGAGGCGTTCCTGGATCGCCTGAAGAAACCTGGGGACTGAAGATTCTTCTATCAGGCAGGACTCCACGTCGAACACCACGATTTTCTTGGCCCGGCGATAGGATGTTTCACTCTGAATCACCACGCTCTGGTTCATACCCGCGCAAAGGGACCTCAGCTCTTCCTTCATCCCTTCCAGGGCGTCCTCCCTGGAGGGAAACCCGTTGCTTCGTACGTCCTGTACGGCGGTCACCATTTCCATGGAGAAAAACGTTCCACGTGCGATCATGCGGCAGCTCTCGATGTTCGCATTGAAGCGATGAAACAGCGATGAGATCTCGGCGATGATTCCCGGGCGGTCCATACCCAGGACGGTCACCAGCACATGATCGCCGGCCTCCGTAGCCCCTATCTCGCTCTCATCGCAAGCCCGAACAATGACCTTGAGGCCGGTTTCCTCTTCCAGGCCTTTGAGGGATTGCCGGATCTCCCGGGAAGACCGGGTGGATGCGGTAAAATCGATCACCAGAAAGATAGAGAAAAGCCCTCTTCGGCAGGTTTCCTCCACGTCCAGGATATTTCCGGCCAGCCGGAAAACCCGGTTGGTGATCTTGGAAACGAGGCCGGGCGAATCCAGCCCGATGGCCGAGAGGCTCATAATGTGTCTTGGTTCGGGCATGCGTGCACCCCCTCTCATGGTCCATGCGTCCGGGAGGCTTTGCGGTCGTAAAACACAAACACCTCCTCGCCATAGTAGCGGCCGTTGATGACCTGCCCCGGTCCGAAGCGGCGGATTTCCTTGCTTTCCAGAAAGGTTGCGAAACGCTCCTTCAGCGCCTCCAGGGGAACGTCCTCCCGAAACCAGCGTATGGGCACATTTACGTTGACCGGCCGGGCCCTCACCAGGTGGCGGGTGGCCTTGGGTGCGAAGACCTTGCCCCGTCGCGCCGCCTCCACCACCATATCTTTTGTGATGTGTGGTGTCCATACGGCGAGGGTTCTTTCCTCGGATTTTTTGCAGAACTCCTCTTCGGCCAGGGTCCGGCAGGGAACATATTCCAGGTGAGCCCCGCCGGATACCAGCCGTTCCTGGATGGATTCCAGGGCCTGGTATGCGCCCACGGCATCGTGCACCCGCTCCCGGGGAAGGTGCAGGACCGCTCGTTGTTCATCATGCTCCACACCCATGGCCAGTGGATCGGCCTGAAGCCGGGCCACGAGGGTGGGACGATCGGCCACAGGCTCGAGTCTTCCTCCCATGGCTTGGACGATTTGGCGTAGCCCCGCCAGGCTGGGGACGCCCTTTAACAGGCGAAACCAGTAACGAAGCCCCACGTGCTCGCTGTAATAATCGACCTTGCAGACCGAGATGTGCCGGAGACCGAGGCGTTTGAACACGAAGGTGCGGTGATTGCCGTCCAGGACGATGTGGTTGTGCTCGACGATGATGGGGTTCTGGAGGTGTGCCCAGTTCCGAAGCTCGAGCCCGAGGGTGTCCGCCACATGGGGGAGGGTTTCCTCGTGCTCTTTGAGCGTCTCCACCCGGACGACTTCCAGGTGCATGGTCAGGTCACCGGCTTCGATGGAAAACATGGTTTCCGTCCTTCCACGGAAGAGCATGAAGCCATTGCCGTCAACGAATCAGGCCGTGGAGCTTTTCCATCAGGGGGTCGAACTCGTTTCCCCGAAAGCAATAGTCGAGCTCGGCATGTTGATCGCGCAACGCCCGTACCGGCTCTCTGACGTCGGAGCCCTTTATCAAGGCATCCCGGATCAGCCCTGCCAGCTCCTGAAAGCCCTGTTCGCCCATGCCGAAGCGGGTCATCTCGGCCACCCCCAATCGCAGCGCTCCCGAAGCGGTGAATCCTTCCTCGTGGGGCGTAGCCTGATAGTTGGTGATGATGTTGTTCTTCTCGAGTATCGATGCGGCTGCAGGGCCTTGCCCGTACCCCACATGGACCACCACCTGATGCGTTTCGGTAAAGCCGTCTTCCGGATCGCCCGCCACATCGAGCCCGCCCTGGCTCAGGGCCCGGGCAAAGGCCTTGGCGTTGGCTATCACGCGGGGCTGGTATGCGTCCTTGAACCGGTTCATTTCATAGGCCGCCATGAGAAGGCCCAGCAGCGATCCCAGGTGGTGGTTGGACACTGAACCGGGAAACGTGCGCGTGACCACGTTTTCCCACAGGGCGTAACGCTCCTCCTCTTCCCGGATCCGTGTGGCTGCGATGCCCCTCTGGGTGCCGAAAAATGTCTTGTGGGTGGATCCGGTGACCACATCGGCCCCCTCCCGAAAGGGTTCCTGAAAGTGGGGCCCCACCAGACCGAGCACGTGCGCCATGTCATACATAAGCACTGCGTCGACCCCTTTTTCATCGACAAAGCGCCGAACCGCCTCCACAGGCTCCCGGTAGAGCACCATGCTTTTGCCGAAGATGATGAGCCTGGGCCGCACCGCATCGATGCGCTCCAGGGCGGCTTGGAGATCCACCCGGTAAGGGTTGTGAGGAAGGACAGGGAAGGGGACTACGGCCGGGCGCTCGGTTTTGGGGTCCCTGGCCACGAAGTCCCGAAGCGCGCCCATGGGCTGAGAGCTCAGATGTCCACCCTTGCCGATGTGGTGGTTCATAACAGGTGCGATGCGCCGCGGTTCACGCTTGGGGTCGTCCCGGTTGAGGTACTGCATCATGGCGCTGAACACGGCGGTATTCGCCATTTGTCCGCTGATGAGACGGGTCTCCACCTCTGAGCATCCCAGATATGAGGACAGTTCCCGCTCCAAAAGGCGTTCGACCTGTGCGATGAAGTCAGTCCCCTGGTAGTAGAACACCTCTGTTTCGTAAAAGGCGCGGACCTTGCGGTGCTCGGCGTAGCGGAAGGAGGGGTCCATGATGGATAGAAGCCGGACCATGGGTGATGCCGTCATCTCGGACGGAATCAGATTTATACACTCCTGCTGCCGCCAGATCGTGTTCCCTGCGGTGTCCTGGAGGAGCTTTTCCACTGTCGCTTCCGCCGGCGGGCGTTTTGCGGGTTCAGCTCCCGCCACAATGGGTCGGGCAAAAGGGGGCGCGTCGTTTCTAAGGTGGTAGGGAACGATCAGCGCCTCGACCATACGTCCTCGTATTTCCACGCTCAAAGCGTCTCCGTCCAGCAGGTCCGCGTCCAGATAGGCCAAACCCAGGGCCCGAAGTGCGTGCTCGTTCATGGGGGCCGATTCGAGTCCTTCCCCCTCAACCTTCCAGTAAGGCACCATGGTACCGCTGGTCACGTATCCCACGTGCTTGCCTTGTCGAAAGACCCGCGCCCCCTCACGGGGCACCCCGCGGCCCGTCGCGGCCACCGGGCGAACAAGACGGGGCAGGTCGCTGAT
>CAZQCK010000190.1:0-4050 GCA_964591925.1 uncultured Desulfobacterales bacterium
GCTGATCGACGATGAGATTGGCAAAAAAGACCCTTTCTGGATGGAAACTAGCTCGCCCAACCGGCAAATCCGCCGAGAGGGCGAGCCCAAATGCTAACCACCAAACAACGACCGGTCGGGCATGGCCCGGCCGGTCGTTTTTTGTCTTTAAAGAGGCTTTATAACCCCTTCATCGAACATTTTTTATCTGCAGAGCTTGACAGGGGCCACTCCATGATTATTTTATAATCAAAAGGGTGATTGTATAACCACTTGTTTTAATTCATCTAAAGGGTTTGGACCCCGCTTTGCGGGGAAAAAGAAGGAGCTCATGATTCATGCTTCGAAACGAAACCAAACCAGAGAAAAGGAGGGTTGAATCATGATCGTCAGAAGACTGAGCAATTGGCCGAGTTGGGAGTGGAGAAGTCCCTTCAGGGAGTTGGACAGGATAAGACAGGAGATGGACCGTCTCACAGAGGGGTTGCCCCGAGGCGGTCTAGAGCCGGGCATTGCCGGCGTGTTTCCCCTGATCAACCTGACCGAGGACGCAAATCATTTTTACATCAGAGCGGAGCTTCCCGGCGTCCAACCCGATGACCTGGATATCTCCGCGACCTCTAACAGCTTGACCGTTTCCGGAGAACGCAGGATTCCGGCCGAGAACGACGGTGCGAGATATCACCGGCGAGAGCGGGAAGCAGGCCGGTTCAGCCGGGTCCTGAACCTGCCCGACCAGGTGGACTCGGATCAAATCGATGCCACATGCAGGAATGGTGTTCTCACTATCACTGTTCCCAAATCCGAGAAAAGCAAACCCAGGCAAATAAGCGTCAAAGCCTCGTAACGCCTATAAAGAAGGAGGGATGCATCATGACGGACACGAACAAAGCCCTTCAGGCAAAGGAAAAGGAGGCCGTGACCACATCGGCGGAGCAGACCGTACCGGGTCCTGTATTCACGCCGCTGGTGGATATCTTCGAAACGGAAAAGGCGTTGACCGTGGTGGCCGACATGCCCGGTGTCAAACCCGAGGATCTGAGCATAGATCTCCGGGAGAACGTTCTCTCCTTTGTGGGGGACGTGGCCGCACCCGAAGGTGACGGCGAGCAGGACGTCTACCGGGAGTACCGCACCGGTCGCTACGCCCGGGAGTTCCGGCTCGGGGAGCTGATCGACCAGGGAAAAATCGACGCGGAGATCAAGGAAGGTGTCCTGCGGCTCACCCTGCCGAAGGTGGAAAAGGCCACGCCTCGCAAGATCACGGTCAAGGCGGGTTAACCCTTTTCCGGGAGAAGGCCCGCATCTTAACCGTGGAAGTGAAAAGCATACGTAATATGGGGCCCGGGGGCGGAACGCCCTGCCGGGCCCTTTCTTTCTTCAACATAATCTGCTGCGTCATCAAGTGCTTCGCATACCTGCCG
Organism: uncultured Desulfobacterales bacterium; assembly: GCA_964591925.1. Lineage (GTDB taxonomy): Bacteria > Desulfobacterota > DSM-4660 > Desulfatiglandales > HGW-15 > JAIPEI01. The sequence goes on from CAZQCK010000190.1 coordinate 1,404, forward strand.
GCCTGCCCCCAGCAGCGGCGGGTAAGAATCAGTGCACCAAGGACCGAGGCTCTCGAATGGTGATGAATTTAACGTACCGCTCGTCCAAGTCCTGTGCGGAAACCCATTCGTATTCCTGCTTAAACTCTTGCCAGATCAAAACCAGGGCCTCCTTGAGAATCGCGGCCACCTCCGGGTCCGACTCTGAGGCGACCTCCAGGAAATCGTTCACAAACCGCTCCCCCAACCCGGGCATGGTGTAGGGAGGATCGACCTCACCTCCTTGAGTTCGAAGCCTCTCCAGAAAACGCTCCGCCTGGTCAACGCTAAGCGGGGCAAAGGAGGTCTCGATCCTCAATAACCGGCGCGCCCAGAGGTTGAACAGGAGAGGTCGGAACGTGGGGCTCTCCAAAGGAAGAAAATCAAGATCAAACGGATAGGTCGAGGTGAGCCGGGCCAGAAGACTGTCGAGTACCATAAGCCTTCGAACCACCTTCAGGCATTCAGCCAGATCGGACAGCCACTCGAAGTCCCGGAACTCAGGTCCTCTATGCCGGCCCACATAAAAGCGGGGGCGATGCTCGAGCACGCCTGTGAGGATGCCGCCCCAGTAGTCTCCCCAGAAGTCGTAATCCAGGCCCTGAGGGAGAAACCAGCTTCGGTTCAGCCATCGTTTGGCTTCCCACTGGACCTTCATGGCCAATCCGAATCCCACCCGAAACAGGCTGACCAGGTCATGCCGCTCCAAGACCTGCTCCACGCCGGGCGGATCCTTGCCGCACAGCCTTTCCAGTCCCAGATTTACATAAGAAGAGGCCTTGCGGCACACGTCCTCGAGGGTGCTCAGATCCGGCGACAGGGACCGGTCGGCTGAGAGGATCTGGTTGCACAGTCCGGCGAACTCCAGGCGGATCCGGTCCACGAGCAAAGAATTAGGAGACGCTGAAACAGCTTCCATGAAAAGATTTCCGGACTCGGCGTGCTCCAGGGGAATCACCGGGATCCAGTCCTCCCCTCCGTTCCCCGTCCTCGAATCCGCCCCCGTAAGCATTGCAGGGGTTTCGCTCTGCAGCCGTGAAGGATCCAGAGGCGCATACACGGAGATCGCTTCCTCATAGGGCAGGAACCCTCGCTCCGCAAGTCGAACGTTGCGAAGCCGATACAGCTCCTCCTCCAAGTCGGCCGGCAGCACTCCCTGCAGGCCCAGGAGCAGGGCCTGAAAACGGGTGTAGTCCTCCTGCGACATCACTTCGAGCAAAGACTCCAAGGTTTCGCGCTGCTCCGGGTCGAGCGTGCGGATATAGTACACGCCGTCCACAGTAAAAAAACCATCAGGCAGGTCCCAGCGCTCTTCATCATCCTCGATGGCGATCACTTCCACGCTTCGAAAGAGATGATAGTAGGCGAAGTACTCTCCCTCGCTGAAAAGCCAACGGGCGAGACGGCTGCAGTCCGCCTGCGCCAGCCTTCCCAGCCAGGTTCCGGACTGAGCGACATCCAGACGGTCGCCATGCCAAAGCTCGAGGTCCAGGAGATACTGCCACTGCCTTTCAGAGGCCATCTTCAGCAAAAGGGCGGCATCCTGCCGGCCCACCTTTTTCACCACCCAGTAAAAATCCTCCAAGGGAAGTTCCCGAACGAGCCGGCCCGGATGTTCCGCCTGCTGAATGCGCTGAAGAATGTCCGAACCGGTAAGGGCGCGAAGTTGAAAAAAGGCCTCTTTCTTTTTCGGTCTCTTCACAGCTGATCGGCTACCTGATGGCTCCCGCTTCCCCGACAGCGGGTACACCTCCAAAAAAGGTGATGGATCATTCAGTCCCGTATTGAATCCGCGTGGGCATTGGAGACGCTTCCGCGGCGAGACGAGTCAACTCGGGTTTCTCGTTGGTCAAGATATCCAGAAGCATAAGCGCCTCCGCCGCCGAAAGGGTCACCTCACCTCCTTCGTGGCAGCGGATCTCCAGCCCGTCCTCCGACACCCTAATCGTGAATCGCTCCCTGGCTTCCTCTGCGTCCATGCCTCCCTCTTACGTCGACACAACCAAGGCCCGGCTATTCCTTGAAGTTTTCAAGGCGTTCTTGCGCCCGCCTCTTGACCTCCGGATGCTCGTCCGCGTCCTCTGCGATTTTCACCAGCGTAGACCGTTCCTTGGCCTTTTCCACCGCCTCCAGACGCACCTCCAGAAGGGACTTACCCTGCTTCTGAAGCCGGCCCCGCCGCCATGCCAGAAAGAATAAAACCGACATGAGGATGAGGAGAATAGCCAGGACGCTCACAGCAGGCACGCGGGAAGGATCCACGGAAAGAAATGGTATGCCGATCAAACCGGCCACCAGAAACAACGCCCCCGTCACAAGGATATATCCCATGACCATGACCGGGAAGGAACGCTTCAAATCCATGGGAACCTCCTTTCAAATATCCTTATATATCAACAATATATTTCCATAATCCGCTCCTGTCAAGCTGGATATGGCAAGGCCGGCCTGCCTAGATTCGGATGGAGTTCCGGGGACACCATACTTAATTCAAGAAAAACCGTTACAAAAGCACGTTGCGCCTTTGTGAATTAAGTATGGTGTCCCCGGAACTCCCCGGTGTCCCCGGAACTCCCGAACCAGGTCAAGTCCGTTGACAAACCGAGCAGCGAAACTATAATGTCTCGTG
>CAZQCK010000191.1:0-3388 GCA_964591925.1 uncultured Desulfobacterales bacterium
ATCGTCATCCGTTTTCAGCCCGGACGCCGGCGCATTCCAATCAGAGCGACACTGAATCACCGCGTGGAGCAGGAGTTCGTGATCGACACCGGGGCATCCATGGTCACCATTCCATCGAATACGGCCGGGGCACTGGGTTTGGGTGTCGAAGACGATACGCCGCAGCGGTGGGTCTCCACAGCAGGTGGTCCGGTACTGGCCCGGGAAATCACTTTGGCGTCCATTGAGCTCAAAGGGAGAACGGTGAACGACGTCCGGGCATGGGTCCTGGACATTCCCGGCCATCCTGAAACCGGCCTTTTGGGCCTGAACTACCTGAACCGATTTCAGGTGGAGATCGACAACGAGCAGGGAGTGTTGATGCTCAAGCCCCGCTAGTTCCCACCCGACGCCCACCCTTCGGGCGGGTTCCCGGATTAAAAGGGTTTTTCAAACTCAGCAGTGCTCAAAATTCGTTTCTGGATGGGCACCCGCTAGTTTCCATTCGGAAAGGGTCTTTTGTGCCTGCGCTTTTGGCATTGCCTCCTTGTTTCGGGGTCGCTATAATTTGAAACGGAATTGAGCGTTTCAAATAGCAGCCTATCGAAAAAATCCCAATATATCGAAAGGTTGTCCGCACTTCTTCCTCGCATCCTCGGCAAATTCGACAATCGCTCAATTCAGGTTGAAGGACTTTTTCAGGACCGGTGTCAGGGCAGGGCTTCTCGGGTGCGCGTGCATCTTTTCTCTCGAGCGTCTTCCAATATTATCTAAAAGGAAAGACCCGCATCGGGGAAAACAACGGCATTTCGGGAAGCCCTCTTTTCACACACTGAGCAGGTCTTGGGCGGGTGGCCTCGCAGATACCGGCCCGGCGGTAAGGGCCTTTCTTCAGCATGGGATGGACATGGGCGGCTGTTGGAGTACGCCCTGTCAGCCTTTCCTATGGAAGCGGGTTTTGCGAACGATCGAGCGAGATGACGGGTAAGGGGGCAAGGACCTTTTTCCTTGCACGGATGCGGAAGGCGTGGGTGTAACCGGCGCGCCGGGCGAGGTCCAGTGCGACCTCGAGCCCTGCGCCCACCTCCTCTGGACTGTGCGCGTCCGAGCCGAAGCAGATGGGGATGTTGCGTTCCCGCGCCATGGACAAGAGAAACAGGGAAGGGTAGATTTCTCCTATTGGTCTGCGCAAGCCTGATGCATTTACTTCGAGACCCATACCGGCTTCGGCGATGCGATCCATGGCCGGGCCGGCCATTTCGGCGAGCTCCCGCTCCGAAGGCCGATAACCGAATTTTTTGGGAAGATCCAGGTGCCCCACTGCATCATACAGCCTCGAGCCGGCCAGTCTTTCAATCAATCGAAAGTATTCGCGCCACGTGGTTGAAATGTCCACCGAGTCCCACACATGGCGGTCCTCCGGGTTGTCGAATCCCCATCCGTCGATGAAGTGCACCGAGCCGAGGACGAAATCAAAGTCCTGGGCCGGGAGCCAATCTTTCAGAAAGTCCTCGCATCCTTCATAGTAGTCCGCCTCGATGCCGAAAAGGATCTCGGGGGCGTCTCCGTTACGAAGTTCGAGAACGCTCCGCCGGTATTGAGGAAAGTCCTCCAGACTCATACGATGTTCCGGATCGTATCCATCCGGAGCAGGGCAGTGATCCGTGAAGCAGATTTCCGGAATCCCCTTGGCAAACGCTGCGGAACAATATTGCCGGACGGTTCCCCGGGCGTGTTTGCACAGGGCGGTGTGAAGGTGGTAGTCAGGAATCATGAACCCCTCGTGGCAGGTGGTTTGGCAAAAAGTCCGTCACACGGAAACAGGGCCGCAATTGCAAAAGGAGCAACCGGATCGCTGTGGCTTGTGTTTGTACCCACCCCACGGCGAGCATATTCGCCGCGTGTAACAAGATCGGGCGCCGGCAGAATGGCAGTATAGGAGCAGGTGGTCCCCCTGTCAACGCCCGCAGCCGCGCACTCATTTCAGGCTTTCGAAGGGACGGCAAGCCTGATATAGATACTGACTTCGGCCGCGCGGGCTGAACCGCGAACCGGTACTCGGGAGTGAGAGGTCTTGGGCGATAGAACAAACATCGGTGCATATACCAGCCTCTCTGCTGCGGTTCTTTTCTGGGGACTTTCCTTTGTCGCCACCAAGGTGGCCCTGGAGTCCATACCCACCTTTACCTTGATCTTTTTCCGGTTCGGATTGGCCGGGCTGATTTTCATGGCAGTGGCCGTGGCGCGCGGGGGACTCCCCCGGTTGACCGGACGGGGCCACCTCAAACTTTTTCTGATGGCTGTTTTCGAGCCGGGACTCTATTTCTATTTTGAAACCGTGGGGCTCCATTACACCACGGCGCCCAAAGCCGCCCTGATAATAGCCACGGTGCCTGTAGCGGTGCTGGTCTTTGCCAGGATTCTGATCGGTGAGCGGATTCGCCTGTTTTCTTTAATCGGCATTCTGTTCAGTCTTGCAGGCATTGCAGTTCTCATCATGGGGGATCCCCAGTTTCGTTGGGCCGTGGGAGGGCATCTTAAAGGAGACCTCCTGATCCTTGGAGCTGTGATCACGGCGGCCCTTTACATGGTGGGGGCCCGCGATCTGGGCCGAGAGTATTCGGCGTGGGCCATCACCTGTTTCCAGATTTTCTACGGAGCCCTGTTTTACGCACCCATGTTCCTGCTGGAGATGCCCGGCCTGGACTGGGGATCCGTGAGTGGTTCCTCGCTTTTGGCGGCGATGTATCTGACCGTGTTTGCCACAGTGGCCGCGTTTCTCTGCTATAATTACGGCCTGACTCGAATTCAGGCTTCACGGGCCTCGGTCTTCATAAACGGCATCCCGGTCATTACCGCGGCGGCCGCATGGGCTGTGCTGGGAGAACGGCTGACCTCCCTTCAGGCGGTGGGTGGGGCCATGGTGCTTATGGGTGTCTGGATGACCAACGCCCTTGGAAGACCGAGGCAGGCGGGCGAGGACGGATAAGTTGCAGTGCCCGATGATGAACGGATTCACAAAAGACGGGTGTGAATGGTTTACTGGGACATCATGAGGAGGTATCCATGCCCTATGATGTGATTATCATCGGAGCGGGTCCGGCGGGAATCTTTGCAGCGCTCACCCTTGCGGAGTGTGATGTGGAAAGGATCCTGCTTCTGGAGCAGGGAAAAGACCTGGCCCATCGCAAACGCGGAAGGCGCGAAGACGTGCTCTCTGGATGGGGAGGAGCCGGGGCGTTCAGCGACGGAAAGTTGACCCTGTCCCCCGAGGTCGGCGGCTTTCTGGAGGAGTTCCTGGGCCCTGAGGCCCTGGACGATCTGCTTTGCTCCACGGATGAACAATACATGGCCCATGGAGCTCCCAAAGAAATCTTCGGCGGGCCGTCCTCCAGGCTGGAGGAGCTTG
>CAZQCK010000191.1:3398-4030 GCA_964591925.1 uncultured Desulfobacterales bacterium
TCCCGGATCCGCCACATCGGGACAGACAAGTGCCCCCAGGTCCTGGAGCGCTTCCGGAATTCCATGGCCGGGCGCGTGGAAGTTCGAACCGGCTGCCGGGTGGCGGAGATCCTCATCGAAGGAGGGCGTGCCGCGGGTGTGGCCCTGGACGGGGGAGAGGTCCTTAATGGCCGTTTTGTGGTGGCCGCCCCCGGCCGCTCGGGTGCCGGATGGATGAAGGACCGGGCCGAATCCCTGGGGCTCGAAACTCAGACCAGCCCTGTAGACATAGGCGTTCGCGTGGAGCTGCCGGCGGCTGTGCTCAAAAGGGTCACAGACCTCACCTATGAGTCCAAGTTCGTGTATTACAGCAAGACCTTCGATGACAAGGTCCGGACGTTTTGCATGAACCCTTACGGGGAGGTGGTGACGGAGTGGCACGGAGGCATCACCACCATAAATGGTCACAGCTACGCGCAGCGACGCGGTGAGAACACAAATTTCGCCATTCTGGTCAGCAGCGCCTTTACCGAGCCCTTCGATGATCCCATCGGGTATGGTCGGTACATCGCCCGTCTGGCCAATTTTCTCGGTGGTGGTGCCATGGTCCAGCGGCTGGGCGATCTGCTCGCCGGGCGCCGGAGCACTCACGG
>CAZQCK010000192.1:0-3976 GCA_964591925.1 uncultured Desulfobacterales bacterium
AGGATGGCCTTGGACTCCTCCAGGGTGATCCCGGTGCGCGCCGTGGCCAGGCGGTCCTTGGTCATGACCGCATCCACACGCTGGTCCAGGTTGGTCTCGAACCGCAGATCGCGGTTCGTGATGATGCCCACGAGGTTGCCTTGCTTGACCACGGGCACGCCGGAGATGCGATACTTCCTCATGATATCCAACACGTCGGAGATCCTCCGATCCGGCTCGATGGTGATGGGATCCACGATCATGCCGCTCTCCGATTTCTTCACCTTTTCCACTTCCAGGGCCTGGCGCTCCACGCTCATGTTCTTGTGGATGAACCCCATGCCTCCCTGCCTGGCGATGGTGATGGCCGTGTCGGCCTCGGTCACGGTATCCATGGCCGCGCTGACAATAGGGATGTTCAGGGTCACATTCCTGGACACCCTGGTCCTGACGTCGGTTTCATTGGGGACCAGGTCTGAACGGTCCGGAACCAGCACCAGGTCATCGAATGTGTATCCTGTTCGTATCTTGCTGTATTCACTCATGTGTTCCCCTCCAATTCATCGATGAGCAGACCTTCGAGGATGTCCGAGAGGCAGACGGTCATGTATGCGGCCCCGTAATGCGCCATGATTTGCCGTACCGCCCGGGTTCCGGCGGGAATCACGCCGGCCCTTTCCGGATCCAGGCCCCGCATGCCGGCCCTCTCCGGAGTATCGAGTCGCACCATGCGGCCCAGAAGCGCCTCGATCGCCGTTCGCTCCAGGACCATGCCGTTCATGCTCTCGGGCGTGATGTTCCAAACCTCGATACCGCGCATCATGGCCGCGAGGGTGGTGACTGTGCCTCCCGTACCGATGAGACGCGGCGGACGGGCGAATCGTTTTCCATGGGGAAGCCCCTTTTGAAGAATGGAATCCACCCGCGCGGCCGGAGCCTCGAGTGCCTCATCGCCCGGTGGGTCCTCGAGAATAAACTCCTCGGTGAGAACCGATGCGCCCACTGGAAGGGAAAAAATCTCCATTGGCTCGCCTTGGTCCCCTCCCCCCATTGCGAACTCGGTGCTTCCTCCGCCCAGATCGAAGAGGACGAACGGCTCATCCGGCCGGGACAAGGCGTGCAGTGCCCCCTTTGCGGTGAGCGCGGCCTCCTCTTGTCCGGAGATCGGCTGAACCTTCACCCCGCTGCGCCCCGAGAGGTCTCTGAGAAATGCCGCCCGGTTCTCCGCCTTGCGAGTCACGCCGGTGGAGACCGCCCGCAGGATGATTCCCCGCTCGTTCTCCACGTGCGTTTTGAACTCCCCAAGGGCGGCGGCGGCCCGGCCTGCAGCGTCCTCCCCGATGATAAAAACCTCCCGGTTCCCGCAACCTTCGGCCAGCCGGATGGTCCTGCGTTCGCGGACCAGGGGAATGAATAGAGAACGGTCTCCCGTGGGCAGGGCCGTCAGCAGCCGGGCGGTGTGGGTCCCCACCTCTATGGAAGCGACCACGCTCAATGCCACGCCTGATTCCACTTTGGGCCCATGGTGCCCCCGTTCCGGTATCCTTCCGGAATGCTGTAAATTTTCGGGAACATAGCAAAGGCCTTCCCGTTTTTCAAGTTGTAATCCACACGGCTCAGGCTTCAGCCTGGGGCGCCTCGGCCGGGACCGATGCACGATACAATACGGCCTCTCCTTCGATCCGGTACCCGCGCGCCGCGTCAGGCACCAGCAGGGAAGCCCCCCGCGAAAACCGGACCTCCTGGTCCTGAATCAAAAACGAGCCGGATCCCTCGACACAGAGGTGAATCTCCACCCCCCGTCTTGGGCCGGCCCTAAAGGGAAGGGAGGGGGTGATGCGTATCCGTCCCAGCAGAAATTCGGATGCCCCCACCGGGTAAAGGCAAAGACCCTGGGAGCCTCCCTGCGCAGGGACCGGTCTAACCGCCCCGCTCTCAAAGGACACGATCCTCAGAAGCTCAGCCGGATCCACATGTTTTTCCGTGAGCCCTCCGCGCACCACATTGTCGGAGTTCGCCATGATCTCCACCCCTGTGCCCAGAAGATAGGCGTGCATCCGGCCCGCTTCGATCCACAAGGCCTCTCCCGGCTCCAGGACCACCAGATTCATGAGGGCCGGGGCCAGAATACCCATGTCTCCTGAAAACTCCTTTGCCAGCCTCGCGATCCACTCGAGGGGGCCGGCGGCGTCACCTCGCCGGTCCTGCGTCCTGCTCAGGACTTCCTTTCTGACACGGCCCTGCCGCTTTTCATCCAGGCGCAACAGCCTCTCCATGAACGCGCGAAGCCCTGCGGCATCGGGCCGCTCCTGCAGGATGCGGATCTCCCCGGCAAGGGTGGTGGGAGCGATTCGGTCCAAAAGACGCAGCATGTCCTCCACCGGTCTAAACCCTTCCAGGGCGTGAAACGGGGTCAGGGCGCACAGGAGCTCGGGCTTGTGGGACGCATCCCGGTAGGAGCGTCCGGAATCGTCCGGTGCAAGGCCGGCCGAGTTCTCCCGGCGAAACCCTTGCTCGGCCTGCTCTGCATTGGGATGAACCTGAATGGAGAGAGGCGTACGGACTGCAAGGACCTTGAAAAGAAATGGAAGCCTGCCGCTGAAGATGCGGGCCACGGAAGACCCCAGCACGGCCTCGGGATCCCCGGCGATCAGCTCATCAAGAGGCATCCACGCCTCCTTGCCGATCTGCACGCGGGACGGGGCCGAAGCATGGGCGCCCATCCAGAGCTCGGCCATGGGACGGCTGAAGGCCTCCCGGGAGAGGCCCAGCAAATCCTGAATGGCAAAAAAGTCTCCCCAGGCGTACTCCTTGACAGGGTTTCGAAGCTTGAAGATTCGATTCACGGATTCCTCACAAGAAATTCAGATCGGAGCGACTGCGTTTTTGATCTCCTGCCGCCCCCTGTCCTCGTCCACGAAATACAGGAGCCCTCCGCCGATGAGAAACAGCAGTGCCACCGAGGTGATCCCCGCACGCGAGGCAATGTCAGCACTGTACCCCGCCCGGCGTACCAGGAGCCCGAACCCGCCCATGAGGGCCGGTCCGATCACCGCGGCGAACTTTCCCAGCATGTTGTAAAACCCGAAAAACTCGGCGGACTTGTCTTTGGGGATCATACGGGCGTAAAAGGACCGGCTTAGCGCCTGAATCCCTCCCTGGACCAAACCCACCACTGCGGCCAGGATGAAGAACTCCACCTCCCGCTGAATAAACGCGCCCCAGATGCACACAAAAAGGTAAACAGCCAGGGCCGCGTATATGGCTTGCTTTGCACCGAACCGGCTTCCGAGCAGGCCGAAACCGATGGCCGAGGGAAACCCCACGAACTGGGTGATGAGCAGGGCCAGGATGAGGGACTTGGAGTCAAACCCTATGGACAGGCCGTAGTCCACGGCCATGCGAATGATCGTGTCCACCCCGTCGATGTAGAACCAGTAGGCCACCAGAAACAGGCACAGGGTTCTAAGCCGGCGAACCTCCCTGAACGTGTCCCTCAGTTGTCTCAGCCCTGCACCGACCATGGCCGGCCCCCGCTCCGGGGGTCTGAGCCTGGGCTCTTTCACGAACACGAGGAGGGGGATGGTGAACACCGCCCACCACACCCCCACGGTGAGAAAGGAAAACCTTACGGCCTCTCCTGCATCTGCAAACCCGAAGACCTCCGGCCGAAGCGTCATCCACACATTCAGCGCAAACAGGATACCCCCGCCCAGATAACCCAGAGCAAACCCCTGAGAGGACACCATGTCAAGGCGTTCTTCCGAGGCCACTCCGGTGATGAGGGCGTCATAAAAGATGTTTCCACCGGAAAACCCGATGGTCCCCAACACATAGCAGGCGATGGCCGCCACCCAGTTGCCCATGGAAACCAGGTACAGGGATGCGGTCATCAACGCCCCCATATAAGCAAAGAAGGCCAGGAACCGCTTTTTGGCCGTTCCCCGATCAGCGATCGCGCCCAGCACCGGGGCGCACAATGCCACCAGCACTCCGG
>CAZQCK010000193.1:0-3943 GCA_964591925.1 uncultured Desulfobacterales bacterium
TTGTGGTAGGGTGATGTATTCGTTTCCGGGCTTGACCTGGTTGAAATACTGCGTATTTTAGGACCTCCTGAATTGAATACAGGCTTTTCGATTTCGTCAATTGTGTGCTCCTGTTGCATTCGGCAGGAGAGGTGAGGAGGGATGATGATGTACTTCTCTTTGATTGTGACCTTTCTGCTGCTCATGGGATTGGTGATTGCAGGCGTTCAAAACTCGACCCCCATTGAGTTCAAGTTTTTCACCTGGGTGTTCGAGATGTCACTCACCGGTCTCATCGCGTATGCAGCCCTTCTGGGTGGCGCTATTGTGGCGGTGTTGACCCTGCCCAAGCTGGCTCGCCAGGCGTTGAGGAACCGCTCCTTTCGAAGGGAGAGCGGCGAGTTGAAGCAGCGGCTGGCTCAACTGGAAAGGCATAGCGAATCCAAGGGTTCCTGATTTCAGGGTGAAATGCGCATGAAGAAAAAACAATGGCTGGTTCCGGCCGCCGTGGTTGCGGTCGTGTTGTTCGTGGCCGGTATCTGGGTCTTTCGGACCACTGAAACGGACCTGAAGCGGATAAAGGATCAGGGCGAGATCACGGTTCTCACCCGGAACAACGGTCACTGCTATTACAATTACCAGGACAGTCCCATGGGGTTCGAGTACGACCTGGCCAGGGCCTTCGCCGACCACCTCGGCGTGGAGCTGCGTGTCCGGACTCCGGATTGGCAGGATTTGTTCGAAGATCTGCAAAACGGCCGGGGAGACTTTATCGCCGCCAGTCTGACCGTGACTCCGTCCCGGCGGAAACGGGCTGACTTCTCCAACGGATACCTCACGGTCCAGCAGAGGGTTATTGTTCATCAGAGCAATTACAATCTGGACGAGATGGAGGACCTGAACGGTAAGACCGTGTATGTGCGCAGAGGGACCTCGTACGAGGAGCGCCTGCGGGATCTGCGGGAGCGGGGCATGGACATCAAGGTGCGGCTCCATGATGAGTTGCCCACAGAGGAGTTCATTCGCATGGTGGCCGATAAGGAGATCCTGGTGACGGTGGCCGACTCCAATGTCGCCCTGCTGAACCGGCGTTACTACCCCGAGGTGAAGGTGTCCTTTCCCCTGGAAGAGCCCCAGCACCTGGGCTGGGCGGTGCGCAAGAAGAGTACGGGTCTGAAAAAGGCCGTGAATGCCTTTTTCGAGAAGGCCATGGAAGACGGCACTTATGCCAAGATCCACGAGAAATATTACGGTAATGTGGAGATTTTCGATTATGTGGATCTTCGAAAATACCACCAGCGCATCAGGTCCCGCCTTCCGGCCTATCGCGACGTCATCAAAGAGGCGGCGGACGAGCACGGGTTCGACTGGCGGCTGATTGCAGCCATGGTGTACCAGGAGTCCCATTTCGACCCCAACGCCCTCAGCCACACCGGGGTTCGCGGCATCATGCAGCTCACCGCGGTGACCGCAAGGGAAATGGGCGTCAAGAACCGGCTCGAGCCGGCCCAGGCCATTCGAGGAGGGGTAGGGTACCTCAAAAAGCTCTACGATCGTTTCGAGACCGCTCGAGAGCCGGATCGGACCCTCATCGCCCTGGCCGGTTATAATGTGGGCTACGGGCATGTCCGCGACGCGCAGAAGCTGGCCGCGGAGATGGGCATGAACCCTGAGAGCTGGTCCGCCCTGCAACAGGTGCTTCCACTGCTTCGATACCCCAAGTACTACCGGCGCACGGAGCACGGCTACTGCCGGGGAACGGAGCCGGTGCGATATGTCAAGCGCATCAGAAATTATTATGACATCCTGAAGCGGGAAGCCGTGGCATCGTCTTGATCCATTTCAAGGGCGGCTGCCACACTGATCTTGACGGACTCGTAAAGACTGTATTTTCTCGCGAAGACGCCAAGACGCTAAGAGAAAACCTTTTAATATTCATATTCATCCGTTCACTCTCTGCGGGTTGGCGCGGGAGTTCGACTTTTTGCGAGGCTGTCAAGCGGGCGACGGCCCGTGTCGAATCATGCAGGTCAGGATTTACAGAATCAGGGAAGTACCAGCGGTGCCTTCACCGGCCACGTTTGCCCTGCTGTGGGCGTTTCTCCTCTCAGCCTTCCTGTGCTCGGCCGTTTTTGCCTCCGGAATGAGCTACACCCCGCGGATTAAAGGGGCCCCGGACCAGCGCATCCATCGGCTCCTGGAGGACGCGGCGGACACCTTCACCCTTCGCGAAAGCCCTCCCGCGAGTGTGGAGCTTCTTCGAAAGCGCGCCCGCGGCGACGCCGCCCGCATGGAGGAGATCTTGAAATCCGAGGGGTACTATGGGGGGGAGGTGGCGCAGAAGGTGGCCGGGGGCGGGCCTCCTGTGGAGGTCCTTTTTGAGGTTCGCCCGGGCCCGCTTTACACCATAGAGTCCCTGGATCTGCAGCTCCCGTCGGGAGCGAGCCCCTTTCAAACCCCCGCCCTAGAGGGTGAGAAGCCCTGGAGTCTCGAGCCGGGAGATCCGGCCCGTGCCGGGGATGTGCTGGATGCAAGGGAAGGCCTTGTTCAACTGCTCAAAAACCACGGATACCCGTTTGCCGACGCGGACCGGCCCCGGGCCTTTGTGGACCACTCCGCCCGGAGCGTGCGCATCGAGCTGGCGGTGAAGCCCGGTCCCAGGGCACGGTTCGGCCGGGTTGTGGTCTCCGGTCTCGAGCGTGTGGAAGAGCCGTATGTCCTGGGCAAGCTGGCCTGGAAGGAAGGAGACCTGTTCAACGCCTCTTTGCTGGAGCAAACCAGGGATCGCCTGATCGGAACGGGTCTGTTCGCCACCGCGGACGTGAAGAGCGGGGAATCGCTGGATGCTCAGGAGCGGGTGCCGGTCCATTTGAGGCTCAAGGAGCGCAAACCCCGGACCGTCGCCTTCGGCCTTCGCTATCGCACGGACGAGGGCCCCGGCGCTCGGGGCTCCTGGAAGCACCGAAACATCTTCGGCCGGGCGGAGCGGCTTTCCCTGGACGCCACGGTGTCACCGGATTTGCTAGGCCTGGATAGCGTGTTTCGCAAGCCCGAGTTCCTGAGGCCGGACCAGTCCCTTCTCGTCGAGGCGGGCACGGGCACGGAAAGCCCCGACGCTTACACCAGCAGGAGTTTTCGAACGGCCGTGGGTCTGGAGCGTGAAATCTCGAATCACCTCATGGTGGGCGGCGGCCTCGCACTCAAGGTCTCCCGGGTGGATCAATTGGGGGAGGAGGAGCATTACGGGCTCATCTCCCTTCCCCTGCGCCTCGATGCGGACAAAAGCGACGACCTCCTCAATCCACAGCAGGGATGGCGGCTCGCCTTGAGGTTGACGCCCTTTGTCGAGGTGCTGGAGGAGAAGGCAACCTTTACTCGGGGCTATGCGCGCCTGACCCATTATCTTAGACTCATGCAGGACCCGGGGCTGGTACTGGCCACCCGCTGGGGGGTGGGCGCCATTGTGGGGGCGGAAAGGGATCGAATTCCTCCGGACGAGCGCTTTTATGCGGGCGGAGGGGGCTCGGTCCGGGGCCTGCCCTATCAGAGCGCCGGTCCTCTGGAGGGGGGGGATCCGGTGGGAGGGCGCTCTTTACTGGAGGTGTCAGCCGAGCTCAGGCTGCGACTGAGCTCCTCACTGGGCCTGGTGGGGTTCATTGACGGGGGGCGGGCCTTTGAGGACGAGATGCCCGGTTCCGGAGGAAGCATGCTCTGGGGAGCGGGGGTGGGCGTCCGCTACTTCACCTTTCTGGGTCCGCTCCGGCTGGACGTGGCTGTCCCCCTGGATAGACGGGAGGGAGTGGACGACGCGTTCCAGTTTTACGTGAGCATAGGGCAGGCGTTCTGACTCGTTTCCCCCCGTCCATCCGGTCCTCAGGAGGACAGGAGGATGCGCGCGTCCGCCACCGCGCAACGGTCTTTCGAGCACATGAGGGGGTTCAGGTCTATGGATTCGATGTGCCCG
>CAZQCK010000194.1:0-3886 GCA_964591925.1 uncultured Desulfobacterales bacterium
GTCGTGGTATTGGGAAAGCAACCTCTGTGCCAGTCGCACAGCAGCGGTTGGAGGGAAAGCCGGGTGCGGCATGAAATATGGAGGAACCCCTTGGAATATCAGGTTATATTTGGAGGGCAAAACACGGGGTGAGCGATTGCGTGGCCGGCCTGAAAATGAGCCGGGCGGCGAAACCGATGGAAGGGGTTGCATTTCACAGGGAGGGAGTCCCTGGAACGGGCGGCACAGGGGAGGTGTTGTGGCGTCCAGTCAAGATCTTGACGGTGGTTCAGGGCGGCTCCGGTGTCCGGGCGGGGCGGGGGAAGAAGATCCCTTCGCCCCGCCCGGAGTCTTTGCCGGCGGCCTTGGGGGCTTGTCCTGCGCTCAGTCGACTTGAGGAGGAGGACCGAGGGGGACTTCGCCCCCGACCGTCATCAGCGTTTGAGGTTGATAAGCTCCTGGAGCATCTGGTCCGTCACGGTGATGATCTTCCCGTTGGCCTGAAAGCCGCGCTGGGTGGTGATCATCTTGACGAACTCGTTGGCGATGTCCACATTGGACTGCTCCAGGGAGTTGGGCGCGATCTTTCCCGTGCCGTTGGTCCCGGGGAGGTGGGTGGGGGCCTCCCCGCTCAGGGCGGTGGTCTTGTACAGGTTTCCACCCACCTTTTCCAGCCCCGCAGGGTTCACCACCTTGGCCAGGGCCACCCGGGATAGCGAAATCACTTCCCCGTTGGAGTAGGTCCCGGTGATCACCCCGTCCACATCCACGTTCACCCCCTGCAGATCCCCGGCCCCGTAGCCGTTCGCACTCTTGAACACCGTGGTGGAGGCCTTGGAGAACTGGGTGGTGGTAAGGGAATCATTGATCCAGTCGCCATCCGATTCGTATGACCCGAAATTCAGCCCCACCTCCATGTCCTCGTCTGCGCCGGCAATGAACTTGGGGGT
This sequence comes from uncultured Desulfobacterales bacterium, assembly GCA_964591925.1. Taxonomy (GTDB): domain Bacteria; phylum Desulfobacterota; class DSM-4660; order Desulfatiglandales; family HGW-15; genus JAIPEI01. The sequence continues at coordinate 930 of CAZQCK010000194.1, forward strand.
GAACTGGTAGTACCCGGAGTCCGTCTCCGCTGTGTCCCAGTTGTCTGTGTTACTGAGCGTCGTATAGTCTCCTGCGCCATCCTGTAGCACGTCCATGTCGATGTTGTCGATCTTGCCCGAGTGCTCGTCCTCGGAGAATTCAATGGTTCCTTTGGCCAGTAGGCCCAGGGCCTTGGAATCTTCGTGATCCAAGGCGATGGTACTACCATCATTGTACCCACGCAGATCCTCGGACGGGTTGCAGGTCACTATGTACTGCCATTTGTGGTCTTCACCGTCCTCCTTGTCAAAGTAGACCGTGATGTCGTGGGTGTCCCCGAGCACATCGTAGACCTTGGTGGAAGACTGGTAGATATAGTCTTCAGCGTCCATCGGATTGTCGTCCGTACCGTCCCAGAAGTTCCAAAGGTTATCCTGCTTTGCAATCTCAGCACTCTTGTCCAGGTTCACGATGAGTTTGACCTCGTCGCTCTCCTTGGGAGCCGAGGTGAACGAGTCCAGCAGGATGTCGGTTACGTCCCCCACATCCTGACCCTGGTCGTTCATCTTCCATCCCTGTACCACATACCCCTCGGGGTTGACCAGATAACCGTCCTTATTGAATCTGAAATTGCCCGCCCTGGTCAGATATGTGTTGCTCCCCGCGGATTCGCGGACCTCAAAGAATCCGTCCCCGCCTATGGCCAGGTCCGTGGAGTTGGCAGTGGTCTCGAAGGATCCCTGCTCAAAGGTCTGATAGATGTCGCTGAGTGCGGTTCCCTTGCCCACCTGGCTGGTGCCCGACTGAGTGGCCACTGACTGGCTGAGCAGGTCCTGGAACGTGAAGGTGCTCGATTTGAAGCCCACGGTGTTCACATTGGCGATGTTGTCGCCGATGACCTGCATGGCCTCGCCCAGGGTGCCCAGGCCGCTGATTCCCGAAAACAGTGCGGCGGATAGTGCCATGGTTTGTTCCTCCTGTAAAATTGTTAAAACGTTGATCCTGTATCAGATGTAAAAGTCGCAGGGACGGTACCTAGATTCCCACCTCCTGCACGGGGTCGTCGCCCGAGTCTGTGCTTTCATAAGAAGCCTCCTCGGTGTGGGCGCTTCGAATGTCCAGGACCGAAGCAAGCTCCAAGGGAATGTCCCCCATGTACAGGGTGGGCGTGCCTTGTTCCAGGCTGATTCGATCCACCCTTCCTACCATGTGCGGGGATGTGGTGACTTCCTCCCCGTAAGGGCTCGAGGCGGTTACCTCGAACTGGTAGGCGCCTTGGGGCATGGAGACCCCCGTACCGCTCTCCCCGTCCCACTCGAATTCGTGCGGCCCGGATTGGAGATAGCCCAGAGAAAGGCCGCGGACTGGAACGCCGGCCTCATTCTTGATCACCACCGAGCATTCGGCGTCCTGTGCCAGGTCGAAGCCTCCCCGTGCGGGACCCTCGTCTTCCAGGGCCATGTGGTTGCCCTCGGCCGTTATGTCCCGGCCGATCAGGCCCAGCACCTCGTACTGGGAGCGATCCTGCTGGAGAGTCTGAAGCCCGTCCAGAGACTCGTTGACATTGTAGAGCTGCTCCAGGCTGCTGAACTGGGCGAGCTGGGACGCAAACTCGGAGCCGTCCATGGGATTGAGGGGGTCCTGGTGCTTCATCTGCGCCAGGAACATCTTGATGAAGGCGTCCCGGTCCACTTCCTGGGCGGAAGCCTCTTTGTGCGGACTGGGTTCTTCCGCCATGGAGACTCCGTTGATCGAGGAGATATCCATTTTCAGCTCCTTTCTCTGTTCGGCAGGGCTTTGATCACCTCAGCCGATCCGGCTTATACGTGAACATCGATTTGATACAACGAGCCGGCCTCTCGTGAAACCGAATGAACAGGCTCTGCTCCTGCATGCTCGGTCCTCGAGCCTGGAGACCGCCTTTGCCCGTTGCGTCCTTTGCGATTCTGGAATTGGTCCTGATTCTCGGAGAAGCGGCGGTGGTTCAACCCGGTCGCCACCTCGAATCGTTCCACCACGAATCCGAGGTTGTTGAGTTGTTGCTTGAGCTGCGGGAGATTGGCCTCGATGAGTTCCTTGGCCATGGGATTCTCAGCATTCACGTTTGCGTGCAGGTGCCCTTGCCGAATCACTATGTCCAGATCCAGTCGCCCCAGGTCTGGCGGCGAGATGTGAATCCGGCTGGTCTGCTCTCCGGCGCGGACCATCCACACCATGCGGTCGACGATTTTGGGAAGCGGCTCCGGAAGGGTGCCCCCTGCCGACGGGGCCCGAGCCGAGGAGGCCGGCTGAGGGGGGGCGGACTTCTCGGTGTGAGAAACGGAAAACTCGCTCCCCGTCTGAGAGCGTAACGGCTGTGATTCGACGGCGGAACGGCCCTGGTTTGTGGCGACTCTGGAGGCACCCTTTTCAAGGGTTTCCGACGACTGAAAGAGGCGGCCCTTCGGGTTCTTTTCAGAAACTTTTCCGCCGGAAAGTGGTGTGTGCAGGTTCTTTTCCCCCGGTTGTTTGGGGTTTGATCGGCCGGAAAGGGCCTGTTCCAGCCGCTCTGCCAGGTCCTGAAGGGGTGCGGCCTTGCCTCCCTCCGGGCTCAGCAAGTTCGAGCGCAGCGGTACGGGTTCTTGCCGGTTCAGGATGTCCAGGATGCGTCCTTTCCACCCCCCTTTCTTCCATTCGGCTCCCTTGTCCTGTATGTAGACTCTAACCGAGGGGTCCTCACGAAGAAGGACGGGCCCCCGGTTCTCAAACCCTGCCCTCTGATGGGCTTGGATATCGCCGGAAGTCCGGTCGCTCGAGTGCTGTACACGCAAAGACTCCAGAAAACGCTTCACGTCCTCCACGGGGATTCCCTTTTCCTGCATGAGGGCGGCGATCTGTGTCTTTGCAGTGTCTCTGCCGGCCATGGACGTGCCCTGGGTCAGGCGGTTGATCTCGCTTTCGAGACCGGCTTCTCTCAATGTTTGTTGGAGGTCGCCCG
>CAZQCK010000195.1:0-3839 GCA_964591925.1 uncultured Desulfobacterales bacterium
CGATGTGGAGGTCCCTTCGAACGACACGGCCACCATACAATATCGCGTCCGGGTGGGCTTGTAGAACCGGCGACTGCACGGCGGGCGATCAGAGGATCCTAAGGATCCCCATTGACAGACCGGAAATGTGGTCTTATGTTTTTCCAGTACGATGCGTTTCCAGCGTCAATCTCACGCTGTGAAGCCTATCTGCAAGCGATCGCTTTCCCGGACATGAGAACCGGTGCGATTCACAACAGGAAAAGCCGCCGTCCCCTGTGATGAGGGACAGGGACAGCAGCCGCCTTCTGCTTTGGTTTGACCTCCTTATACCGACTCCAAGCCATTCAGGGCCCTTGCCAACACCCTCCAGGCTCGAGACATCCCGACGCAACAGGCCGGCTGCGAGGGCACGCATCGGTGCATCATGCACGCAGGCCCCCTCGATGTCCATGGGATATCGCGGAGGCGCGGGGAATGCTTATTCCGAAACAACGCAAACAAGAGGAGGAGACAATGACGACACTGAAAAACGGAGACACCGTCAAGGTACATTATACGGGCACGCTGGAAGACGGACGTGTGTTCGACACATCCAAGGAACGGGAGCCGCTGGAGTTCAAGGTCGGGGAAGGACAGATCATTCCCGGCTTCGAGAGCGGGGTCGTGGGGATGGAGGTCGGGGAAACCCGGGATATCGAAGTCACCCCGGATGACGCCTATGGGCCTCGACGGGAGGAACTGGTCATGGAGGTTCCGGTGGCGGAATTCCCGGAGCATATCACGCCGGAGATCGGCATGGAGCTTCAAATCAAACAGCAGGACGGCACCCCTTTCGGCGTGGTCATCACTGATGTAGCCGAGGAAGCAGTGACACTCGACGCCAATCACCCCCTGGCCGGACAAACACTGTACTTTCAGGTGGAGGTGATCGAGGTCGCGGACAACGCCTGACAGACCGGAAACCGCCCGCTCCAATCCGGGGATTGCGCTGCGGGCGGAGCCGGCCTTTCACAGTCACAGTGGGAACCCTCTCAGGGAAGACCGGCGTCGATTCCTCCCCCCCCTTGTGTCAAACATGACATAACTATTGAATATCGTTCTTCATTCTTGACACGGCGCCCTCCTTCGGCATAATCTCTCCAACATGAAGCGGTATTTTCGTCCCTCCCCTGTGCTATGGAGCACGGGGGAGATCTACCCGGACATGCGCAACGCATCCAATCCTGCAAAGGAGGACAGGTATGGACAAGATTCTGAGAATTCACATGGGTGCTTCCGGAGGCCCTTCGGCCGTTGAAACGCCGATCGCAGAGTATGCGGGCATGGGGGGCAGGGCCCTGACATCGGCCCTCATCAACAAAGAAGTCCCGCCGCTCTGTCATCCCCTGGGAGAGGACAACAAGCTGGTCATCGCCCCGGGCATGTTGAGCGGCACCACAGGGGCCATGTCCGGACGCGTTTCCGTTGGCTGCAAGAGCCCCCTCACCGGAGGCATCAAGGAGGCGAACTCCGGGGGGCAGGCGGCCCAGGTGATCGCCCGTCTGGGATATGCCGCTATCGTCCTGGAAGGCAAACCTTCGGACGACACCCTTTACAAGATCGTGATCAACAAAGACGGCGTGGAGATAGCTCCGGACAACAGCCTCAAGGGGCTGGGAAACTATGCGCTCGTAGATAAAATGAAGGAAGCGTTCGGTGACAAGATCGCCTGCCTCTCCATTGGGCAGGCAGGCGAGATGAAGATGTCGGCCGCCTCGGTCGCCTGCACGGACATGGAGACCCGTCCCGCCCGGCATGCCGGACGAGGGGGAGTGGGTGCGGTCATGGGCAGCAAAGGGGTGAAGGTCATCGTCCTCGACGACACGGACCGAAAAATGCGCAGCCCCAAGGATCCTGAAGCCTTCAAGGACGCCAACAAGCGGTTCGTGGACGGGCTGAGAAAACATCCGGTGACCGGAGAAGGCCTTCCGGCGTACGGCACGAACGTGCTCACGAATGTGATCAACGAGGCCGGCGGATACCCGACCTACAACTTCAAGACCGGCCGCTTCAAGGGCGCCGGCAGCATCAGCGGCGAGACCCAGGCGGAGCTGGAAACGAGCCGGGGCGGTCAGGCCACCCACGGGTGCCACCGGGGCTGCGTCATTCGTTGCTCGGGCACCTACCACGACAAAGATGGACACTACCTCACCAAACAGCCGGAGTACGAAACCGTGTGGGCGCACGGTGGAAACTGCGGCATAGATGATCTGGACACCATTGCCATGCTCGACAGAATGGATGATGACTTCGGTCTGGACACCATCGAGATGGGGGCCACCATCGGCGTGGCCATGGATGCCGGCCTGGTGGAGTTCGGTGACGCAGAGGGGGCCATCAACCTGGTCAAGGAAGTGGGCAAAGGAACGCCCCTGGGCCGCATCCTGGGCAACGGGGCTGCAGTCACGGGCCGTGTCTTCGGCGTGGAGCGCGTCCCCGTGGTCAAGGGGCAGGCCATGCCGGCCTACGATCCCCGGGCCGTCCAGGGAATAGGCGTGACGTATGCCACGAGCACCATGGGCGCGGATCACACGGCCGGGTACGCAGTGGCCACAAACATCCTGGGCGTTGGTGGCAGCGTGGACCCGCTCAAGCCGGAAGGCCAGGCGGAGCTATCCAGAAACCTGCAGATTGCAACGGCGGCCATCGATTCCACGGGCATGTGCCTCTTCATCGCCTTTGCCATCATGGACCAGCCCGAGACATTCCAGGCCTTGATCGACATGATCAACGCCTTCTACGGACTGAGCCTCACGGCCGACGATGTGACCGAGCTGGGAAAATCGGTGCTTCGAAACGAGCGGGACTTCAATAAGCGGGCCGGGTTCACCGCGCAGCAGGACCGGCTGCCCTCCTTTTTCATGAAACAGGCTCTCGAGCCCCACAATGTGACCTTCGAGGTCTCAGACGAAGAGCTGGACCAAGTGTTCAACTTTTAGGCCGTGCTCTCAACGGCATGCGCACAGGGGGAGATCCACACCGGGTCTCCCCCTGTCCATCATCATAGGCCATGCACCTTTCGTCCGAAGACCACCGGCTGAGCCTGACCGCAGCACCCCCCGCCCTGACCTGCTTTAACCCCCTCCTGCAGGAGGGGATCGAGCTGGCGGTTGATGTGGGCTGCACGGTCCGGGAGCTTCTTTGCCGCCGGCTCGGCATCGACGGCGGCTATGTGGACCAACGGATCCAGACGGCCTTTCTGGACGGCAAACCGGTGGACCGGCTCGATCAGGCCGGTGTTCGGGACGGATCAACTCTGGCCCTCTCAGCCGCCCTTCCCGGCCTCCTCGGCGCCACACTTCGCAAGAGCGGAGCCTATGCGTCCCTGCGCGGGGGCATCACTCATGCAGAACCCTCCGCCCGGAGCCACCGCGGACGCGGACGCATCACCCTCAAGGTGTTCAATGTACTGCTGCCGGAGCTGTCTCCGATTGTGTTCCACCGGGGGGTCCATGTATCCTGGGGCCGCCTGGGGGATCGAATTCGCAGGTGCGGTGCCGGCCTGATCAGCGCCGTACAGGCTGCGGAACTCGACGGCAAGCCCCTCTCTCCCAAGGACCTGGCCGACCTGCCCTGGAACGCGGACACGAGGATACTCTTCCTGATCCTGCTACCCAAAAAGCAAGTTCCTATCATGACTCCTTTGCCCAACGCTCCCTAAAGACAATCGGGAGGTCAACACTCAACCATAACGCTCGCCAAGTACCCGTACAAATTCCTCGAGATCCCTCACATCGTCGTGACACACGCGAAACACCACTTTCAGGTCCACCCTCGTGTATTCGTGGACAACCACATTGCGAAAGCCGACAGCCAGC
>CAZQCK010000196.1:0-3834 GCA_964591925.1 uncultured Desulfobacterales bacterium
GCCAAGGGAGGAAACATCATGCTGCTACCCCGCTTCGAATATCACGAACCTCCGGGGTTGGAAGAGGCCTGCCGACTCATGGCCGACCTGGGCGAGGCGGCCCGCCCCCTCGCCGGTGGAACGGATTTGCTCGTAAACATGAAGAAACGCATCCTCTCGCCCGGGCACCTGGTTTCTCTCGGGCGTATCGATGCGCTCCACTCCATGGGTCCGGCGAGTGGAAACTACCGCATCGGGGCCTGCATGACCGCGGCCGAGCTGGCCGAATCCGGCGACCTACGGGAGCAATACCCGGCCCTGTGCGAGGGAGCGTCCCGGCTCGGATCCCCCCTGATCCGGAACCTGGCCACCATTGCCGGAAACCTGGCCTCGGCCCGCCCGGCGGCGGACCTCCCTCCCCCGCTCATGGCTTACGGCGCGGCGGTTCACCTGCGAGGTCCGTCCGGAGATCGGACCCTGCCCCTGGAGGACTTTTTCCAGGGACCGGGGGTCACTGCGGCTGCGGCGGATGAAATTCTCGAGTCCGTTCACCTCGAAACACCTCCTGAACGCTCCGGGGCCGCCTACCTCAAGCTGGGGGTCAGGCAAACCCTGGAGATCTCCATCGTGAACGTAGCCGCCTACCTGGCCCTGGAAGGAAACACGATTCAATCCGCACGCGTGGTTCTAGGCGCTGTGGCCCCGGTTCCCATTCGAGCGCCTTTTGCAGAGAAGGCCCTTGCAGGGGAGTCTCCGTCTCCTGAACTCTTTGCCAAGGCCGCAGAGGAGGCCGCCGAAGACGCCAAACCCATCGACGACTTCCGCGCCTCGGCCGAATACCGCAAGGACATGGTGTCCGTGCTCACGCGCAGGGCCCTGGAGACCGCCCTGAAGCGGGCGCGCGCTTGAGCTCCGTGATCCGGACAACCGGCATCATGCCCTGCACGAGGTGAATCCATGCGCATTCAATACAGGCATATTGAACAAGCAAGCCGTACCCCGGAGGAAACCCCATGAAACGACTCATCAGCTTGACCCTCAACGAACGGGACGTGGAGGTCGCCGTGCCTCCCAACAGGACCCTGGCGGACATGCTCCGGCAGGACCTCGGGCTCACCGGAACCAAGAAAGGATGCGAGCTGGGCGACTGCGGATCCTGCACGGTCCTGCTGGAAGGCCGCCCTGTGAACTCCTGTCTCGTACTGGCGGTCCAGGCGAACGGCAAGTCCGTCACCACCGTCGAAGGTGTGGAAACAGAGGAAGGACTCCACCCCCTTCAACAGGCCTTTGTGGACCACGGAGCGGTTCAGTGCGGGTTCTGCACCTCAGGCATGATCCTGAGCGGAAAGACCCTGCTCGAGCGAAACCCCTCGGCGGACGAGCAGGAGATCCGCGCAGCCATCTCGGGCAATCTCTGCCGGTGTACGGGATACCAGAAGATCGTAGAGGCGATTCAGGCCGCCGGGGAGTCCATGCAGGGCTGAGGCCCGGTTTAGAACCATGCTCGAAGCCGAAAGACCTCGAGCCCGATCAGAAATCACGTCGAAGGCCCAGACGCCCCGACGACCCATGAAGGAGGATCCATATGGCTTCCTACAGTGTGATCAACCGCAGATCGCCCAGGCTGGACGCTCCCGACAAGTCCACGGGACGCGCAAAGTATATAGACGACCTATCCCTGCCGGGCATGCTGTACGGTGCCCTGGTCCAGAGCCCCATCGCCCACGGCAGGATCCTGAACATCGACACCTCCGCGGCCGCAAGGCTGCCGGGCGTCAAATCCGTGGTCACGGCGGAGGACGCCGGGCTGGTGACCTACGGGGTCAGCCCCGCCCGATATGACGAAACCGTCTTCTGCCACGATCGAGTGCGCTATGTGGGTGACGAGGTGGCGGCCGTGGCGGCCGTTGACCTGGAAACCGCTCAAGAGGCCGTCTCCCTCATCAAGGTGGAGTACGAGGAGCTGCCGGCGCTCCTCACGGTGGAGGAAGCCACGGCGGAAGGGGCTCCGGCGCTGCACGACAAGTACCCCGGAAACATCTGCGCCGAGGTGCACCAGGAGTTCGGGGACGTGGAAGAGGCCTTCAAGGAATGCGACCTCATTCGGACGGACACCTTCCTCAACAAACGCCAAGACGCGGCCTTTCTGGAACCCAACGGCGTGATTGCGGACTATGACCTGAACGGGTATCTGACCCTTCATACCTCCACCCAGGTCCCCCATTACGTCCAACGGATCGTGGCCATGGTCCTGGGGCTGCCCCTAGGCAAGGTGCGGGTGGCCAAACCATATGTGGGCGGCGGGTTCGGACCCAAGGCCGGGACCAACCCCATGGAACTGGCCTCCTGTCTCCTCTCCCTGAAGACCGGCAAACCGGTCAAGATGAACTACAACCGGGAGCAGGTGTTTCTGTTCTCCCGGGCGCGTCACCAGTTCAAGCATACCCTGACCACGGGCGTGAAAAAGGACGGCACCCTCATGGCCTTGACGAACGATTGCACCCTCGACGGTGGGGCCTACACCAGCTTCGGCATCGCCACGGTCTATTACGCCGGCTCCCTGCTGGGGGCACCGTATCGACTTCCCAACATGAAGTACGACGGCCGGCGTGTCTACACCAACAAGCCTGCGTGCGGGGCCCAGCGGGGCCACGGCGGCGTGGCGGCCCGTGCGGCCTGGGAGCAGCAGATCGACCTGATCGCAGATGAGCTCGGCATGGATCCCCTGGAGCTGCGTCTCAAAAACGCCATGGGCGCAGGAGACATCACCTGCAACGACCTCAACGTCAGCAGCTTCGGCATGAAGGAGTGCATCGAGGCAGTGGCCGAGGGCTCCGGGTGGAAAGAAAAGCGAGGCAAGATGCCCAAGGGCCGGGGGGTGGGCATGGCCTGCGGCTTTTTCGTGTCCGGGGCGGGGTATCCCATATATCGCTCCGACACAGCCCACTCCACCGTGATGGTCAAGCTGAGCGAGGACGGCGGAACGGCCCATCTGCTCACAGGATCGGCCGAGATCGGTCAAGGCTCGGACACGGCGCTGGCCATGATCGCCGGCGAGGCCCTGGGCGTTCCACTGGACCACATCCGTGTGAGCTCGGGCGACACGGAGTACGGCGTGGACCTGGGGGCCTACTCCAGCCGGCAGACCCTCATGACCGGACATGCCGCCAAGCAGGCCGCCGAGGACGCCAAGGAACAGGTGCTCGAGGTGCTGGCCGACACCCTGAAGGTCCCTTTTCAGGAGCTGGACGTGAAGGACGGCCACATCGTATTCAGCGGGGAAACGCCCGACTTCAGCTTACTCCGGACCCGCTACATCAAGGAACACCGGGGATTCCTGGACAATCCGCCGGAAGACGAGGCCTTGACCTTCAAGGAGGCAGCGCGCAACGCGTATCTGGAAAAAGGCACCATAGTGGGAACCGGGAAGTACAAGCCCGGCGAGCTGGGTGGAAAATTCAAGGGGGCTGCTGTGGGAACATCCCCGGCTTACGGCCCCAGCGCCCAGGTCGTGGAGGTGAGTGTGGACATGGAGACGGGCCGGGTCACGGTGGAACGAATGACCGACGCCCACGACTGCGGCTTCGCCATCAACGTCACCTCGGTGGAAGGTCAAATGCAGGGCTCCCTTTCCATGGGTCTGGGAGAAGCCCTGTTCGAAGAGGTCAAGTTCGACGACAAGGGGCGGATCCTGAACGCCAATCTGGCCGAGTACAAGATCCCTACGGCGCTCGACATGCCCAATGTGGACACGATCATCGTGGAGAGCAACGAACCGAACGGTCCCTTTGGTGCCAAGGAGGTGGGAGAGGGGGCTATCATGCCGACCATCCCGGCGATCCTGAACGCCGTGTC
>CAZQCK010000197.1:0-3826 GCA_964591925.1 uncultured Desulfobacterales bacterium
GATGTAGGGCGCCGCGATCCAGACCCCCTCCAGGAGCCCGGGCGTCACCGTGGCGGCCACGTGGATGCAGGCCGCGGCGATGATGTCCCCGCCCCAGGCGTCGTCGCAGGTGATGGGGAGCCCGGCGGCCCGGCAGACGTCCCGAATGGTGCGCATGGGCGTAATGCCGCCCACCCGGGTGACCTTCAACCCGAATCCGTCCGCAGCGTCGTCTTTGATGCTTCGGATCACGGCCGGAAGGTCTTCTGCGGACTCGTCCAGAAAGAGGGGGTGCGACACCCGTCGCCGGACCGAGAGGTTCTCCTCGTACGTGGAGCAGGGCTGCTCCAGCACCAGGGCCAGATCCCGGCATTGAAGAGAGACCAGGCCGGCGTCCCGTGAGCTCCAGCTCCTGTTGGCATCCACGATCAAGGCTATGTCCGGTGGAAGGGCTTCCCTCACCCGGCGAATGGCCTCCATGTCCTCCAGGATCGGGCGTCCCCCCACCTTGAGCTGTATGCGTTTGAACCCCTCCGCCGCCTTTTCGCGGGCCGTTCTTACGGCCTCGTCGGGCGGAAGAACCCCGATGGAGTAGTAGGCGGGGACGCATTCCCGAAAGGCTCCTCCCAGAAGGTCGCATACCCGCATTCCTAAGGCCTTGCCCGTGAGGTCCCAGAGTGCGATGTCCAGGGCGGCCTTGGCGTATTCGGATCCGTTCAAGGCATCTTCCATGGCTTCCCTGACCCGGCCGATGTGAAGCGGGTTCAACCCGATCAGATGGGGGGCCATCTCCTTCAGGGCCGCTCTGGCCCCCAGGGCGTGCTGTGGCTGATAAACGGCTCCGAGGGGACAGGTTTCTCCTAACCCCACAGTCCCCCTGTCGGTTTCGATCCGGACGATGGTCGTATCCAGCCGGGAAACCGGTGTGCCGGCAATACAAAAGGTTCCGCCCGCTACAGGCAGATCGCGCTGAAAGACGTGGATCTCTTGGATTCGCATGGCGTGTTTCCTTCCGGTCGCTTTTAATGCCAAGAGACTACCACGCCGGCTTCCTTGCATGCATTCATAAAACCACCCGAAAATTTTTCTTGACAGGGTGAATTTTTAATTATTACTTTATTTATTAATCTATATCTAACACTCGGGCCGGCGCAAAGGAGGTGTGCGTGCAGGAAAATGAAGCCATGGGCCGCCTGCTCAATGAGTGGCGTACACAGAAGGGGCTTACGCTGCAGCAGCTGGCTGACGAGGTCGGCGTATCCGCCGCCTTTATCTCCCAGGTGGAGAACGGCAAGGCCTCGCCTTCCATCGCCAACTTGAGGGTCCTGGCCAAGGCCCTGGGGCACCGGGTGGTGGACTTGTTCATCGACGAGCTGATCGATGACCCCATGGTCCTGCCCGAGTCCATGTGGACCGACGTGGACATGCCGGGCTGGGACGCCGGCATCAAGCAGATGGTGCGGATTGCGGGCAACAAGCAGATGCAGCCGTTTTACACGGTGATCAGGCCGGGACGGGGAAGCCGCGAGCTTTACTCCCACCCCGGCGAGGAGTTCGGGGTGGTCCTGTCAGGGGAGATGACCTTGACCGTAGGGGAGCAGGTCTATCGGGTGCAGGCCCGCTCGTCCTTTTACTACTCCTGCCTCCTGTCCCACTCCTGGTTGAACGAGGGTGAGGAGGACTGCGTGGTGGTCTGGGTGGTGAGCCCGCCTTCCTGGTAGGAACCTTGGCGGGCGTGGATTCCGTGGCTCGCGAAGAGACCGCAGGGGGTGCGGTAGGGTGCTTTTGGGGCCGGATCGGGAAGGCTTTTGGAGTTTCGAAGGAGAGAGGATATGGCGATTCAAGACGTTTATCAGGCGGTTCTGCGGTTTGACAAGGCGGCCATGGCGGGCCTGGTTCAGGGTGAGCTGGATGCAGGGACCGATATCACCACCCTTTTGAACGAGGGCCTCATCGCCGCCTTGGACGAGGTGGGAGATCGTTTCAGCCAGGGACTGCTGTTCATCCCCGAGATGCTCCAGGCGGCGCAGACCGCCCAGCAGGGGTTGGATGTGCTCAAACCGCATCTGACTGAGACCAATGCGCGCTCGGCGGGCACCGTGGTCATAGGCACGGTCAAGGGGGATTTGCATGATATCGGCAAGAGCCTGGTCAAGATGATGCTCAAGGGCGCCGGATTTCAGGTGGTGGACCTGGGTGTGGATGTCCCGGTGGAGCGGTTCGTTCAGGCGGTCGACGAGAACCAGGCCCACATCCTGGCCCTGTCTGCCCTGCTCACCACCACCATGCCTGCCATGGGGGACACGGTGGCGCGGTTCAGGGAAAACGGGCGCACAATCAAGGTCATGGTGGGCGGGGCCCCCGTGACCGAGGCGTTCGCCGAGCGGATCGGTGCTGACGGGTATGCCGGGGACGCCTCCCAGGCCGTGTCCCTGGCGCGAAAGCTCATGGCCGGCTGAAGAAAAAAGGGCTTACCGGTCGGGGCCGATGGAGGAAGCCTGAGGGCCGGCTGCCTCCCTGTTCGGACCTCGAGGCCGAGAGAAGGAGAAGAGGACCATGCAGAAACAGTTTGTACCGGAGAGCGTGGAAGGGACCGCGGACGCCGTGGTGATCGGAGGCGGCGTAGTGGGAGCGGCCACGGCCTACTGGCTCTCCCGATCCGGGCTGGACGTCGTCGTCCTGGAGACGCGGGACGGCCTGGGTACACTCACCTCCGGCGCGTCCGCCGAGTGCTTTCGCGCCCAGTTCACCGAGCCGGCCATGGCGAGCCTGGCCCTCGAGAGCATCGATTTTTTCGAGAACTTTGCCGAACGTATGGACCTGCCCGGTTACGAACTCCATCTCCATCAGCAGGGATACCTGTTCATCACGGACGACCAAACCATGCTTCCCGACCTGGAGGCCGCGGTTAGGGAGCACCACCGGCTGGGGGTCACCGACTCGGAGTTTATCTCCGGAGACGAGCTGCGCGTGCGGTTTCCGTTTCTGGACCCCTCCGCGGCCGGTGCCAACTTTCGTCGCAAGGACGGGTGGCTGTCGGTCCACGAGCTCATACAGGGGTTTGCCAAGGCCTCCACCGCCCGGTTTTGTCTCAAGACCCGGGTCCTGGATATCCTGACGGACGCACAGGGGGTTCAGGCCGTAACCACCGATCGGGGGACCATTCACACCCGGACCGTGGTGGACGCGGCCGGGCCTTTCGCCGGTGTCATCGCCCGCATGGTGGGAGTGGAGCTTCCTTTGGAGCCGGTTCGCAGGCAGAAGGTCTTCGTCACCACAAAGGCGGTTCCCGAGGAAGCCCCGTTCACCGTGGACCTGGTGAACGGCTCCTACTGGCGGCCCGAGACCGGCGGCGCGCTCGTGGGGTGGGTGGACCCGGACGAGCCTGTGACCGAGCCCATGGAGAATCCCCTCGGAGACTGGGACTTTCCGGCCATGGCCCTGGACAAAGTGAGCCGCTTGAGCCCCTTTTGGACGGACATCATAGAGGGGCTGAAAAAGAACGATCTGTCCCTTTCCGCAGGGCAGTACGTGTACACCCCGGACGAGCAGCCCCTGATCGGACCGGTGTCCGAGGTGCCGGGCTTTCACGTGAATTGCGGGTACTGGATGGCCGTCATGGTTTCTCCGGCCGTGGGAAGGCTTTGTGCAGACCTGATTACGGGGTCCCGTGACAACAAGGACAACCCCCTTAGGGTCAGCCGATACCAGGAGGGGATAGCAGTCAAGGGAAGCAGCTTTTTGAGCGGACACTGAAAGGTGGAGTTGTTCAAAGAAGAGCATTATCTGTTGCCTGAATTGAGCGATTGTCGAGTTTGCCGAAGATGCAAGGAAGATGGTGCTTCGC
>CAZQCK010000198.1:0-3730 GCA_964591925.1 uncultured Desulfobacterales bacterium
ATAAACGTCTCCGGGCACCGCCTGGGAACGGCGGAGATCGAGTCCGCCCTGGTGCTCCACGAAAGTGTGGCCGAGGCCGCGGTGGTAGGGTTTCCACACGAGGTCAAGGGGCAGGGAATTTACGCCTTCGTCACCCTGAACAAGGGTGTGAGCAAATCGGACGATCTGAAACAGGAGCTCGTTCGAATGGTTCGCTCCGAGATCGGCCCCATCGCCACCATCGACGTCATCCAGTGGGCCGATGCCCTCCCCAAAACCCGGAGCGGCAAGATCATGCGACGGATCCTGCAGAAGATCGCAGCCGGCAAGACGGATGAGATCGGGGACACGTCGACCATCGCGGATCCCTCTGTGGTGGATCAGCTCATTAGTGCCGGCGGAAAGTGAGGCCAGGGAGGCAGCTTTCCGCCGGGTGAGGCGCCATGCGCTTCCTGGACAAGGAAGGACACCCGTTCGACGTTCGAACCGGGGACGGCGGCGACCTGCCGGGCCTCTGCGCCATGTACGACGGGTTCTCCCCCAAGGGTCGGTTCCAGGGAGTACCCCCGGTGGAGCCCACCGCCTGCCGGGAGTGGATCGGCCACCTGATTCGGCGGGGCCGCGGCTTCATCGCCCTTCGAGGGAACCGGGTCATCGGACACCTGGTGATCATTCCCGACCTCGAACAAATGCAAGCCGAGTACCTCATCTTCGTGGACCAGAGGGAGCGCAACCGGGGGGTGGGCACCCGGCTCTCCGAGGCGGCGCTTCAGCATGCCCGAGGTCTGGGCCTCCGCGCCCTCTGGCTGATTGTAGGCACTTACAACTTTCCGGCCATCGCACTCTATCGAAAGTTCGGGTTCCGGTTTCTGGACGCGGACCGCTGCGAGAGCGAACGGACCATGCGGTTGATCCTTTCGGAGGACTCATGACGCTGAAAGTGAGCATTGTCAGGGACGACCGGTTTCTCGAACACAAGACCGGCCACATCCATCCGGAGCATCCCAGCCGGCTGCAGGCGATTCACCGCATGCTGGACTCCCGAATGGAGGCGGGGCTGATCGATATGGAGGCCGAGATGGCCACCATGGAGCAACTGGAGCTCGTCCACACCCCCGCTCACATCAAGAAGGTCCTCAGAACCGCGGATCAGGAGTTCACCAACCTGGCGCCCGATACTCCGGCCAGTGCAAAGACCTACCTGGCGGCCTGGCTGGCTGCAGGAGGTTGCATTCGGGGCCTCGAAGCCATGCTCTCGGGGACCTGCGACGCCTGCTTCGCGCTGGTCCGGCCGCCGGGCCACCACGCCCTGTCCAACCGGGTCTCGGGCTTCTGCATTTTCAACAACCTGGCCGTCACCGCGCGGTTCGCGGCCCAGCGCTATGGATTCGAGCGCATTCTCATCGTGGACTGGGACATCCACCACGGTCACGGGCTGAACGATCTGTTCTATGAGGACCCCGGTGTCTTCTATCTGTCCACCCACGACACCCTCCTCTACCCTTACAGCGGGGACTGGACCGACGCCGGCCGGGGAAAGGGGGAAGGATTCACTGTCAACATCCCTCTTCCTCGCGATCTGGAAGACGAGGACATGTGCGACCTGTACGTGGGGGTTCTCACCCCCGTCGTCAGGCGATACGCACCCCAGCTCATCCTGGTGGCCGCGGGCTTCGATGCGCACCGGGACGACCCCTTGGGCCGAAGCCGGTTGAGCGAGAATGTCTTCGGCGATCTGACCCGGCTCCTGGTCGGCCTCCGCAAGGACGTGGCCTCCCCCCCGATACTCCTCGCCCTGGAAGGAGGATACGACCCGCCCTCCCTGGCGCGATGCGTCGAGGAGGTGATTCACGCCCTCTTGGAGGGGGACGGGATCGGATTTTCGAACCGACAACCCACAGCCCGGGCTGAAGAGCTCCTGGACCACGCCCGGGAGGTGCACGGCCGTTACGGTGTCTGGGCGGCGTAAAGGGCGGAGAAGAGGTTTCCATGATCAAGGCGAGAGTTCCCGCGGAGAACACCCGGGCCAACCTGGGATCCTACGAAAAAACCCGGCAAACCTTTTCGTGGGCTGAGGAGGAGAAGAGATTCGGCGTCGCCCGCGCAGAGCGCATCAACATCGCGGCCGAGGCCGTGGATCGCTGGGCGGACGATCCTGAAACACGGAACCACAAGGCCCTGATCTTCGATCAGGGGGGAGAGGTCCGGACCTTCTCCTATGCGTCTCTACAGGAGACCTCCCGTCGCTGGGCCAACCTGTTTCACAGCTACGGCCTGCAGCCGGGCGAGCGCCTGTTCGTCTTCCTCCCGCGCTGTCCGGAAACCTACCTCGCCATGATCGGGTGCGCCCGTCTCGGGGTGATATTCTGCAACCTCTTCGCCACGAGCACCTACGAGGAGATGGAGGTCCGCATTGGAAACGCTCGCCCCGCCGCCATCCTGACCCACCCGGACCTGGCGGAACATATTCCGGCGGACGCCATGCAGGGCGTTCGCTGGGTCTTTTTAACCCGCGGCCCCCTCCCCGGCCTCCTGCCCAACGAGGTCCTGGTGGAAGACCGGCCCGAACGTATGCCCCCGGAGTTCGAGACCCGGCTCCTCCCCCGGCGCAGCCCCCTGTACCTGAATTACACCTCGGGCTCCACGGGAACCCCCAAAGGCATTGTCCACGCGCATTGGGATCTGCTCGGCATGGCGGTCACGGCACGCTACGTCCTGGACCTGAAGCCCGGCACCCTGCTGTGGACCGAAGCGGATCCCGCCTGGGTCACCGGAACGGTGTACGGGGCCTTCGCGCCCTGGCTTTGCGGGGCCTCGCTGCTGGTGCAGGGCGATCCCTTCAGCGCCTCCAATCTCTATCGGGCACTGGAGAAACACCGGGTGGAGGTGTGGTACACCACGCCGACCACCATTCGCCACCTCATGGAGGAGGGCGAGGATCTCTCAGGCCGATACGACCTGTCCAGCCTTCGCCACGTGGCCACCGTGGGGGAACCCCTGGTGCCGGACCTCTTCTACTGGGGCCGCAAGAATCTGGAGCACTCCCTTCACGACACCTGGTGGATGACCGAAACGGGCATCGCCTGTCTCGCCAACTACCCGTCCATGGACATCAAGCCCGGGTCCATGGGAAAACCCGTCCCCGGTCTGGAGGTGACCGTACTGGACGAGGAGGGCGAGCCCGCACCGCCCATGACCATGGGAGAGCTCGCCATCCGGCTGGAGTGGCCGGGGCTCATGTGTGCCCTCTGGGGCGACGAGGAGCGTTACGAACAGTACTTCCGGGTCCCGGGCTGGTTCCTCACCGGTGACATGGCCCTCATGGACGAAGAGGGTTACTACTACCATCAGGGACGCACCGACGATCTGATCAAGGTGGGCGGGGTCAAAATGATCGGCCCCTACGAGATCGAGCATGTCCTGTACATGCACCCCGCAGTGGCCGAGGCCGCCGTGATCTCCAAGGGGGGCGATCCCGGCTCGGGAAAATCCTCAGTGAAGGCCTTCATAGTGCTCAACCCCAGCTATACGCCTTCCAGTCGTCTGAATCACAAGATCCGAGCCTTTCTCCGCGCCAACCTGTCCCAGGAGATCGTGGTGAAGGAGATCTCCTTCATCGATTCCATTCCCAAGACCCGAAGCGGAAAGGTCCTCCGGCGGGTGCTCCGCGCCAAGGAGCTGGGCCTTCCCGGCGGCCGGTCCCTGAACCTCCAGGACTGACCGCTCGATATGATCACGATGATTGTTTAGA
>CAZQCK010000199.1:0-551 GCA_964591925.1 uncultured Desulfobacterales bacterium
GAAGCGCTTTCATGCAAAAAGTGATGCTCAAACCGGCCCTCTTTAATGACAAGCCCTTGATATGTTAAGTGTTTTTTCGATAGACTGCAATTTGAAACGCTCAATTCAGGTCGAAGAAAGGAGTGCAAACCATGGCGGGTGTCAATAAGGTGATTCTGCTTGGCAATCTGGGTGCGGATCCTGAGGTCCGTTACACCACCAGTGGTTCGGCCGTGGCCACATTCAGGCTCGCAACCTCCGAGGAGTGGAAAGATCGGAATTCCGGAGAGAAGCAAAGCAAGACCGATTGGCATCGGGTGGTGGCCTTCGGGCGTCTCGGTGAAATTTGCGGCGAGTTCCTTCACAAGGGAAAGAAAGTCTATGTAGAGGGACGCCTTCAAACCCGGTCCTGGGAGGACAAGGAAGGAAACACCCGGTATATGACGGAGGTCGTTGCCCGCGAAATGCAAATGCTGGGCCCTGCAGGCCGGGACAACCGCGATGCCCCCCAGGGAGACGGCGGCGGCAGCGGCGGGGGTATCGACGAGGATCTGGTGTAAGAATGTCAATGG
>CAZQCK010000199.1:561-3673 GCA_964591925.1 uncultured Desulfobacterales bacterium
GGGGGACTGAACGAACCTGTCACTGTGCCGGAGGACGACATTCCATTCTGAATCGGGAGGGAGTGCGGCGCGTCGGGAGACTTGGACGATGAGCCCTTAGGTCTTTTCTTCGTTTTGATCTTCGTCTTCGCTGGTTTTGGCTTCTATCTCTTCTTTCTCGTTGGTCGCCTTTTTAAAGTTCTTGATCCCTTTCCCGATGCCGCTGCCGATTTCGGGCAATTTTCCTGCACCGAAAATTATGAGGATGATGATCAGAATAATGATCAGTTCCGGCATGCCGATTCCAAACATGGATTTCCTCCGAGCTGGCTGAGTTCTATCCCTCGAATTCCGACAGCAGTCGCTTGAATTCGGGTGATTGCATAAACCGATGGATTGCCTGCTGGTAATCCAACCAAGCCGCCCACATGTCGACCCATGCCTTGTTGTGCCAAAAGACCTCGGCGGGCTTTTCCCCGCTGCAGATGCCGAGGTAATCTTCGAACTCTCCTCGACAACTCTCACAAAAGACATAGCCGAGCGGGCCAGGTTTCAGGTTCGCTTCTTCCTGAGATTCGTTGATGTGGTGGCCGCACATGGCGCACTTGAATCGGCAGGAAAAGCATTGGAGCCCTTTCTGCAGGGCCCGGACCTTTTCACGGTACTCCCTGACCTGGCGTCCCTGGATTCGCCGGTTGATCTTTTCCTGAATGTCGACCACCTTATCCATGCCGGAGGCGCTTTCGTAAGGAAATAAAAAATGCTAGCACCGGAGCGGTTACAAGTCAAGATGTGACAAATTCTACCGCCATTTCATCGAGAACGGTCGATAACGCTCCGGGCGGTTTCTCCGAGCCGGCCCAAGTCGTGGACCACCTCGATCCCTGCGGATTCCAGGGCCGCGATTTTGTCCTCGGCGCGTCCCTTCCCGCCGGAAATGATGGCTCCGGCATGTCCCATTCGCTTGCCCGGAGGCGCGGTGCGTCCTGCGATGAAGGCCAGAACGGGTTTTTCAAAGGATTGCTGGACATACTGCGCGGCTTCTTCCTCGGCCGAGCCTCCGATTTCGCCAATCAGCACGACTGCTTCCGTGTCCGGGTCTCGCTTGAATCTCTCCAGATGGTCAATGAACGAGGTTCCTATGATGGGGTCTCCACCGATACCGATGCAGGTGGACTGTCCCAGCCCCGCTCGGGTCAACTGGTCCACGACCTCATAGGTCAGGGTTCCGCTTCGAGAGATCACCCCGATGGTTCCGGGGCGATGGATGGGCCCCGGCATGATGCCGACCTTGGTCTTTCCGGGAGAGATGATCCCGGGGCAGTTGGGACCGATGAGGACGGTTTCGTAAGTCTTCAGGTAGCTCGAAACCCGGACCATCTCCAGGGTGGGGATCCCTTCCGTGATGCACACCGTCACGGCGATTCCGGCACAGGCGGCCTCCATGACGGCGTCTGCGGCAAAAGGCGGCGGAACAAAGATGCAGCTTACATCGGCCCCCTCTTTGTCCACAGCTTCCTTAACCGTGTTGAAGACGGGGACTCCTTCGACGGTCTGGTCCCCTTTTCCGGGAGTGACGCCGGCCGCCACGGTCGTGCCGAAATTAAGCATCTGCTGCGTATGGAAGGCGCCTTCTCTGCCGGTGATTCCCTGGACCACCACGCGGGTGTTTTCGTCAACCAGTATGCTCATGATCTACTCACTCCCCTCCATGTCAGGTCACCGCCGTCTGTTATGGGGAAACCTGACGGGTGACCATGGCGGCCGCTTCGCTGATGTCCCCGGCCACCAGGAAGTCCAAATCGGATGACTCCAGGATTCGGCGTCCTTCCTCGACGTTGGTGCCTTCGAGGCGGACGATGAGCGGAACCCGAATGTCCGTCTTCTCCGCCGCCGCCAGGACGCCTCGCGCCAGAACATCGCAACGGAGGATGCCGCCGAAGATGTTTATCAGAATGGCCTTTACCTTGGGGTCGTCCAGTATGATCTCAAAGCCGCGGGTGATCATCTCTTCGCTGGCTCCGCCGCCTACGTCCAGAAAGTTGGCCGGCTCCGCACCGGCCATCTTGATCACGTCCATGGTGGCCATGGCGAGACCGGCCCCATTGACCATGGCGCCGACGTCCCCGTCGAGCCGAATGTAGTTCAGGTTGAACTCATCCGCCTTTCGCTCCAGGGGATCCTTTTCCTCGGGATCGTCCATGGCGGCGAGGTCCTTGTGCCGGAACAGGGCGTTGTCGTCGATGTTCATCTTGGCGTCCACGGCCAGAACCCGGCCTGAGGTTGTCACGACCAGCGGGTTGATTTCCGCCAGGGAGCAATCCAGGCTCAAAAAGGATCGATAAAGTTGCGCCATGGTCGTTATGAGTGATTTCAAGGTTTCCGGCGGGGGGAGCGGATCGAGTCTGTAGGCGAGATTTCTGCCGTGAAAAGGCATCCAGCCCGTCTCGGGTGCAATTGGCTGTTTCAGAACGCGATCCGGCGTCCTCGCGGCGACCTCCTCGATCTCCATGCCTCCCTCCTGGCTGAAGATCATCACCGGCACGGCCGACTCGCGGTCCACCACCATGGCCAGGTAGTATTCCTGCTCGATCTCTACACCCTCCTCCACGAGCACCTGATGAACGTGTTTTCCTTCGGCGCCTGTCTGGGGCGTGACCAGGGGTGTGCCCAGGATGTCCCGGGCCGCGTCTTCGACCTCCTTCGGGGTGTGTACCACCCGAACGCCCCCTCCCTTGCCGCGGCCCCCGGCGTGGACCTGGGCCTTGACCACCCACGGGGGGCCCGTCAGGTTACGGGCCGCATTGGCGGCCTCCTCTGCGGACCGGACCAGCCTTCCTTCAGGGACCGGAATGTCGAAGGTGCGAAACAGCTCCTTCGCCTGGTATTCGTGCAGCTTCATGAAGATCCACCTCGTTTCCGTCCGGAAACGGAGCCTTCCGGAACCTTGACCAATTCGTAAAAACTGAATTCTCTCGCAAAGACGCCAAGACGCTAAGAAAAAAACCTATTGATATCGATCAGTTCACTTTGCGTCTTGGTGCGAAATTTTGATTTCTTGCGAGTCCATCAACCTTGGGGCTCACTCAAAAATAACTTCCCATTTTCCCATCTCAGCTTCGGGCCATCTTCG
>CAZQCK010000200.1:0-3313 GCA_964591925.1 uncultured Desulfobacterales bacterium
GATGGCCTGAAGATGAGATGCAAGATGTTCAAGTTATTTTTGCCGGCCTCCTAAGAAACGGATTCAGGATTTCGGGGGCAATATCAAACACCCGGAGGCCCCATCATGAAACAACTGAAATCCCCTGTGGACATCCTCAAGCTCCTCGACAAGTCCAACTGCCGGGAATGCGGAGAGCCCACGTGTCTGGCCTTTGCCGCGGCCGTGTTCCAAGGCAAACGGTCCCTGGGCGAATGCCCCCGCCTGGCTCCGGAGGTGGTCGAACAGTACCAGGGCGCCACGGCCCGGCGCAAGACCGTGGACGAGGAGATGTGGAGGACCGTGGAAACGCTCAAGGAGCAGGTTGCCGACATGGACCTGGCTTCGGCGGCCGAACCCCTCGGCGGAACCTTCGAACGCGGGCGACTCACCCTCAAGGTCTGCGGCAAGGACGTGCATGTGGACGCCTCGGGGAACCTCTCCTCGGAGATCCACACCCATGCGTGGCTTGCTATTCCCCTGCTCACGTATGTGATGGAGGGAGAAGGCGTGTCGCCGACCGGAGACTGGGTTCCCTTTCGGGAGCTTCGAGGAGGAGCGGCGTACCAGGGGCTGTTCGAGCAGCGATGTGAAAGGCCGCTCAAGAAGGTGGCCGACACCTATACGGACCTTTTCGAGGACATGCTGCATGTGTTCAGCGGAAGGCGGGCCGGACCCGTGTTCGAATCGGACATCGCCGTGGTCCTGTACCCGCTGCCCAAGGTGCCGGTGCTCTTTTGCTACTGGAAGCCGGAGGACGGTATGGAGTCGAGCCTCCATGTCTTTTTCGACGCCACGGCGGATCGGAACCTTCCCATAGGGGCGGTCTACGCCCTGATCGGCGGGCTCGTGCGCATGTTCGAGAAAGTGGCCCTGCGTCACGGGGTTCCTGCGGTCGGGGCTGCGGGGGGCGCCTAGGCAAGAGAACCCCTTGCTCCGATCGATGTTTGCCCCTTCACTCCGGAAGACCGTCTGTTCTCTTCATATCCGACTCAGGAGGCCGGCAGAAATAAATTGGACAAAATTGCGCTCAGATTTGGGTCATATTTGGATGCGGCGATTGAGCAAAACCGCAGGCGTAGCTGGACTACGTCGAGGATTTTGCGATTGAGCCGCAGCCGAAGATGGCCTGAAGATGAGATGCAAGATGTTCAAGTTATTTTTGCCGGCCTCCTCAGCGTAGGCCGGCTGGATCAGCAAAGCAGGGCGAAGGTCCCGAGCTGTCTGCATATGCACATTCACCGATTTTCGGGTGTGTGTGCCGCGGAGGACATCCTCAGGCGAGCGGCAAGCATCGTACCGCCCAGGAACAAAGTGCCGAAAAAGCCGATCCCGATGGAAAAAGACCATGCATCACCCATGGCTCCGATGGTGATCGGGACCACCCCCCCGCCCAGCAGAAACGCCACCGGCACGGCAAAGGAGACTGAAACATTGCGGGTGTCAGCCGGGCCCACGCGGGCTAGTGCCGCAAAGGCCGGAGGGAAAAAGCATACGGCCGCCATCGGTTGCAGAAACAGCGGGGCCACCAGCAGCCTGTCCGGGACGAGAGCCAGGCAGAGGGTGAAGAGCCCGGTCAATCCCATTACCCCGACGAGGGTGGCTTTGGGCCCCAGTCTATCGTTTATCCAGCCGGCCACGAAAACCATGAAAAGCCCTGAAATCCTGGAAAGCGCGACTAGAGTGTTCGCCCAGTTGCGCGCTATACCGCGTTCGGTCACCAGGTACAAAGGAAGCATGCTGAAGATACCCAGGCTTCCGGTAATTCCTAGGCTGAAAAGCGCCACCATGATCCAGAAGGAAGGCACTGAAAAAAGCCTGCGGGATATACCGAGGCTCGGCGCCTGGCCGGGGAAATTCCCGCCTTTACCCATGAATGCGAAGGCAATACCCGCACATATGGATACAAGGCCGATCAGTCCCATTATTCCCCGCCACGGCAATTGCAGCAGGAGCATTTCACAAAGAACCGGGGTGGTCACGAAACTCAGGTTCGGAGCCAGTTCATGAACTGCGATGCTCTTCCCCCAGTCCCTTGAGTTTATCAGGGAAGTGAGGGTGGCGATTCCAGACGGCAGGTAGAAGCCTGCGGCCCCACCCATCAACAACACGCCCACGCGGAGGGCTGCAAGGGATTGGGATAGAGCGACCCAGATCAGGCTCAACCCCAGGAGCACAGCGGAAAAAATGATGGCCCCCCTGTGGTTGATGCGGGAAGAGATGCAGCCGGAGAAGATGATTGCCAGGCAGTAGCCTCCGGAAAGAAGCAGGAACAACGCCCCGGATTCGACGTGGGTGAAACCCAGATCCTCTTCAATGGATGGCAGCAAAGGGGCCAGGCTGATCCGCGCCATGAAATTTACGTAGAAGAGCCCTGTCATCAAGAGCAGCGCAGGAAGTGCCGCAGCGAACGAGAAAGGACCATTTAGAGCGGATTGTTTCTGATTTTCTTGGTTTTGCATAAATCTTGATCGAAACTCTTTCCTCTGTAGGCACCATCATGCTTTGTCACCTAAACCAATTTTTCAAGGGCAGGTGCCTCCATTACATTGGCACAGAATAGTACAAACATGAAGGCCTACTTCTCATCCAGTACTCTTCGCACCGCGTTCGCCAATTCATGCTGCGTCAGTGGCTTCATCACAAAAGCTCTAATTCCCATTTCCCGTGCCTTCTCTTTAGATATCTGCTTGCTATAGCCGGTGCTCAAGATGATGGGGATATCCGGCCGAATCGCCAGGATTTCCTCCCGACCGAGGCCGCTGATCTTCTCGCGATCCTGGTTCGACAGGTCGAGAAGCTGCTGGGCGGTTTCCCCCGCTCTTCGGTGTGTGGACGGCTTTTCATGAGCAAGTCACTAATCCGCGATGAGCCGAAAATTCTTGCTTGAGGCCGAATTATAATCGTATTTCCAGGCATGTAACTGTTTTTCTTGTTGAGACAGCAGTGCTCGGCCACCAGAGCGTAAGTATTTTTCTTGACTTATCCTAAAACATAACAATAATTCTCGTATGATAATCGTTTTTTATGGAGAAAGCCATGATTGGAAACGAACAGAATAAATCGATATACCGATCCGCGGGGTATGCGGCGATTATCGAACGGTACGACCTCGATGTCATGCCGAACTGGCACAAGTCCCTGGTGACTACCAGCGGAATCCACCGGATCGACTCGAACGGGAGCATAGTTGAGGAGGTATATCCACCCAAGTACTGGCCGGGGGACACGCTTGGCGACCATCTCGAATTTGCGCTCAAGTATGACGGGACGAACCTCGCAATCCTCAGCATCT
>CAZQCK010000201.1:0-3295 GCA_964591925.1 uncultured Desulfobacterales bacterium
TGAGATTGGCAAAAAAGACCCTTTCCGGATGGAAACCAGGCTAGCAACAATAGGGGCCACTGGCAATCCCTTCCATTCCCGACCGGAGGGCGTTGAATCCCCCGGCCGTTTAGAGTATAACCAGAGCGCAGCGATGAGGGCACTTCCATTTCTTCCCCCATTTTTTCGGAGGTAAACCCATGAAGGTGTACGAGTTCATGACCACCAGGCTCGAGTCCGTGGACTCGAAGAAAAGCGTGTACGATGCCGTGGAGAAGATGGTGGACAGGCGTATACGTTCGCTCCTGGTCCGATTTCCGGGCGATGACATGCAGGACGGCGTAATCACGGCGCGGGACGTTGTTTACAAGGTCCTGGCCCAGGGTAAGGATCCGCAGGCGGTCAAGGTCTCGGAGATCGCATCCCGGCCCATCTCGTGCGTGACCAAGGACCTGCCCCTTCGGGAGGCGGCTCAGCTCATGGAAGAGAGCGGAGTGGCACGCCTGTTCGCCTGCGACGGCTCGAAAATCGTCGGGGTCCTCTCCATGATGGACGCCATGGCCGCCATGCTCATTCTTAGGGCGCGAGGAGAACATGTTTCTTAAAAAGCTGATCGGGCATGAGGACCGGGAAAAAGAGGTGGTCCACGACATGGACGACCACATCCGGCTTCTCCAGGACGGGTGCAGGGCCTTTCACGAGGCGCTCGAGAACAACGATCACGCATGTATGCGCAGGGTAAAGGAGCTGGAGCGGGAGGCGGACACCATCCGAAGGGACATTGTATCGCACATTTACGAAGGGGCTTTTCTACCTTACCTTCGGCCCGAGCTCTCCAAGTTCGTAGAGCTGGTGGACCAGGTCTTCGACCTCCTGGAGTACGCCTCTGCGTGTTATCTGCAAATCCGGTTTCCCGAGTCCCTGCGAAGCGAGGCCTCCCGTGTGGCCTTTCTTAACGAGCAAATGTGCGAGATGCTCCGCATCACCCTCCAGGCCATGACGGCGGGCGAGGATCTTCGGGAGAAAAGGCTTGCCATCCGCATATACGAGAAAAGGGTCGACGATCTGAAATTCGACCTGATGAAGGATGCGAGGGCCATCCCTATCGAAGACTTCTGGGAAGGGAACCTGCTGGCCGACTTTCTTTCCCGTCTATGCTCGGTGAGCGACCTGATCGAGGACGCCGGTGACCATCTGGGCGTAATCAGCTCCATTATCAAGTAAGAATCCATGTGGAAAATCCTCAGCGGCGTATTTCTGGGTTGGAGCCTCGGCGCAAACGACTCGGCCAACATATTCGGCACGGGCGTAGCTACCGGCACCATTAGGTACCGGACCGCCATCTGGCTCACCGCAATTTTCGCCATGGCAGGGGCCCTGCTGGAGGGACCCAAGTGCATGCAGGTCCTGACCGAGCTCTCCAGCCTCGTGCCACTGTACGCCTTTTTCTGCGCCCTGGCCGCGGCCCTCACCATGGCCGCCATGACCGCCCTGGCCGTGCCCGCATCCTCTTCCCACGCGGTCATCGGCGCCATTGTGGGCGTGGG
The DNA here is from genome assembly GCA_964591925.1 of uncultured Desulfobacterales bacterium. Taxonomy (GTDB): domain Bacteria; phylum Desulfobacterota; class DSM-4660; order Desulfatiglandales; family HGW-15; genus JAIPEI01. The sequence goes on from CAZQCK010000201.1 coordinate 1,527, forward strand.
CCTGCTACAGGGATCAGCTGATTTTTCCCCTCTTGTCAAGATTGTGACCTGCTGGGTGCTCACCCCTGTCTGCGGGCTGGTGTTCGGAAACCTTCTGCTCCGTCTCCTCACCTTTGGGTTCAACCGCACCGGCATGAGCCTCACGCGCCGAAACCGGATCTACTTCCTGGGCATCCTCATCGCGGGCTGCTACGGTGCTTACACCCTGGGCTCGAACAACGTGGCCAACGTCACGGGCGTCTACGTGGGCTCCGGCTTCCTGACCCCCCGGGCCGCGGCCCTGATCGGCGGGCTCGCCATTGCGTCAGGCGTGCTCACCTTCAGCAGGCGGGTCATGATGACCGTGGGCCGGGGCATCGCACCCCTGGATCCTTTCACGTCATTCGTAACAGTCCTGGCCGGGGCCCTTACGCTCCACCTCTTCACCCAGGTGGGCATTCCGGTCTCCTCGTCCCAGGCCATTGTGGGCGCGGTGGTGGGTGTGGGGCTCGTAGGGGACATCCGCACGGTGAGCCCACTCATGCTGGTAAAAATCGGCCTCGGATGGATCGTCACACCGGTCTGCGCAGGGATCCTCTCCTGGCTCTTTGTCCTCTCGCTTCCCTTCTGGTTTCATTGACAGGCGGCCGGCTTTCTCTTATTGTTTGAGAATAGTGTGAAACAACCGTTTTTCCGCAGACCATCCCCGGAGAGCCCATCCATGCCCTTCACCCAACCCGACACTCCTGAAAACTCCCTCTTCCTCGGCCTGGACGTGGGCGGCACCCAGACGGACGCGGTCCTGATCTCCTCCGCCGGGGTGGCCTCGGCAGTCAAGGTTCCCACGCAAGCAGACCTCCCTGCCACCCTGGAAGAGGCCCTGGAAAAAACCCTCTCCGGATTCGCCCCGAAGCGCATCACCCGTCTGGCCTTTTCCACCACCATGGCCACCAACGCCATTGTCCAGGACCGCCTGGACCCGGCCGGCATGATCGTCTCTGCCGGCCCCGGTATGGACCCCCGGGGCTTCTCCGTGGGGCCGTCCTATCACGTGGTGGAGGGCTGCCTGGACCACCGGGGATTCGAGATCAGGCCCCTGGACCGCGAGGCCGTGCTCGCAGCAGCCGCATCCGTTCAGAGCCTGGGGGCTCGGGCACTGGGGCTGGTGAGCAAGTTCTCGGTCCGCAACCCTGCACACGAGCACCGCATGGCCGAGTGGGTGGAAGAGGCATTCCCTCACCCGGCCATGGGCCACCAGGTCTCGGGGCATCTCAACTTCCCGCGCCGCATCGCCACCACCTATTTGAACGCCGCACTTCACGAAAGACACGAGCACTTTGTCCAGGCCCTCCTTCGAATCCTGGATGACCGGGGGCTTTACGCCCCTCGCTATCTTCTCAAGCCGGACGGCGGCACCGTGGGCCTGGAGGAGAGCCTGGGATTCCCGGCCCGCACCGCCCAGTCCGGACCCGCAGCCAGCATCATGGGAGCACTGGCCCTGGACCCCTGCCCGGGTACCACCCTGGTCCTGGACGTGGGCGGCACCACCACGGACATCGGCCTCATCTACCAGGGAGCGCCTCTGCTCGAGCCTTACGGCATCCATTTGGGTCCCTACAAGACCCTTATCCGTTCCCTTCAGACCCGGTCCGTGGGAATCGGCGGGGACAGCGAAATCCGGGCTGAACCGGGACGTGCGCTGCGCATCGGGCCCCTGCGCCAGGGGCCTCCCGCGGCCCTGGGCGGATCCTCGCCCACGCCCACGGACGCCATGGTCACCCTGGGTCTCC
>CAZQCK010000202.1:0-3225 GCA_964591925.1 uncultured Desulfobacterales bacterium
CTCCTTTCTGAATTGGAAACTCAGCAGTGCTCAAAATTCGTTTCTGGATGGGCACGAGCGATGTTCGATAGCAAATCCTAGTACATGTCCTCCGAAGGCATGGCCGGTCCTGATTTGTTTTTCTCGGGCTTTTCAGCCACCATGGCTTCCGTGGTCAGCAGCAGGCCCGCCACCGAGGCGGCGTTCTGAATTGCGAAGCGGGTCACCTTGGTTGGATCCAGCACCCCGGCCTGGACCAGCTTTTCATAGGCCCTGGTTTCGGCATTGAAGCCGAAGTCGTCCTTGCCGTCCATGACATGTTGAACCACTACGGACCCCTCCCATCCGGCGTTGTTGGCGATTTGGCGGACCGGTTCTTCCAGGGCCCTTCTAATCAGGTTGACCCCCAGCTGCTCGTCGCCCGGCAGGGTCATTTTGTCCAACGCCTTGAGGCACCGAATAAAGGCTACGCCCCCGCCGGGAACAATGCCCTCCTCCACAGCCGCACGGGTGGCATTGAGAGCGTCTTCCACCCGGTCCTTCTTTTCCTTCATCTCCGCTTCGGTGGCCGCGCCCACGCTGATGACCGCCACACCGCCGATCAGCTTGGCCAGACGTTCCTGAAGCTTTTCCCGGTCGTAGTCGCTTGTGGTCTCGTCGATCTGGGACCTGATCTGTTTTACCCGGCCTTCCAGGGCCTTGCGGCTCCCACCGCCGTCCACGATCGTGGTGTTGTCTTTGTCCACGGTCACGCGCTTGGCGGTTCCGAGATCATTGAGGTTCAGGTTTTCCAGCTTCACGCCCAGGTCCTCGCTCACCACCTGCCCGGCGGTGAGCACCGCCATATCCTCGATCATGGCCTTGCGCCGGTCGCCGAAGCCCGGGGCCTTGACAGCGCAGCTCTTCAGGGTCCCGCGCAGCTTGTTCACCACCAGAGTGGCCAGGGCCTCGCCTTCCACATCCTCGGCGATGATGAGCAAGGGCCTACCGCTCTTGGCCACCTGTTCCAGGAGTGGAACCAGGTCCTTCATGGCGCTGACCTTCTTCTCATGGAGCAGGATGTAGGGATCTTCCAGCTCGACTTCCATTTTTTCCTGATCCGTGGCGAAATAGGGGCTGAGATATCCTCGGTCGAACTGCATGCCCTCTACGATGTCCAGCGTGGTCTCCATGCCCTTGGCTTCTTCCACGGTGATCACGCCTTCCTTGCCCACCTTTTCCATGGCCTCGGAGATGATCTCTCCAATGGTGGAGTCGTTGTTGGCGGAAACCGTTCCCACCTGAGCAATCTCCTTCTTTTCCTTGGTGGGCTGGGATATCTTCTTCAGCTCTTCCACCACAGCATCCACAGCCTTTTCAAGGCCGCGTTTGACGGCCATGGGATTGGCACCGGCCGTAACGAGCTTGGCTCCTTCACGATAGATGCTTTGGGCCAGGATGGTGGCGGTGGTGGTCCCGTCACCGGCTACATCAGAGGTTTTGGAGGCCACCTCCTTGACCATTTGGGCACCCATGTTCTCGAACTTGTCCTCGAGCTCGATCTCCTTGGCCACGGTGACTCCATCCTTGGTGAGTTTCGGAGAGCCCCATGACTTATCGATCAGCACGTTTCTGCCCTTGGGTCCCAGAGTTACCTTGACGGCGTCGGCCAGCGTGTCCACCCCCCTGAGCATCTTCTCTCTGGCCTTTGCGCCATACTTGATTTCCTTGGCTGTCATCGTACGACACCTCCTCGCAGGTTATTGGACGATGCCCAAAATGTCGTCTTCTTTCATGATCAAGTGTTCGACCCCTTCGATCGTTATTTCAGTACCGGCATATTTTCCGAAGAGCACTCGATCGTTTTTCTTGACCTCCATCGTCATCCGCTTTCCATTCTCGTCGATCTTGCCGGGACCCACCGCAATGACCTTACCTTCCTGGGGCTTTTCCTTTGCCGTGTCCGGAATGATGATACCTCCGGCGGTCTTCGGTTCCTCGTCGATCCTGAGTACAACCACCCTGTCGGCCAACGGCTTAAGCTTCATCTCGACACTCCTCCTCCTTTTGCACCCCTGTTGCTGAATTCGAGCAACGCGCATTGATGGTTGTGAAGACAAGGGTGAGCAGAATAACTCACCGAAAATACTCTATGACCACTCGCCACTAAAAGCAGTACAATGTTAAGCACAATTTGTTGGATGTCAAGACCGCCGGCAGGCAAATTCTTCCGGATCTCGATAAACCACCGTTTGTCCGGCGTGCCTCCTTCAGGAAGGGATGATGCGGCTCGAGATGTCGCAAAGAGGTCAGGACGTCCTGTACTTGTTCAGGCCGTACCGGTCCGCCAGCCGGTTGCGGTCCTCCGGTGGCCTTGCAAAAGGTCGAAATCTCGCCCAGAGCTGTAAAGACTGGAAAGTCCGGAAGAATATGCCATGTGCATTCTTCGAAAAACCTGGTATGGGAGAGTGCGGGTATTCAGAGGAAGGAGTCGCGCACCATGGCCAGTGAGCAGTCAACGGTTTTGGGGGAGAAGTTTCAGGCGGACAAGGTTCTGGCCATTGCGGGTGTTCATTTCATTCATGACATGTACACGAGTTTTCTGGCCCCGGTTCTGCCTTTGATCATCAAGAACCTGAGCCTCTCTTTGACCCAGGCCGGATCGCTCACGGTGTTCATGCAGCTTCCGTCTTTGTTCAATCCACTGATCGGCGCCGTCTCCGACAAGAAGAACCTGGTCAGACCCTGTCTTGTATTGTCTCCTGCATTTACCGCTACTTTTATGTGCATCATCGGGTTTGTGCCGACCTTTGGTTTGCTTTGCGCCACACTGTTCGCGGCGGGGGTCAGCGTGGCTGCGCTTCACGTGTCTGCGCCGGTCATGACGGCCGCCATGTCCGGAGGGGCCATCGGGAGGGGCATGGGCCTGTTTATGGTGGGAGGGGAACTTGCCCGGACCGCGGGTCCTCTGATCGCCGTGTGGGCGGTCTCCAACTTGGGGTTGACCGGGTTGTGGCAGCTCATGTTTCTGGGGTGGGGCGCGTCGGCCGTATTGTGGTGGCGGCTGAGAAAGACGAAGGAGGCGGCACCGGTGAGGAGCACGGCTTCGTTCCCGGCCATGTTGAGGGAGATGAGGGTTATCATTGCCGGGGTGTTCGGGGTCCTGGTGGCGCGGTCCTTCATGGCCTCGGCCATGAGCACCTACCTGCCCACCTTTCTCTTTGATCAGGGACACAGCCTGTGGTTCTCCGGGATCTCGCTCACCGT
>CAZQCK010000203.1:0-3216 GCA_964591925.1 uncultured Desulfobacterales bacterium
CAGGGCGGTATTTTCCTGCTGCACCCGCCGCCACTGGATGCCCACGGCCGCCGCATTCAGGTGCCGGTTGGAGAGCAGCTTGGGCCCCTGCCACAGAAGGCCGTGCCCGGCCTGAGCCAGGAGCGCAGAGGGGAGGAAAACCGTTTTCGGAGCACTGGGCAGGAGTGGTTGGATCACAGCCAGGGCTTCCTGGAAGCAGGCCTGTTGCCCGTTGTCCAAGCGTTGTGGGTTCAGGGCCGTGACGCCCGCCAGAAAGGTCATGAGAGTTTCCTGTGGGTGAACGGCCGAGGGCCTGCTTGTGCTCCAGGACAAAAGCGAAGCGTGGGGCTTACTCGAACCACAGGATGCGGCTCGATCCGGCGGACATTTTGGAGTACTGCCCCTTCTGCCCGACCATGTAAATGGTTTGGCCGGCCTTCTGCAGATCGGTTAATGCGTATTGGATTTCCCGCGTGACCCAGGCCTGTTCCAGGGAAAGGCCGTCCACACGAAAGGCGATCAGGCGAGAGGTCTTGTACAGCCGCAATCGTTCCGAAATTCCGAACACTGCGATGTTGCGGGGGGCGATCACCTCATCGGTTCCGTCCTTGTCCACGTCGGCCACAATGATCCTGCCGTTGAGCTCGGTTCGAGGGGGGAGATCCCCTTCTCCCCTGACGTTTCCGATCTCCACCGCATTGTTGGAGCCTCCCAGGGATTTTTTCCCCTTCCAAAAGGACTTTCCATTCGTATCCCATATATTGAGAAGATTGCTGTGGTCGAGACCAAGGAACTCCACCTGGCCGTCGCGGTTCAAGTCGGCCACGGCCAGGGTGTAGATCTGGGCCTTTTCCAGGGGCAGCTCTTCCTTTCGGGCCAGTTGATTGTTCGGGCCTAAATCCATTCGAAAGATATTCCCGGCAAAGGCATTGGCCATGTTGGAGCCCTGATACAGGAGAAAACGCTTGCCCACAGCTGGATTCTTGACCACATTGAGGTGGCCGTCGTGCTCGGCGAGCTGGTGAAACTGCTCATTGTCCCACTCCAGGATCAGGCTTTGCGCCCTTTGCCCGTAAAGCCGCACCAGATAAATCTCCGCCTTGCCGTCCTGGTTCATGTCCCCCACGCTCACCCGCAGAAACTCTTCACCCGTGCTAACCGGCATCTGCGCCTTCAGCACCATGGTGTCCTCATCGCGGGAGGACACGAGGAGCTTGTTCCGGCTCACCATGACGATTTCCGTGTTGCCGTCGCCGTTCAGGTCCCCGATGTCGAAGGAGACCACCCGCGTTCGCAGAGTGACGTTCCCGCTGGGCTCGAATCCATAGGATTCGGCCGTGGGGCGGAAGAAAAGGCCCATGGTCTCTTCCCCCTCGGGCAAACCGGTCGCACCGGAGGCCATTTGAACACGCCGGTAATCCACGCCCTCGATGATCGATCTGAACTGATAGGCCACGTCGGCGATCTTGGGAATGAGCCGGTCTTCCTCTGTGGCCTCGGAAACCCGGGTGAGCTTGGGAGGCTCCTTGTTCAGGTCCAGAATCCCCAGGTCCAGGCTGAACGCCCCTCCCATGGAGGTGACCGTGCCGAAGATCGCATATTCCGCCTCGGAGCGCAGACCTAGCTCCTTGGCCCGTTCATCAGACGGCACCCCTTCCTTGTCCTCTTCTGAGAGGAGCGGTTCGGTGGCCGCATCGGGCAGGATATTCAGGCCTTCCCCGGTCAGGCGGGAGACGAACATGGAGCGCAGTCCTTGGCGAAGAAAGGCATGCTGTTCCTGGGGTGCGTAGATTCGAAAGGGAAGAAGAAGCACCTTGGGCTTGGACTCGGCCCTGGCGAGCGATCCAAGAGGCATCATGGCCAGGATCAAAAAGGCCATGATCAGTGCCGTCCCCGCCCGGGAACGGATGACAGCTGTAAAGCGTGTACCTCCAATGGGTGTGAACAGGGCGTTTCCTGACATCATGGTTGGGTCCCTCGTATAAAACGGTAAGCGTATCTTGGAGCCGGGGCTGATTGCTGATTTCCTGCCTGCTGAAGGGTCGAGTGTAAAAGAAAGCCTGCAGGGAGTCAAAGCAAATTGCGCGGGTTCCCAAGGGCGAAAAAAACCGGAGCGCGCTGAAGCGCGCCCCGGTAGAGGACTGAATGTGGCGTCAAAGAAGACCTTAGAAGCTGATCTTCCAGACGGCGCCGAAGTAGAAGGTGTCGCCTTCGTCAACGCCGGCAGCGTTGCTCTTGTAGTCCTTCTTGCCGATTTCAGGAATGATCAGCACGCCCTGAGCCGGAGACAGGACAGTCTGGAAGTAGTAAGAAGCGACCTCGTCTTCCCACGCGCCCACGACATTGGAGTCCACCTCGGCCTCGGCGTAACCGGCCTCAAAGGAGATCATGTCGTTGAGTTTGAACCCGGCCGCCATCAGCCAGCCCCACCGATCGGAATCGATAATGGTGTCGTTGACTGCATCATAGGTGGCTGCGGCGGGATCATACATCCACTGGCCGAGATAGGAATTGTTCTCTCCGGTGTGGATGTTGCCGTTGGCGTAAAAGGGACCCATGGCGTATTTGATACCCATGTGCAGGGCCCATGCGTCGATGTCATAGTCGCGCTCTGCTCCGGCGACAATGGCCGTGTCCGTAAACTTTACCCAGGCACCGCCCATTTCCATCTGTACCGGGCCCCAGTTGAAAAGAATACGACCCTCGATCTGGGGCAGGGTGGTGTCCAGGTCGTTACCCACAACGACGGCGGCGTCAGGCGCAACGGCGGGTTCCACAAAGGCCAGGTCAAAGTCGATCATGTCGGCGATGCCCTGAAAGCGCAGCCGAATCATGTGATCCGCACCGGTGTAATAACCACCCACGTCCAGCAGGTTGGCCTCGCCGAAGGCCACCTGGTTGCTGTAGAACATGTTGGCCGGGGTGTAGTGCTTGCCCACGCCCAGCTTGCCCGCGCCGAAGTCCCACTCGCCCCAGATGATCCGGAACTCGCTGCTCTCTCGAATCTCCACATGGCCCGAGACGGCACCGGCACTTGCAGTCGCGCCGAAGCGGCTGTTGTTCTGGTTGCCCCAAATGGTATCCCGGTCGTCAAAGCCGTTCACTCCGCCGTTGGGGACCAGGCCGGACATCTTGTCGTCGTCATAGGAAAAGGTGTGTACGCGGGCGCTGCCGTAAAAGCCCCACTCGGTCTTGTCCGCGGCCATGGCGGGCAGTGCAAAGGCACCCACGAACGCA
>CAZQCK010000204.1:0-3180 GCA_964591925.1 uncultured Desulfobacterales bacterium
CCCGCAGGAACCACAAACCCCGTATCCCCGACGATCAGGGCCGAATCGCCCACATCGGTCACCACGCAAGGGACCCCGCAGGCCATGGCCTCTCCTATGGTGTTGGAGAACCCCTCGCCGAACGCCGAGGAAGATGTGGCAATGTCGAGGGCCGCCAAGATGCCCGGCACATCGTCCCGCTCACCGAGCATGTGGAGCCTTCCTTCAAGACCTTCAGGCACATGAGAAGCCAGGACTTTGTTCACAGGCGTTATGCCGCGCCCGGCCATAACAAAGTGGGCTGTCGGCTCATGCTCTGCGAGAACTGCCGCGGCACGGAGGAAATTTGGATGGTCCTTCATGAGATCAAAGCGGGCGATCAGACCGATAAGCTTCGCATCACCCGCGAGCCCCAGTTCATTCAGTAACCGACCTCGAGCACTCTCATCCGGTTTGAATATAGACGTATCAAATCCATTGGGAATCAGGACCATCCGATCGGGCAGGTATCCGCGTTTCCGGTGAATTCGGGCCCCCTCCCGGGAATTCACCACAATGGCGTCAGCCAGGGGCGAGAGCGCCCCGCAAAGCCGAACCACCATTGCCGTGAGGGGCCGGTATTGCCGAAGTCGCATGTCCGAGCAGCGGATACCCCAAACCACCCGCTTCACCTCTGCCACCCGCCCCACGAACAACCCGAAAAGATCGGCATGATACAGCCAACTCTGCACGATGTCCACGGATTCCCGTTTGAGCAGGTGGTAAAACCTTGAAAGCCCCTTGGGCGTTGGCTTTCCACGGCCCATTCCCAGGGCGAAAACCGGCACGCCGGCCTCGGCGATCTTCTCGCCGATGGGCCCGCGCCCCGTCATGGAGATCACCACGCACCTGAACCGATCACTGTCCATGCGGGTTACGAGCTTCTTGAGCATCTGCTCGGCCCCACCCATGTTGAGCTCGGTTATCACATGTGCAATGCAGGTTGGTCTGGAACTCATACGGAGGAACTCACAGCGGATTCCATCAACAACGCTTCATAGGCCCTGACCGCGTTCCCGCACTCAAAGGCCTCTGGAAGCAGGTGATCAGCGGCCACAAGTTCCCAGGCCCTGTTTCGGACGATCTCGTTCAGCCTGGCCGTCATGGCCCCCACGTCTTCCGCCGGCACAAGCCAGCCGTTATGTCCTTCAGTGATTATCTCGCCTGTCCCTCCCGGAGAGTCGAATGCCAGCACCGGAGTCCCGCAGGCCAGGGATTCCAACACCGCATTGGGTGACCCCTCGTACCTGGAGGAGGACACAAACAAGTCAGCATGGGCCATGAAGGGATACGGGTTGTCCTGGTGCCCGGCAAAAAGCACCGCATCCTGAAGCCCCAGTTCCCTTGAAAGTTCTTTGAGGGCCGCCTCTTCCGGCCCGTCTCCCACCAGTGTAAGGCTGAGACCGGCAACCTCGTGGCATGCATCGCCCATAGCCCGAATGAGCAGGTCGTAACCTTTCTGCCTGTTCAGGCGGCCCACCGAAACAAGGTGGATTCCGCCGGTTTGATATGGGTTGCCTGACCGAAGGATATTCTCACTAACCCGCTCCCGGTCAACAGGGTTCGGGATCACATGGATCCGGCCGGCGGCCGAAGGGATAAGCCCGACCATGTCCTGCTTCATGTATTGGGAGTTGCACAGGATCCCATCGGAACAAGGGTAAAGACACCGGTAAAGGAGCCGATAGGCCTTGGGGTGGGCCGTGCTTTGAAGACGGACGCTGGGTGTGTTGGCCTCACGCACAAGCACCCGAGTTCCTGAAGGGAGAAAGCGGCGAACCGCAAGCATGCCCAGGTTCAGGTGACTGACGGTTGTGACCACCACATCCGGGCTGAGCCTTCTCAAGTAGCGCACCAGGCTGGGAATGGCATGCCTCAGGCGGGCCACATCCATCATGTGTACAGGCAGGTCCCGCCTCAAAGGCCCCCAGGGATTCACCACCACCAAAAAGGGCTCGATACAATCCCGATTCAGGTGCCGAACCACGGTCAGGACCACCCGCTGAGCCCCTCCCGACTCGAGGTCGGCGAGTACGAATACAGCTTTCAGCATTTCTCCAGCACTATGAAAAGCCGGAACGCGAGAAAGCGGTTTAGCGGCTCCAACAGATGCTCCAGACCACGAAGGGCCGGGAACAGGGAGACCGGGCAAAGGGACGGGCGGTGAAACCCCCCGCTCAAGGGATAGACGAGAAAATCCATTCTCTGTTCCCTCAGGATCTCAAGGCGTGGAAACCGACGCACAAACTCTTCCCTGAACCGGCCGAACAGGAGACCCGGAAGGGCCTGGTTCCCTTTGAAAGGATCTTTTTTTTCAGTCCTTCCCTTCATTGTCAGGGGATTTATCTTCGTGTACAGGCCCTCATGGTGGAGGAACCGGTAGACCGGATAAGAAAGCAGAGAGACACAAGGCTCCACAAGGAGAACCCGTCCTCCAACCTTGAGCACCCTTTGTGCCTCCTGAAAAAATATCACTGGACAGGATAAGTGGTGAAGCACGTCAAAGAGTACGATATTACCGAAACGTTCATCCTTAAACGGGAGCTCCTGGGCATCAACTACCGCATCCAGCCAGGACTCGTAAACCACATCCGTGCTGACGGCCTTGGGGAAATATTCTTTGAGATGACCGCTACCTCCGCCCAGTTCCAATGTTCGCCCCGTACCCAGCCATTGACCGACGCAGCCATACCACCGGTCGTAGAGGCGTCTTACGATTTTTTTCGACTTCCAGACTACCTTCCTTTCTCTGAGAAGATCCTCAGAAACAGCCCCACCAGCCGTATCAACGGGTTTTTCCATTGTGAATCTCAGTCGCAGAAAATATTACACTAAAACAGGGAAGCCCATCCCCAAGGCAATTTCCATTTGTTAGGTGAACCTGGACGATTTCATTTTCCTATAGGCAAAGAACGTCATCCTCAACAACAGCCAACCATGCCTGAAACGACTGATGTTCGTGCTCCCGTAGGTCCGCTCCCGGTACCTTATGGGCACCTCCACCACCTTGAGGTTCTGCTTTACGGCCCCGAAGATCAGATCAAAGTCGCCAAACGGATCGAACTCCCCGAAGTACGACCGGTTCGCCTGGATCTTCTCGTAGTCGTTGCGAAAAAGCACCTTGGTCCCGCACAGGGTGTCCTTGAACCGCTGGTTCAGGAT
>CAZQCK010000205.1:0-2992 GCA_964591925.1 uncultured Desulfobacterales bacterium
TCGCCTGCACGACCCGAAGTCCCTGGCCCCACACAAACGGAATGAAACTCATTCCCAGGATTATCAACCACCCCGGAAGCCCGGGGTCCTGCGTTCGGAGTATCTTCGAAAGCCCAGGCAGGTAGACCGCCGCCAGCAGCAGGGCCGCGCAGAACACTATGGATCCGGGGATGTAGGGATTCCGGGCGATGTCGTTCCGGAACATTCGGGAGCCCGGGTTCCGCAGGTTGAACACGAACCACAGCTTGCCGAAGGCCAGAGTCAGGAAGGACACGGTGACGGCTCTGCGCTGCTCGAAACCCAGCAGGCAAAAGGTGATGAGCAGGGCCGCCAGGACGCAGGCCGCCACCAGGACCGCCCATCCCCCGATCGCCCCCCAGTGGGACCGGGTGAGCACGGATTCGTCCCTCGGTCGGGGTTTTCGCTTCATTATACCGGGCTCTCCTTCCCCCATGCCCAGGGCCAGGGCGGGGAACACGTCCGTGATCACGTTGAGGTACAGGATCTGTAGCGGGAGCAGGGGCAAGGGGATTCTGGAGAACCCTCCTGCGGCAGAGGCGACGGCGACCGCGATTACCTCCGCCACATTGGTGCAGAGCATGAACATGACCGATTTCCGGATGTTGCCGAAGATGACACGACCCTGATGCACCGCGGCCACGATGGAGGAGAAGGCGTCGTCCCGCAGGACCATGTCGGCGGCCTGGCGCGCCGCATCCGTCCCCCTTCGCCCCATGGCCACCCCGATGTCCGCTTTCTTGAGCGCAGGGGCGTCATTGACCCCGTCCCCGGTCATGGCCACCGTCTCCCCTTCCTTCTGCATCAGCTTGATGAGATGGAGCTTCTGCTCGGGGCTCACCCGGGCGAATATGGACGTGCCCAGAAGGCGTCTGCGAAATTCATCCGGCATCTCGCCGGGATCCTTGAGCTCGCTCCCCTGGATCACGGAAGGGTTTTCAACATCAGCAGCGATCCCGGTCTGTTTCGCGATGGCGGCGGCCGTGGCGGGCTGATCGCCGGTGACCATGATGACGCCGATCCCAGCTTCGCGACACTCCTCGATGGACTGCTTCACCTCCTCTCTCGGTGGGTCCAGAAGGCCCACCAGTCCCAGGAACCGCAGGCCTTCATAAGGCTCCACATCGGTGGTTTCGACGCTTCTGTCCGCCACCGCCAGAACCCGCAGGCCTTCTCCGGCCAGGGAGTCGGCGCGCTCTCTCCACTCCCGGCGCTCCGAGTCCCCCATGGTGCGGTCGCCGCTCTCGTCTCCACCCGCGATGCGGCTGCACACATTCAGGATTCTTTCCGGGGCGCCCTTGACGTTGGTCCGCACACCCTCTTGGTCCCGGTTGAAGGTGGCCATCATCATCACGCTGGAGTCGAAGGAGACCTCGCGCATCTCCTCCTTTTCCTCGAGCAGGCCGTCCCGGTCCATGTCGAAGAGGAGCCCGGCGCGCAGGAGAGCCGTTTCCGTGGGGTCCCCCTGCTCTTCGTCGGGCTCCTGATCGTTGTCCGTGTCGGGCAAAGAGGCGTTGTTGCACAGAACGCCCGCTTCAATGACCCGGCGCAGCAAGGGATGATCGGTCCCGGCTTCCCCTTGAACCTCTTTTTTTTCCTCATCCAGGGTGAAATCCCCGGCCGGGGTGATCACCCTGCGAAGGGTCATTCGGTTCTCGGTCAGGGTGCCGGTCTTGTCCGTGAAGATGATACGGGTGGCGCCGAGGGTCTCTACGGCGGGCAGCTTGTTTATCAGGGCGTTCCTGCGGGCCATCAGGTGCATGCCCCGGGCCAGGGCGATAGTGGCGACGATGGGGAGACCTTCGGGGATTGCGGCGACCCCCAGGGCAATGGCCGTTTCGATCATCTTGGTGGGGTCCTGCCCCGCCAGAAGGCCGACCCCGGCGATGGCGGCCGCAATGCCCAGCGTGATCCAGGCCAGCCTGCGGCCGAGCTGGTCGAGACGCTTCTGCAAAGGGGTGGCCTCTTTTTCGGCGCTCCCGGCCAGCTCCGAGATATGGCCGAGTTCCGTGTCCATGCCGGTGGCTGTGACCACCCCTTCTCCCGAGCCTTCGTTGACCGTGGTTCCCTTGAAGAGCATGCAGGTGCGGTCCGCAAGGGTCGCGTCATCCGCCACCGCATCCACCTGCTTGAGGACGGGTACGGATTCGCCGGTCAGGACGGACTCGTTCACCCGGATGTTGTTGGCCTCGATGAGCCGCGCATCCGCCGGGGCCAGGTCCCCGCTGTCCAGCACGATGATATCGCCGGGCACCAGCTCTTCTGCTGCGATCTCCCTTTCCTCTCCCGCCCGGCGGACGCGAATGGTGTCCCCGCCGATCTCCCGCAAGGCCTCCATGGAGCGGACCGCCTTCCATTCCGTGACGAATCCTAGCCCGGCGTTCACCAGGAGCACGGCCGCGATCGCGATTCCTTCGGCCCAGTGCTGAAAGGAAAAGGCCACCGCCCCCGCAAGCACAAGCACGATGATCACCATGCTCTTGAACTGGTCGAGGAGGATCTGCCAGGCACTTCGGGGCTTGACCTCCCGAAGCCGGTTGGGGCCGTAGGTCTCCATGCGGCTCCGGACATCCTCCTCGCTCAGTCCCTGTGCCGGGTCCACCTCGAGCGCTTTCAGAACCTGTCCGGCGGGAATAGAGAAGTCCTTGGCGTGCTGTTCGTCTCGATAAGTAATGGGGACGCCCTTTATATTTTTATATTCGTGTATTTGGCGCTTGATTTAAATTGCTAAAATTCCTTCAAAAGCCCTTTGGCGAAAGGGTTTTCATTCAGGCTGAACTCATTTCATTCGGCTCTTCCGGATTTTGCGTGCTTGAGGTCCCCAGCAGAAACGTTTGGCGCATGTACAGGGCAGCTCGATCAGTCCAGCCCTTCATTTTGACCAGGCCAGGGAGACAAGGCCGCTCAAGCTGTGTTAATGAGTATGCAGCGAGGCAAAGCGGATAAACGACCGTATGATACAAATATAAAAATG
>CAZQCK010000206.1:0-2985 GCA_964591925.1 uncultured Desulfobacterales bacterium
AAAGACGCCAAGACGCCAAGAAAAGACCTTTTAATATCAATCAGTTCACTTTGCGAGCTTTGCGTCTTGGCGTGAAATTTTGACTTTTTGCGAGATCTTCAATCATGTATTGTACGGCTTACCGGGCGCCTCCCGCGGAAGGGAATCGCCCCTCGAATTCACCACGGCTTCAAGGAGGAAACATTAATGGCAGCGTCTCCGTCCACGGCGAAGGCAAGAACCGAGGTTTTCGTCAATGACTATGTTCGAAGCGTGTACAACTGGATGTGTATCGGGCTGGCCCTCACCGGCTTTGTGGCTTACTACGTTTCCAACTCTCAGGCCGTCCTCGATCTGGTCTTTGGAAACAGCATCATCTTTTTCGGCCTGATCATTGCAGAGCTGGCCCTGGTCTTTTCCATCAGCGGCATGGTGAACCGAATGAGCGCAGGGACCGCCACAGGTCTCTTCGTGCTCTACGCAGGTCTCAATGGGGTTACCATCTCGTTCATCTTTCTGGCCTACGCCAACGCCTCCATTGTGAGTACGTTCTTCATATGTGCGGGCACCTTTCTGGGTTGCAGTATCTACGGGTGGACCACCAAGCGGGACCTGACCTCCCTGGGCGGGTTTTTGATGATGGGTCTGATCGGGATCATCATTGCGTCCCTGGTGAACATGTTAGTTCGCAGCAGTGCGGTGAGCATGGTGGTCAGCTACATCGGGGTGCTCGTGTTCGTGGGTCTCACCGCCTATGACACCCAGAAGATCAAAAACATGGCCTTGACACAGCCTGCGGACGCAGAGGCTGGTGTCATTCGAAAGGGTGCCATTCTCGGAGCCTTGTCCCTGTATCTGGATTTCATCAACCTCTTTCTTCTCATGCTGCGCATCTTCGGTGGGGGTCGTGACTGATTTCCTGAAAAACGGGCCCTTACCGGGGGGGTCCCCATGAAAGCGTCCTATGTCGCGCTTGCACGAAGCGGGGAGCTGAAGAGGCGGGCCGACCAGGCCGTGGCCTGCTTGGAGGTATGCCGTCTTTGTTCGAGGGAGTGCGGGGTTAACCGGCTGATGGATGAGCACGGCTTCTGCAGAACCGGCCGTTTGGCCCGGGTCGCGAGCTACAGCCCCCACTTTGGAGAGGAATCCCCCCTTGTGGGTATCCATGGCTCCGGTACGATCTTTATCAGCTCCTGCAACCTGCTGTGCAGCTTTTGCCAGAACCGGGAGATCAGTCATGGAAACCAGGGCGAGGAAGCGGAAGCAGGCCGGCTCGCGCAGGTCATGCTGATCCTGGCGGAGCAGGGGTGCCACAACATCAATGTGGTCACTCCCTCCCATGTGGTACCTCAGATCCTGGAGGCCCTGGTAATAGCCGCGGATCGAGGATTGCAGATTCCCCTGGTGTACAACTCCGGTGGGTATGACAAGGTGGAGACCCTTCAGCTCCTGGACGGGGTGGTGGACATCTATATGCCGGATTTCAAGTTCTGGGAAGGGACGTGGTCGGATCGGTACTGCAGTGCACCGGATTATTCGGTTGCGGCCCGGGCCGCGCTTCGAGAAATGCACCGCCAGGTGGGGGATCTCCAGCTCGACGAGAACGGTATAGCCGAGCGGGGGCTCCTGGTCAGGCACCTGGTGATGCCCGGAGGAATCGCCGGCACCGCGCAGGTGGCGGACTTCATCGCCAGGGAGATATCCGAGCATACCTACGTGAATATCATGGATCAGTACCATCCCTGCGGGGATGCGTGCCGGGACGAAACCATCCATCGGCGACTGACGGCGAGGGAGTTTCGACAAGCCACGGAGGCTGCCAAGGAAGCAGGGCTCAAACGGCTCGACCCCAGAGACCGTAGTCGCTTGGCTTTCTTTTGAATGACCGGATTGCAGCGGACCGTTGGATCGAAGGCCGCCCCCGTCCTCGAGAGCTTCCATCCGGAAAGGGCCTTTTTTTTGATAGGAATCACCACCACTATTCCCGTGGAGGTCGTTTACGCTGCGGGTTTTCGTCCCGTGGACCTGAACAACGCCTTCATCACCCATCCCCATCCGGAACACCTTCTGGAGATTGCTGAAACCGACGGCTTTCCACGCACCGTGTGCGCCTGGATAAAGGGCATTTACGGTGTAGTGCTCGAGCAGGGTATGGACCGCGTAATCGCTGTGACGGGCGGGGACTGCAGCAATACCGTGGCCATGGCCGAGATCCTGGAGAGAAGAGGCGTGTCGGTCCACCGGTTCGACTATCCTCTCGATCGGGACCGCGATGCGCTTTACCGCGCTATAGACCGGCTTCGAAAAGCACTCTGCACGTCCTGGGACCGGGTGGATAGAGCACAACTCCGTCTGGATCGAATCAGGGAAAAATTGAGACGCCTGGACCGCATGACCTACCTGGAAGACCTTGTGCACGGCCGGGAAAACCACGAGTTTCTGGTGAGCAGTTCCGATTTCGAATCCAACCCCCAAGCGTATGAAGAAAAGCTGGATGCTTTTCTGGACCGGGCGGCGGCCCGTCTTCCGGCGGACCCGGTCCTGCGGATCGGATATGTGGGGGTGCCGCCGATCTTTGATGATCTCTATGAGACCGTGGAGGGGTTTGGAGCTCGAATCGTGTTTAATGAGGTCCAGAGGCAGTTTAGTCTGATCGAACCGGCAGGTGAGCTGGTCGATCGATATCTGGCCTATACCTACCCTTACGGCATGGAGGGAAGGATTCGCGACATCCGCCGGGCCGTGGGCCGGAGAAGGCTTCAAGGGCTGATTCACTACACCCAGACCTTTTGTCACAGGCAGATTCACGACATCCTGCTGCGCGAGAGCCTGGATATACCCATCCTTACGCTGGAAGGGGACCGGCCGGGTTCCCTGGACGGAAGGACGCTCACCCGTCTGGAGACGTTTTTTGAAATGCTGAAAGAACAGTAGGAGGATTGGGGCGAACCATTAGTGCCTTACTCATGAGATCCTGTCACAAAAAACAAGAAAATTTGAGGATCG
>CAZQCK010000207.1:0-2613 GCA_964591925.1 uncultured Desulfobacterales bacterium
TGGCAGTCACTGCATTGTCCAGTATGACGAAGACCGCATCAGCATTGTGATGCACGGCGTTCGCCAGCGCCGGAAGGCCTGCGTGAAAAAAGGTGGAATCACCTGCCACGGCCACCACCGGCTGCTCGAACCCGAACTCCTTGAGACGGCTGAACCCGCACGCGTTCCCCATGCCCGAGCCCATGCAGTGGAGGGCCTTGATCTGCTGGAAGCCGGTGGTCCCGGCCGCCATGCCGTAGCAGCCGATGTCCCCCACCAGGAAACCTTCACGGCCGTCCATCTCCAGGGCTGTCTTTATGGCGTAAAAGGATGCCCTGTGGGGGCATCCCTGGCAGAAGGACAGCTCCCTGGGGACCAGCAGTTCCCGGGCCTGCCCCGGGACTTCCTCGGAGAAAGCCGCCGCGCGGGGCGGATTCAGGTCAAAGAGCCGTTCCAGAGCCGAGAGGGCCGTGTCCGTGTCCATCTCGCCCACTCCCGGACCGTTCGGTCCGGCCACAAAACCGTCGTTCTTGCCCAGGAAACGGACCCTGCCCACACGGTCGCCGTTCTCCGCGCAGATCACCTTGACCCCTTCCTCCACAAAGGGATCCACCTCCTCGAGGAAAACCACCGTTTCGGCCGGCCCCAGCCGTTCCAGGATGCGCTCCTTGGGGAGCGGCCACGTGGTCCCCAGCTTCAGGAGGCCCGCCCGGTTCCCTAGTTCCAGTGTTTGGATCGCCTCACTGCCGTATGCCGCACTCAGGCCGGCGGCGATCACCACGGTGGAGGCGTCTTCAGGCCCGGTGTACCGGTTCCACGAACAGACCTCGAACTCGGCCCGGATCTCCTCCCGCACCCGAAGCAGCCTGACGTGATTCGGGGTCACGAAAACAGGTAGCCCCACCTTGGGACGGTCCTTGTCGAACCTGGGCGGGCCACCCTGGGAACCCACCGGCCCCAGGGAAACCGGGCCGCGGCCATGTGAGAGGCGGGAGACCGCCCGCAGTATGCAGGGCACGCCGAAGCGCTGGGAGAGCTCCAGCCCGTATACCGCCATCTCCTTGGCCTCTTGGGAGGTGGAGGGCTCGAGCAGCGGGATCTGGGCGATCCCGGCGAAGTGCCTCGAGTCCTGCTCGTTGCTGCTGGTCAGCGGTCCCGGATCGTCGCACACCACCACCAGCAGGCCTCCGGGCAGCTCGTCCAGGGAGACCGTGGTGAGAAAATCGGCGGCCACGTTCAACCCGTTCTGCTTCATGGTGACCACGGCCCGCCTGCCGGAAAAGGCGAACGCCGCCGCAGCCTCCAGGGCCACGATCTCGTTCACGGACCATTCCACGGCCACACCGTGCGCCCCGCCCCACTTGAACAGGGCCTCCAGGATCTCCGAGGAGGGATTGCCAGGGTAGCCGGTGGCATAGGAGACGCCGCCCTCGAGGGCCCCACGGGCTATGGCCTCGTTTCCCAGCATCAGCAGGCGTTTCAACGGGTTCGGCGTCATGAGCTCTCCAACGCGGCCGGCGTCTACGAGGCCAGGGCCGCCTCCATGCGATCCAGGGCCCGGTCGATCAGATCCCGGTCGGTTGCGAACATGATCCGCGCATGCCCCGCGCCCTGGGAGCCGAAGAACCCTCCCGGCACCAGGGCCACGCCCCCGTCCAGGAGGCGGCGGAACAGCGCCTCGTCCGAGGGCTCGATTTCCGAGAAGTCGGCAAAGGCGTAAAAGCCGCCTACCGGTTTGGGGCAGCTCACACCTGGAATCGCGTTCAGCCGCTCCACAACGCGTTCCATGTTGCCCCGGCAGAGCTCGCGCACGCGGTCCAGGTAGTCCCGGCTGCCCGCAAGATAGTCAGTCAGGGCCCACTGGCCTATGGAAAAGGAGCAGAGGGAGATGGTCTCCTTGAACACGCTCATCTGCCGGATCACCCAGGGATGGGCCACGGCGTATCCCAGACGCCATCCGGTCACGGCAAAGGTCTTGGAGAAGCTGTTGATCATGATTACGTGGTCCAGGTGGTCGAACTGGAGTGCGCTCACGTGCCCGCCCTCGTATACGTAGTTGTGATACACCTCGTCCGAGAGCACGAACACGCCGTGCTCCCGGGCCTTTTCCAGCACGGCGGCGTAGCCCTCGCGCGAGAGGGTGGCGCCGGTGGGGTTGGAGGGCGTGTTGATCACCACCAGCTTGGTGGTGTCGCTTATGTTGTCCAGAACGGCCTGGGGATCGATGGTCCAGGTGTCGCCCTTCTCCAGGGGGTAGAAACGCAGGATCCCGCCCAGGCGATCCGTGATGGGCCGCAGGATGCCCCAGCCCGGGTCAGGGAGCAGGACCTCGTCCCCCGGCCCTACCAGCAGGCGAAAGGCCAGAAAGATGGCCTCCATCCCCCCGACCGTCATGAGCACGTTCTCGTCCGGATCCACGCTCACTCCCATCTCCGCCTCCAGAAATGCGGCCACGGCCTTTCTGATCCCCGGAGTTCCGTTCGTGGAGGTGTAGCGGTTGCGGCCTTCCCGCATGGCCGATACAGCCGTCTCGATGAGCGCCTCGGGTGCGTCGAACGCCGCCTCGCCGGCGGAGAGGTTCAAGAGGTCGGCCCGCTCCTCCATCATCTTCATCATTCGGCGGATCGGGGAGCT
>CAZQCK010000208.1:0-2547 GCA_964591925.1 uncultured Desulfobacterales bacterium
TCAAAGTCCCACAAGCGAATGGACCATATAGGGCTGGTCTCGGCCGTGACCAAGGGGCGGCGTTTTTATTCTTCAAGCGGATCGGGTTTTTCCGATTTGTCGTCCTGGGCCGTGGAAGAGGTCCCGGGGCCTGTGCATCTGGAGATCGCGGAACCGGGACCTGAGGAGGAGAGGGGCGTTTCTAAAACACGTCTTTCGGCTCGGAACGGACAGGCGGAGGAAAAGATCCTTGGCCTTGTGAAACGCTCCTTGCGTCCCGTCCTGATCATCGGCACCCTGGGGCTGCGAATGAACGGCCTGCCGGAGCGACTTGCCGGACTCTCACTGCCGGTATTCAGCACGGCGGCTTCAAAGGGCGTGATAAACGAGTCTCTGCCTGCCGCAGCCGGGGTTTACACGGGCGCCGGCGGCGAGCTGGTTCCAGAATCGGTTCTCTTGCCCAAGGCGGACCTCGTCGTGGGGATAGGCCTGCGCCATAATGAAGTCCTCGGGGTGAAGGAATTTCACTGCCCATCCATCAACCTGGATCCCATGGATCCGGGGGGCTTTTCAGGATTCGGCTTTGACCACGTGCATGAAGGCTCCCCTGATTTTACAAAGACCCTGCTGAACGCGTTCGACGAAAAGTCATGGGGTCTCGAGGACCTCGAGGCAGGCCTTAAGAGGCTGAATTCAGCCCTTTTCTCCACGGGCTTCATGCCGGCCCGCTTCTTTCGCACAGTGGAAGAGTTCTTTGACGGGCAATGCCGTCTGGTGCTCGACACAGGCAACTTCTGCACCGTGGGCGAACACGCCTGGCGGGTGCGGAGCCCTGAGAACTACCTGGCCTCAGGGCAGGGCAGATACATGGGCGCCGGCTTGCCCCTGGCCCTTGGGGCCGCGATTTACGACCGGACCCGGCCCACGGCGGTATTTGCAGGAGACGGCGGCATAGGCATGTTCATTGCGGATCTCAAGCTGGCTGTTACACATAAGCTGCCGCTTCTAACCGTGCTCCTGAGCGACTCTTATATGGGCTCCCTTCGAGGGCGGTCGCTCTCAGAGGGCCTTACGGAGAAACCCATGATCATTGAACGTCCCTCCTGGCGCAGGGCAGTGGAGGGCATGGGGGTGCCTGCAATGGAGGTGCGAGATGAGGAAGGGCTCATTGCCGCGCTCAGGGACTGGAACCCTTCAGGAGGCCCGCTTTTCCTGGAGGTGTTCTTTGACCCTCAGGCCTATCAGGACATGGTCAAGGGAATTAGATGAGCGCTGAAGCAGATGTGAAAGGAGGCTTTGATGAGTATTAAGCACGTGCTGGTGCTGGGTATGGGAAGCGCCGGGAAACGCCATGCAAATAACCTGGCCTCCCTGGGCTGCCGAATCTCCTGTATGGACCCCCGGTCGGACCGTGTCGAGGAGGCCGCGGATCAGATGGAGTTATCAGGCACCTACGGGTCCATGGAAGAAGCGTTTTTAAAGAGCAAGGACGTAGACGGCGTCGTGGTGACGTCCCCTCCGGCTTTTCATGTGGAGCAGGGCATCGCCTCCCTCGAGCGCGGGCTCCCCGTGCTCATGGAAAAGCCTGTGTGCCCGAACGAGCGCGATGCCCGAAGGCTGGAAGAGGTGGTGGACCGATCCGGGGTCCCTCTGCTTTTGACCTACACCTGGCGATGGTGGCCGCCACTTGAAAAGGTCTGGGATCTGCTCAAACAGGAGGCTGTAGGCAAGCTCCGCCATGTGGAGTTCGTCATGTCCGCGCACCTGGCTGACTGGCACCCATGGGAGCACTACAAGGACTTCTTCATGGCCAGCAGGGAGCAGGGCGGAGGGGCTCTTCTGGATGAGAGTCACTGGGTGGACCTAATGCTGTGGTTCCTTGGAAAACCCGAACGACTGGTGGCAACCATCGACAAGATCAGCGACCTGGACATCGAGACGGACGACAACGTGGAGATGCTGATCACCTATCCGGACGGCCTGCGGGTGAGTGTGCACCTCGATCTTTACGGCAGGCCTCACAGGAAATCCATTCGTTTCGTGGGTGAGGCAGGGACAATACTCTGGACCGCGGATCCCAACGCCGTGGCTGTGGGCCGCAAGATGGAAGAGGAGTGGGAGCGTTTTGATTTTGACTGCGAGAGAAACGAGATGTTTCTCGCAGCGGATCGGGAGTTTGTGGGGGTACTGAACGGAGGGGCCGTTAGAACTTGTTCCATTCAGGATGGCGTCAGGGTGCTGTCCGTGCTCGAGGCTGCAAGGAAAAGCGCGGAGACCGGGCAATTCGTCCGTCTCGATATCTGAGAGAGGATCGATGGCATATCAGGGAATGAGCGTTCTGGCGGTTGTCCCGGCACGTGGCGGGAGCAAGTCCATCCCTCGAAAAAACGTCCGCCGGGTCGGCGGAATAAGCCTGGTGGCCAGGGCCGCGGCGGTGGCCGGGGCGCTTTCCTGGGTGGACCACGCCCTGCTCTCCACGGATGATGAGGAGATAGCCCGGGAGGGCCTCGCTCACGGCCTCGATGTGCCGTTCATGAGGCCGGAGTCCCTGTCAGGGGACCTGGCCTC
>CAZQCK010000209.1:0-2472 GCA_964591925.1 uncultured Desulfobacterales bacterium
CCGAGAAACCTCGGCGCCCACATTGGCATGACGGCAATCCTACATACTCATAACCCTACAACGCAACTTGATCTAGAACCCCCATTTTGCGCTTCCTGTGCGATCGGTAAGCACGGTAATTCCGAAGCTGGATCCATTTGACAAGGTCAAGCGCCATTTTGATATCAAAACGTCTCAGAGGAAGTACAGATTCAATAAGCGTTCTAAGCTGCGAGACCGTAATGGACGGTGCTTTTTTTCCCAACCTGATGATGATGTACGCCCACGTTCTGAGCGGGCCGAACGGGGATGCAGCCTCCTATCTCAACAGCGCCCACGGGGGGTTCGGCACCTGCCCGGCCATGCCCCAGGGTGCCGGACACAGGGCCATCCGCAGGAACGAGCCTATCGAGGTGGACTACAGCTTGGGGATCAACGGCTACCTGGGAGACCAGTCCAGAACTTACGTTATCGGCGAGCTCCCGGGCTCCTTGCAGAAGGCTCACGACTGCTCCCGGCGCATTCACGACCGCTTCAGGGAAACCGCACGGCCCGGAATCACTTGCAACGCCGTGTACGAAATGGCCATGGAAGAGGCCAATCAATACGGCCTGGCGGACGTTTTCATGGGGCACGGCCCGAACCAGGTCCGATTCGTGGGTCACGGCATCGGCCTGGAAGTGGACGAGCTTCCCATCCTGGCCGCAGGATTCGACATCCCCCTTGAACCGGGCATGGTCCTCGCCCTGGAGCCCAAGTTCGTACTCCCGCAACAGGGGGTGGTGGGACTGGAAGACGACTACCTGGTCACGCCGGACGGCGTGGAGCGTCTCTCCCTGACCGATCAGGACGTGCTTCGAGTGGCTGAATCGGCATGATCCATGAGACTCTTACCAGGGCCGGTATACCGGTCTCGGCCGAGTCCATGGGTAATCAGATCCGACCCTCCTTACCCGGTCTCCAAGCGCGGGACCCGCTCCTGCATCAGGCCGGCCTTCAAGGCCCACTCGTGGATCATTCCCACGTTCCACTCGTCCGGACCTCTTCTCTCCCCTGGGCCTTTGCCATCCTCCGCCGAACCCCTATGAGACTTGTCGTCAGGCTGCCTGCCGCTTGAGAAACAGGGAGAATAAGGCACCCACGAGCGAGACCCCGCCGGCCAGCAGAAAGGGAATGGTGAATGATCCGCTCTTGTCTGCAAGGTATCCGCCGAGGGCAGGCCCCAGGGCCTGGCCGATGCCGAAGCTATTCGGCTGGATACCCGCTGAGAGTCGAAACTGAATGCAGGTCGAAAAAAGGAGGACGCCAGTTTAAGTTCAGGTAAAACCGGGTCGATAAAAGCGGTAGAATTAAAAATCCATGGATTTGAAAACCATCATCCGTTGAAGGGGCTTTCCAGCCAATTCTGCCGGCTGTCCACCCCTGAGACGTGGAGTAAAAGCAATGTATCAAACAAGAAAGTGGCCCGGGATCCTGTTGCTGTTGGTCGTTCTAGGCATCGGCGGACTCCTGCAGGTCGATGGTGAGGCCCGGGGACAGGAGACCAAGCTATACGTGGGATCAACCGTCTGCCAAGACTGTCACGATCAAGAGTATGACAGGTTTGTCGAACACGCCAAAAAGGCACGTTCCTATCAAAGCGTAGCCATCATGAAGGGCGGCCTCACCAAAGAGGAGTATCTCAACTGCCTGGAGTGCCACACCACGGGACACGGAAAACCCGGAGGGTTTGTGTCCGTGGAAGAAACGCCCCACCTCAAGAACGCAGGGTGTGAGGTATGCCACGGGCCGGGAAGCTTACATGTGAACACGAACGACAGAGCCGACATCCGGTCGGAGCTCACCCTGGAAGACTGCCAGCGGTGCCACAACGAGGAGCGGATCCGGTCCTTTGATTTCAAACCCCTGCTCTTCGGGGGAGCGCACTGAACGCGGAAGATAACGCCATAAACGCTGCAATCGAGGCATCCCCGTCCGGCGAAGCGTGAACCCTAAAAGTACCGGCTCTTTTTTCGCTCTGCCCCAGCATGCCTCGCGCCACGAGCAGGGCCTGATTCCGGTCCTCCAGGCTCAGGGCCTGCTCCAGCCCGCCTGCGTCCAGGTTCATGTTCACGGCCTCCTTGGTGAGGCGAAGTCCCATGGGGTTCTTTTCGTTCATGGTCCGGGCGAGTTCCATGGCTGTTGACAGGAGTATCTCCCGCTCTGATCATTCCCGAAAAAGCCTGTTGTTGTTCAGCTTTTTCTTTTCTATCTAAATGCCTTTCCAGTGCGTTTCTTTTTGGGCCCGCGTCATCGGACCAAAATCGGAAGCAATTCAGCCGCGCGATAACTTGCCTGCGAAATATTGCACCCAGATAAAAGCCGGTCCGGCTTACTGACCAGCCAAGTTTTGGGCAGGGTATTCCGCCTTTCGAAGGACACGGGCAATGATCTCACCACAATCTATGGTCAATTTTTCTGCATGGATTTCCAGGGTCCCATGCCATTCAGGGG
>CAZQCK010000210.1:0-2277 GCA_964591925.1 uncultured Desulfobacterales bacterium
CGAAGCACCCTCTTCCTTGCATCTTCGGCAAACTCGACAATCGCTCAATTCAGGTGTAAGGGAGAGGAAACCACAAACAGGCCGGCTTTGCAACCGCTTCAAGAGGCTCTCACGATTCGAGCACCGGAAGGGCCGCCTCCACCACCTCGGGGTCGAACTGGGTGCCGCTGTTGTCCCGCACCTCACGCACACACACATCCGGGGGAAGGGCTCTTCGGTAGGCCCGGTCCGAGCTCATGGCGTCATACGCGTCGGCCACGGCCAGGATGCGGGCGAAGAAGGGAATGTCCTTGCCCTTCAATCCGTCAGGATACCCCCGGCCGTCCCAGCGTTCGTGGTGATTGCGGATGATGGAGAGCTCCCCCTGGTCGAGCCCCAGGGGTGCGATGATGTTGACCCCGATCAGGGGATGGGCTCGAATGAGATCGAACTCTTCCTCTGTGAGACGGCCCGGTTTGTTCAGGATGTAGTCTTGAATGCCGATTTTTCCGATGTCGTGGAGCGGGCCGGTGGAGCGCAGCATCTCCAAATCTTCCTCATTGCAGCCCATGCGGGTGGCGATGCGGACGGCATAATCGGTCACCCGGGTGGAGTGCTGCCGGGTGTAGGCGTCCTTGGCCTCGATGGCGCTCACCAGGGACAGAAGGGTGGCGATGAAGCTCTGCTTGAGATTGTCGTACAGGGCGATGTTTTCCACGTTCATGGCGGTCTTCTCCGCCAGAAACCCCAGCAGGAACTGATCTTCCTTGTCAAAAAGGGCGTCATCCCCCTTATCCGCCACCAAAAGCAGGCCAAAGGGCTCGCTCCGGATCTTGAACGGGACCACCACCAGGCCGGGGTGATGGCTGATCCGGTCCAGGGGCACTCCCTTGCCGTTGGAGGTCCCGAAGTGGCGGTAAAGAAACTCCGTGTCCAGGGAAAGATTGCCGTTTCCGTCCGCTGTGAGTCCGGCCCGGGTGCCCGGGCCAAGGCTGTCGATCCCCTGTTGGGCCAGCACCAGGAGCAGGGAGCTGGAGTCGTCGTAGAACAGGAAGCAGGCCTTGGACGCGCCGCAGGACTCAGCCGCCTTTTGCACGAGAAACTGGTAGAGGTCTTCGGAGCGGTTGATCTTGGAAAGGGAGTCAATGATGTTGTAGAGCAGGGCCTGGCGCTTGATGTGCTTCTGCAGCTGCAGATTGAGCTCCTCCACCTCCTTTTTCTTCTCCAGCTCCTCGTGCAGCTCCCAGTTCCGCTGCATCAGCCGGTGAAGGCGCTGGAGGCGCTCCAGCACGATCTTGATGTCCTGGAAACCAAAGGGCTTGACCAGAAAGTCCGACGCCCCGTGGTGCATGGCGTTGATGGCGATCTCCATGGACGGATATCCGGTCATGATGATCACGTTGAGCACCTTCTGCCAGTCCTGAAGCGTCTTGAGCACGTCTATTCCGGTCATGCCGGGCAGCATGATGTCCAGGAACACATAGTCGTAGTGGCGCTCTTTCAGCAGCTCCAGGGCGGCCCGGCCGTCATGGGCCGCATCAGCGATTTCGACCCCCAGGTGCTGGAAGTACAACTGCAGCGTCTCGCAGATGGTGGGCTCGTCATCCACCACGAGAATGTTGAGGGAGGTGATATCGCCCTCCGGTCTCACCTCTTGAGAGGTTTCAGTAGTCGCTGCTTGCATAGTTCGAACTCGTCTTCCGACAAAAATCCCTTTTGTCTCAAGGAGGCGATGCGCTCGAGATCCGACATGAGTGCCCGCCCTCCGCCGGAGCCGCTTTCCAGATAAGAGTGGGGCAAAAGGCTACCCGCGATCAAGGGGCCGTTTTGTGAAAGGTCCTGTTCATCCCCTTCCGCGGGTAAGGTTTCCGCCCCCATGATCTTCTTCACGATGCGGATCTGCTCGTACGCCTCCTGCAGCTCCTGAATGAGCCGCTTGTTTTCTCGAATGAGCCTGATCTGCTCGCCCGCGTTCTTGACGACGATCTTCATCTCCTCCATCTTGAAGGGCTTGGTGATGTAGTCGTACGCCCCCTCCCTAATGGCCTCGATAGCCGTCTCCAAAGACGCGAACCCCGTGATGAGCACCACCAAAGTCTCCGGGTGGTTCTTCCTGCACGCCTTGAGCACGTCCATGCCGCTTGCCCCGGGCATCATCAGGTCGGTGATCACCAGGTCAAAGGCGGTCTCCGCGCACCTTCCAATGGCCTCCAGCCCGTCGGAGCACACGAACGCCTCATGGTCCTCCTCACCCAGCAGGCTCTTGAGCACGGAGCGCATGCGTTTGTCGTCGTCCAC
>CAZQCK010000211.1:0-2263 GCA_964591925.1 uncultured Desulfobacterales bacterium
GCAACGGTCTTTCGAGCACATGAGGGGGTTCAGGTCTATGGATTCGATGTGCCCGGCCAGGTCCGTCAAAAGGGAGGAAAAGGTGATGAGGGCCCGGCTCAAGGCCTGCATGTCCACGGGGTCGGCCCCGCGAAAGCCCTCCAGCAGGCGGTGGGCGGTGAGCCCCTTCACCATGGAGTCGACATCCCGCTGTGTGAGAGGGGCCATGCGGATGACCGTGTCCTGGTAGATCTCCACGGCGGTTCCCCCGATTCCCAGCAGGACCACGGGTCCGAACTGCTCGTCCACCTTGGCCCCCACTATCAGCTCCAGGCCTTGCACGCTCTCCTCCACCAGGGTCCCCTCACAGCCTTCCAGGGAGGCGAAGTGCTCCATGGCCTTGCGCAGGCCGTCCCCGTCCTGAACTCCGGTTCTAACACCGCGGACGTCGGACTTGTGGAGGATGTCGGGTGAGACCACCTTGGCGACTACGGGAAACCCGATGTCCTGAGCGAACCGCACGGCCTCTTCCGGATCGTCCGTGTGCATAAACCGGGGGACGTCCATTCCGGCCGTTTTCAGGAGACGCTTGGCATCGGGTTCGAGGACCCAGCCCCGGGTCCGGGATTGTTCCAGGATTTGCTTCATGTCGTCATTCAGCACGGCCGGCTCCTTTTCATGGCTTCCACGCGATACACGGCCCCCTCGATGGAGGGGGACACCGGAACGCGGTTGAGCTCGAATCCCTCTATCAGCATGCGGTACCTGTCCACGTGGGGCACGTAGGCCACCAGCGGCTTGCCCGAGTGATGGATGATCTGACTCAGCCTGGCCCCCAGGTCGGAGGTAGTTCCGGGCAGGTAGGGCAGGAGGAGGAGCATAATACAATCAATGTCCTCGGACCGGCTCAGGCTTTCCACCGCCGCGAAAAAGTCGTCGTCCACCGCGCTTCCGGTCAGGTCCAGGGGGTTTTCCAGGGAGGCGATATTCTGAATGCTCGAGGAGAGCCGGCCGCGGATGTCCTCCTGAAGGTCCCGGCCCAGGCCCGGCACGGAAATCCCTTGGGCCGTGCAGGTGTCCACGGCGATGGCGCCGTGCCCTCCGCTTCCGGTCACGATTCCGATTCTTCCCTCGATGGATCGGGGGTAGTAGCTCAGGGCCTCGCAAAAGGCCACCAGCTCGAACTCGTTCTTGGCCTCCACCACCCCGTGCTGGGCCAGGACCGAGGAAAAGACGCGGTAGTCCCCGGCCATGGACGCGGTGTGGCTGGACACGGCGCGGCTGCCTCCGGGGCTCTTGCCCGCCTTGAGCACGATCACGGGCTTGGGGCAGTCACAGGCCGCGAGCACGAACTCCCGTCCTTCATTGCGGGCGAACCCTTCCACATAAAAGGCGATCACATCCGTTCGCTCGTCCTCCGCCAGGTGGCGGAGCAGGTCCATCTCCCGGATCACGGCCTTGTTGCCGATGCTCACACCCAGGGAGAGTCCGAGCCCTTCTTCGGCGAACTTCACCATCTGGTCCACCAGTATGCCGCCGCTCTGACTCACCAGGGCTACGTTGCCGGGGTTGGGCTGGACCATGCGCTCACTGGGAAGAAAAAAGGTGTCCACCACACGGGGTGCGTAAAATCCCAGGCAATTGGGGCCGATTAGGGGAAAGTCGGCCTCCTTTGCCATGGAAACCAGGCGATCCTGAAGATCATTGCGGCCCACCTCGGCAAAGCCTCCGGAGATGACCGCCGCGCCTCCCACGTTGCTGCGAATACAGTCGGCCAGAACATCGGGCACCTTGTCCGCGCGCACGGAGATCACCGCCAGGTCCACAGGCTCCGGAGTGTCGGATAGGCCGGTGTAGACCGGTTCGCCGTGGAGCCTTCCACCGCGGGGGTTGACAGCGAAGGTTTTCAGCGGGTACCGGAGGTGGTTTTTGCGATGGATGACATTGGCGGGATGAAGGTCGTTGCCGGTGGAAACACCCACCACCGCCATGCTTCGAGGAGAAAACAGCTTGCGAAGATCCATTGGTCGCTCCTTTGAGCTCTCGATCCGGTTTTTTCCAGGATACCGGCTTTGGACCCCTCAGTCACCCATAAATCCGGCGGAAGAAGCCCGGCCTTTACTTCCAGGGCTTCAGGTCCTATCTTGGGAGTTCGGGGGACACCATACTTAATTCGGAGGCGGCACTGTGTCCCCCGAACTCGTGTCCCCGAACTCCTACCGAGGCCGGCGGCGGCGGAGGAGGTCGGGGCTTTCCGTAGCGGACATTAGCGGGAGGCCTTCGT
>CAZQCK010000212.1:0-2154 GCA_964591925.1 uncultured Desulfobacterales bacterium
CCACACCGTCACGAATGAGCCGTCGCACGCTGGCGGCGTAATCCTGCTTCCAGCGCGGATCGACCGGCAGCGCCGGCCTCACGCCCACGATCCGGCCTTTGCCCTCCGCGTCACGGACAATCTCCTCGGCCTGGACCCTGGTGACCTTGCCAATCGACGCCAGGAATGCCCATTGGTCTTCGTAGGGCTGAAGGCCCTCATCGAGGAATTCGCTGTTTCCGTGCTCGCGCGGGTAGACATCCTCCCGCCCTCGAAACAGCGAGCGGAAGAGGGCGATTTTGGCCTCGGGCGCGGAGTGATGGTTCACCTTGTTGAATTGATCTGCCTGGTTGGCATCCTCAATCATCCACATCCTCCGCGTCCTCACCCACCTGCGCTACTTCGGGTACTGCTTCAACCCGGTGAGCTTCTACTACTGCTACGACGCTTGAGACCGCCGCGTGGAGGCCCTGGTGGCCGAGGTGCACAACACCCCGTGGCTCGAGGAGCACTGCTACGTGTTCGGCGAGGCCATAATCTACCGGCAGGCCTTTCGCCTCCTGCGGAAGGGATCGCGGATCCATACGCACCCCAAGAAGCGAGAGCTTCAAGCCCTCATTCAGCCGGTGGAAGCCAGGCCGTCGGCCGGGATAAAGCGGGTCTTCAACAACAAGCCCGTTCTTTCTTTCCATAGTCGCAGCTCGAATGGCATCGTGCGCCCGGCTGTCAATAGGTTAGACGACGGCAAACGCAGGCGCCGCATAGGCCAGTCGCTGGATCGTGGGAAGGTCCGGTTTCAAGCCTTTGGACATGGTCTTATAAAATAATGCTTTTTCACTGAGAACCAAAGTCGTTTGTAAATTGAATCCTTCCACCCACTGGGGCATGATACCATAAAGCAAACCGGGCCCTGGCCCATGTGGATTCCGTAGAAGCCGATGAGCAGCTGGCAAGGGCTTTTGACCGGGTGTTCCGCACCCAGAGAAAAGACGGCACCTGGAGCCGGTCCCAGCCCGAATGGAACACGTTTCTGGTGGTTCACGCTCTGAAGAACAAGGGGCACGCCTAGCGGCGACCTACCCACCCCGGTCAAAACCGCACCAGGGTCTCGGAACGGAGGCCTGCCTACTACCGCAAGAGGAGGGGATCATGAGCGAGTACGGACTGAAGCAGGCCCGGGACCTGACCATCCAAGGGTTCTACTACGAGAACCTCGTGGCCATGGCCTCCCACTGCAGGGAGGAGAGCCGCCCGGATCGGCTGCTTTCCTCGTTTGTTCTGGAGCGCTTCTTCACGCAGCTCGCCGAGGAGCTGGGGGACGGACCGGTCCTGAGCAACGCACTGCGAAAATGGGAGGTCCGGTACCGGACCATCGTGAATCTCGCACTGGAGAAGGCCATGGCCGGGGCGCCCCAGGAGGAGCAGGACGCGCTGCTGGTCGAGCTGATTCAGCTCCTCTGGACGGCGCCCTGAGCTTTACTGCGCCGCCTCGTTGTATCGTTCGGATCGGCTTTCCAGGACAGGGGAGCAGCTGGAGATGTGCGAGCCGTTTGCCTTCACGGCACGACTCTTGTGATCTGTCGTCTTGTATCTCCAAAAAGAATTCCAGCCGTCTTCGAGCGGTAAATCTCCATAGCCAGGGCTAGTCCGAAGGGTGGTTTCGCCGTAGCACCCGCTCGAGAAAACTGTCCCGAGACACGATGAGCTGCTCATTTTCCCCTTTGGCCAGCGTTCCGATGGAATCAAAGGCTTCCACGTCGAACCGAAGCCTTCGTCCTTCCACCTCCACGAGGCGGGCTCGGGCCCAAACACGGGCCCCCAGGGTAGCAGCTGCCATGTGCCGGACGTCCACGCGCGTCCCCACCGTGATCATGCCCTCGGGCAGGCTTCCCTGGATGGCCTCCCGGGCTGCCAGCTCCATGAGGAGTACCACCTCGTGGGTGGACAGCACGTCCGACCCGAAGTTGCCCGTGGCGCTGGAGAGATGCCGGAAGGAAACCACGATCGCCTTTTCGCCTTCCAGGCCGGGAACCGGTTTCATCTTATGCGCCCTCATCTTTGCAAGAAAGAATTTGAGTACCATATTTCCACCTGTTCGCAATGGAAAAACAGTCGAATGGACTAAAACTCCGATATAAGGATCGAAAAAAATTGCATTTTTTTTAAAAAAATCGC
>CAZQCK010000213.1:0-2006 GCA_964591925.1 uncultured Desulfobacterales bacterium
AGATGGCCTGAAGATGAGATGCAAGATGTTCAAGTTATTTTTGCTGGCCTCCTAAGTATTCTTGGTCTGCACGGTTACTTGCCTGCGGCGTTTCCTGGCCAGCTCCCGCTTGTCCGCCACCTGATCGAACTCATCCACGATCTCACGGCCCAGGAGCTCCTCCAGGATGTCCTCGAGGGTTATGACCCCGGCAAGGCCTCCGTACTCGTCCAGCACCACAAAAAGATGCTCCTTTCGATCCAGGAACTCCATGAGAGTCTGATCCAGCTTGGCGGTCTCCGCCACAAAATGGACGGGGTGGATCAGGTTCGTCAGGGGAATGTCCCGCTGCCCCTTGACGAGGGAGATAAAGATTTCTCTTACCATCACCAGTCCCACGATGTCCTCGGGATCCTCGTCATAGACCGGATACCGGCTGTGTTCCCACTTCTCTTGAATTTGAGTGAGCTCCTCCGGACGTGCGTGCTCGCTGAAGGAAACCACAACCGTTCTGGGGGTCATAACGTCTTTTACTCGCTTTTTTTTGAGGTTCAGGATGGTTTCTATGGCCTGTTGCTGGTAGCTCTCGATGCTTCCTTCCTGAAAACTCAACCGGGCCAGGTGCCTCAATTCCGCCGAGGTGACCACGCATCCTCTTTTTCCGGGGGCGATGAGCCGCGTGAGGCCGGTGCTCATCCAAACCAGGGGCGTCATGAGCCAGACCAGTGCCCGGAGGGGAAAGGCAACCAGGGGCATCATGGGCCCCGCATAGACGACCCCCATGGTCTTGGGAATGATTTCCGAGAACACGAGAACGGCGGCGGTAAACACAGCGGAAAAATGGGGAAGCCAGTAGTGACCGAAAACGCCGGCAGCTGCGGAGCCCGCAAAGGCGGCCCCCACCGTGTGGGCGATGGTGTTGAGTGACAAGATGGCAGCAATGGGGCGATCCACATCAGTGCGAAGTGTCTTGAAAATGCGGCCGGCCGGCTTGCCTTCCTGCGCCAGGGCCTCGATCTGGCCGGGGGTGGCGGAGTAAAGGACCGCTTCAAAAAGAGAGCATACGGCGGAAATGCCAATAGCGATACCGACTGCCAGCAGCAGATCGATCATGGGGGGATCCCTCCTTTTTTTCTTTGTAAAATATCAGACATTTGTTGTTTGCTCAAGGCTGGCGCAGTGTAGCTTGAGGGCGTTGGTCCTATCCATTGCTGCAACAAAGTGCAACGTTATTCTTCGGGCGCAACGGGTTTCCGGGGCCTTGGCCGTTGGTGAATGCAGGGTTCTGTTACTAACCCATTGAAGTTAATAATTGTTTTGTGGGGGTTCCATCCCGGCATGTTTTATGCTAAAATTCAGCGTCAAACAGCTGACATGCGGTTTTGCCGGGGCCCTCATGGGGCCCTTTATGCCCGACCGGAGCAGGAGGACCATGCGCCCTGCAGCCCCCCGAAAGAAGACCCCGGTGGTCCGACTTTCTTCCATTGATAAGAAGACGCTGTATCATCTCGAGGCCCAGCCCGGAGTATGGAGAAGCGGATTTCTCCCGAAACCTGAGGGGTTCCCGGGCAAGCCCCCGGAAGCGGACAAACTCCTCGGCCTTTTGAAGACCTTGACCCAATCCAGGGCCCCGGCGCCTCCGGCCGGCCCTTGAGGCGGAAGCCATGAACATGAGAATCGGGTTTTACATCTGCCACTGCGGTATCAACATCGCCGGCAAGGTGGACGTGGAAGCCGTGGCGGACTACATTCGCACCCTTCCCGGTGTGGCGGTTTCCAGGGACTACAAGTTCATGTGCTCGGATCCCGGCCAGGAGATGATCGTCGACGACATTCGGGAGCACGACCTGACCCGTGTTGTAGTGGCGTCCTGCTCTCCTCGCCTCCACGGCAAGACCTTTATGGGCGCGTGCCGGCGCGCCGGCTTGAACCCCTATTACTTTCAGATGGCCTCGGTCCGGGAGCAGGTTTCCTGGGTGACCGAGGACCCCGAGCGGGCCACGGACAAGGCCAAGAGTCTGGCCCGT
>CAZQCK010000214.1:0-1977 GCA_964591925.1 uncultured Desulfobacterales bacterium
CACGAGACATTATAGTTTCGCTGCTCGGTTTGTCAACGGACTTGACCTGGTTCGGAACTCCGCAAAGACGCCGAGAACGCCAAGAAAAAACCTTTGAATATGAACATGAGAGGGCTTCAAAGCCGGACGCCGTCGAAGAAGGGAGTAGGCGGTGCCGCCGGCCCCTTGCGAATATCCGGAGGCCGGAAATAGGTAGGCACGAGGTCGCGAAGGTCGTCGGTTTCTCCGCGTAGAAGCCGCTCGAGACCCAGGGAACCCACGGCGGAGGCGGCGGGGTGCCAGAGAGCGGGAGGGGCGGGCACTGCCCGGTCTCCAAGGAGTGTGCGCACCAATGGAAATTGCCGCGAATAATTGTTGCCTATCACCACGGTGTGGCCCTGGATGCGTTTTGAAAGGTCCTCCTCCCTTATGCAATCCTCCTTGCAGAGCGCGGTCATGGTCTTCGAACCGGAGTGACGGTACAGCCCCAGGAAGAGCTCTCCCTTTCTCGAGTCCAGCACCGCACAGACAGGAAGATCGGAAAAAGGAATGCGCACGGCCAGGGCCTCCAGGCTGGACACCCCCAGCAGGGAAACCCCCAGCCCGTGGGCCATGCCCTTGGCCGCGGCCAGGCCGACCCGCAATCCGGTGAAGCTTCCCGGCCCCCTGGACACGACAATCGCTTCAATGTCCTCGAGCGGCTTGCCGCAGGAAGAAACCAGAAAGTTCACCGCCGGCATGAAGCCCTGAAAATGCCTGTGCTCCACCCCGGTTGCGACCTCGGCCAGGACGGTTCCTTCCAAGGTCATGAGGGCTGCGCCGAACTGAGGCGTGGATGTGCTGAAGGCCAGGATCATGGGGAATCACTGAAACAAGGGACGCACAATGCGTGCGATGTCGTTGTAGAACACCAGGGCCATCAGGGCGATGAGAATGAACAGGCCCGCCTTTTGGGCCATTTCCCTTTTTCGAATGCTCAGGGGCTTGCCGGCCACGAGCTCCACCAGCAGAAAGACGATCACGCCGCCGTCCAGAATGGGCACAGGGAGCAGGTTGAGGATCCCCAGGTTCACGCTGATAACCGCCATGAAGGGGATCAGGTACAGGAAGCTCTCCTGTGCGATCTGCCCGGTCAACTGGCCGATCATGATGGGGCCTCCCACCGTTTCCATGGGAACCACCCGTTGAAAGAGTTTTACCACGGTGAGGAGGGTCAGTTTGGTGATCTCCCAGGTCCTGGCGGCTGCTTCGACAACCGCCTGCCCCGGACCCAGGTCTACGGTCTGAAATTCACCCGAGGCCACGATTCCGATCAGGGCGCTTCGGACCTCTTCGCCGAAGAGATTCGTTACCGTGGAGGCCTCCGGAGTCACGGTGAGCTCCAGGGTCCGCTCCCCGCGCCGGACGAGAAAGACAAGAGGGTCTCCTGCCCGGCCCTCGACCTCGCCCTTGAGGTCCTCCCAAGAATGCACGGCCCGGCCTTCCACCGCCGCCACCACGTCGCCCTTTTTCAGACCTGCGCCGTCTGCGGGTGACCCCTCCCGGACTTGCCCCACCTCGGGAACCATGATCTGGGTGCCTGCCACCAGGTGGAGGCCGCAGAAGAGGAGAAAGGCCAGGAAGAAGTTGAACGCCGGTCCCGCCGACACTATTGCGATCCGCTCCAGGGGGTGCTGCATGTTGAAGGCACGGTTCAGGTCTGAAGGGGGGATGGGTTCCGCGTCTTCCTCGGTCTCATTTTCACCGAGCATCTTGACATACCCGCCCAGGGGAACGGCCGAAATCAGGTACTCGGTCTCTCCGAGGGTCTTGCCCACGAGTTTCGGGCCGAAGCCCAGAGAGAAACGCAGCACCTTTACGCGAAACAGCTTGGCCACCAGAAAATGACCCAGCTCGTGGCAAAAGATCAGCACTCCCAGGACGACGATCAGGGGTAGAATGTAGTACAACAGCACATGCATATCTTGGCTCGGCCTTTCTTTACAAGATGCTTTCCTT
>CAZQCK010000215.1:0-1717 GCA_964591925.1 uncultured Desulfobacterales bacterium
TGGGGGACGAGCCGGTGCACCTGCCTCCCGTGGAGATCCGGCGGGAGATGGAACGGGCCGGGCTGGCCGACCGCCTGATCCACCTGGAGCCCGGAGAGACCGTGTCCCTTTGAGACCCCTCATGAGGCCTTGAGACGAAGCTCCGATTAGAAGGGCGAGCGACATGCGCGAATTGGATTGGATCCCCCTTCACCCCGAAGGCAGCCTGCGGGTGGTGCGTGATAGGAAGTTGCTTTTTGGCGTAGTATACCTGTGCCCGTGCAAGAAGGATTTTTCGGCCTATGCCGGCCAATCGATAGGGACCCCCGGCTCCTGGTTGAGATCGTCTTCCCAGGGAGGGACCTGGGACAGGTTGGATTCCAGGACAAGGGATCCACCTCGAGGAGTGTAAATTTCACGATTGGCTGTTTACGGGAAGGAACAAGTATCTGCTAGACCTGATGAGTTCCCCAAAAGCGGCTAAGCAGATCCAAAATATGCTGCAACTGAAACCAGGATCACAAAAACTCCTGCGCCAATTAGGCACATTCGTATCCACCTCGGGCGCGGTGCCGGTGAAGCAGGGTCGGGAGCTTTCCAGAGCCCCAGACTCTCCCCCGCCGCCGTTACAAGGGATACCAGGGCTGCCACAACGAGGCCAAAGATGATGCCGCCGGGAAAAAACGCACCATCGGCTGGCTTGCCGGTCTCGAGGGCGACGATGTGGAGAAGGTCGCCAATCTCGTATTCACCTCATCCCCGCAGGTGGCGAAGCGCGCAAAGCAGGTGATCACGAAGCACGGCGGGAAAGAGGCGTGGGATAAGCTCATCCGCGCGCACATGCAGAACGCCCTGGACTCCATCAAGGAGACCGCCGGCGGCTCGGGCGTCTACAACCTCGGGGGCCGCTTCCGGCAGAAGCTCTTTGGAGATCCCGCCCAAAGGAAGATCATGCAGGAGGTCATGGACCCCATCCAGTTCAAGAACTTCGATGATTTCATGAAGGTCCTGGACCGATCCGGTTTGATCCTCGGGCGCGAGTCCACCACGGCAACCCGGCAGGTTCAGCTGCGGCAGATGCGCATGGATAGCCGCATCCCGTATGCCTCGAGCATGATGGAGACGGCCGCTCAGCCTTTACGGACGCCCTGGCGTGTGGCGGTCGAGAAGATCCACGAAAACCTGTTCCGGAAGTACAACGAGCGGTTGGCCGACGCCATGGCAAGCCAGAAGGCCTCAAAGGACCTCCAGGCCATGCTTCGGCTGAATCCCAGGTCCATCGAGTTGATCAAGCGACTGTCGGCCTTTCTGGGATCCGCAGGAGGTGGGGCTTACGGCCGGGACGTGGAGCGGTCGAGGTGGAGAGACCGGCGGCCGGAGGCGTTGGGGAGGTTGGTGCCGCATAGAAAGTAAACAGCCGAAACTATTCAAATCAAAAGCCACGTTTTGGCCATTGACACGCTTTGGCCTACTGTATTATCTTGCAAGTGCATATCGGCATTGAGCACACAAATTCCATTCTGATTTTGCCAGTCCCCTTAGGTGGTACTTTGGATCTACCGAAAAAAATAACACCGTGTCCATTGGTGGACGCCGTCATAGAAACTCGCTTCACTACCGTCGATGATATTCTGCCGGATGCGGTTTTCGGAATTATATACAGGGAAATAAAAGATCAGTACAAAAATAAGGGCGTATGTCCGGAAGGGTCTTCTGTCCTGTAGGTTCAGAATGGGAG